>NZ_CP144914.1:3047448-3371172 GCF_008014775.2 Alkalicoccus halolimnae | reverse complement strand
AGGGTTCCGGCCGTCATTCCACTATAATAGAAGCGATTGAATGGTCGATAGAGAAAAATGTCGATATAATCAACCTGAGCATCGGCGGACAGCGTGCTTCTGAAGGATTAACAAAAGCGCTTGCCGAAGCTCATGCGGAAGGTATTACGATGGTAGGGGCGGCAGGCAACCGCGGCGAAGAAACAGGCATTACAAATATTGACTACCCTGCTCGTGACAAAAACGTTATCGGCACCGCGGCAACGAACTTTAAGGACGAGCGTGCGCCTTTCTCGACTGCAGGCTCAGGTGTGGAAATAGCTGCACCGGGAGTAAGTATATACAGCGCGAGTACCGGCAGAGGCTACGAAGTAAACAGCGGCACATCGATGGCGGCCCCGATGGTCAGCGGCATGCTTGCAATCATGAAAGAATCAGATCCGGAGCTGTCTTCCCGGGAAATGCGCCTTCAGCTGCGCGAATGGACTGCTCCAAGTCAGGTGAGTACGCCGAATAACAACATCGGCTATGGAAGAATAGAGTTCCCGCGTTATTTATCGGAAACGCTTGATCCCGTAATGGCAATCAAAGCGGAAGCAGCAGAAATTACGAATGAGGCGGCGGACATAAAAATAACCTGGAGTGACAGCCGCACGAATGTCACCTTCGAATTAATGCGCAACGGAGAGACGATCTATAAAGGGCAGGGCAAAACCTATACGGAGCGCATTTCAAAAGACGGCAACTATGTATACAGTATCCGCGTGACAAATGGAGAATCCGCTATTTCTCCGGAGAAAAAAGCATCGGAACTCCGCCTGCGGCTGAAAGACCCGGGAGCCCAAGTTTTAAGCCGATACCCGGATCTCATTGAAAATGCATGGTACATTGAAGAACTGACACCGCTTGTCAAAGACAACCTGATAAACGGATACACAGATGGAACGTTTCGTCCCCAGCGGAAAATTACCCGGGCGGAAGTGGTCGAGCTGATCAGCCGGGAACAGAACTGGGAGATGCAGGGAACCTACAACAGCTTTACTGATCTTTCCAGCAGTCATTTTGCCTACAATTCCATTCGGGAAGCGGCTTCCAGAGGGATCGTCGAAGGGTATACAGATAACAAAGTCCGCCCCGACCAGCCGATTACCCGGGCCGAAGTTTCCGTACTGCTGACGAGAGTGTATCATTATCCTGGAACAGGTAACGGAGAAAACTTCCCTGATCTGGAAGCCGGAAGGTATTATTACGAGCAGATGAAAAAGCTTTCAGATAACGGAATATTGAGAGGATATCCGAACGGCTCTCTACAGCCTGGAGGAGAAGTAACGCGGGCAGAATTCAGCGCTATGCTGACCCGCACGCGTTCGATCCAATAGATGTAAAAGGCGTCATGACAAAAACCGTCATGACGCTTTATGTTTTTTTTCTGATCGAGGAATTTAGTAAGAAAAGACCTATTCTGCCTCATAATTAGAGAAAAATGGTCTGGGAGGTTTATTTATTTCTTCTGTTCCGTTATAATAAAACAAGCGATATAACGGTAACTACTAGAGAGAAAAGAAAGGGTGTACGCACGTGACTGAGGATCGTATTCTCCGAACAGCATCGGAAGTTTCCGAGATGCTGCAGCTGCAGGAATCTACATTGAGAAAGTATTGCATAGCTCTGGAAGAAGCAGGACATAAATTCATGAAGAACAAGCGGGGGCACCGGTCTTTTTCAAACGATGATATTACTATTATTCAGCGTTTTATATCCGCAAAAGAATCTCCCGCTATGACGCTTAAAAAGGCAGCTTTCGCTGTCGTATCAGTACATAGCGACAATGGCGTAACGGACAGCGTTCCGGAGACTGTCTCCCGGAGCGAGAGCAGTGAGCTGAGCTACACGATGCAGGAATGGAAACAGATGTTTCTGCAGCAGCAGCAGCTGACGACTCAGCTTCTTGAAAAGCTTGAAGAGCAGAAAGAAGTAGAACAGCGGCGCATGGAGCATGAACAGGAGCTGATGGCACTTCTGCGCGAAGCAAAAGAAGACCGCGCTCTGCCCGCGGCAGCCCAGGAGGAAACAAAGCCGGAAGAAACCGCCTCCGATCTGGAAGAAACGGAAGCACAGAACGAAGAGCCGGACGAGCAGGAAGAAGCAGACACCGGTGAGAATGCGACCAAAGAGGAGAGCGGCGCGGAAGTGAACGTCGAAGAACAAAAGGAAGAAGAGCCTGTCATGTATGCAGCTTCCGAAGAAACCGGATCGGAAGAAAACAAACAGCCGTACGAAGAAAAGAAACCATGGTGGATGTTCTGGAAATAATGTGAAAGCCTGTTCCGCAGAAGCGGAGCAGGCTTTTTTGATACCTGAAAGGCGGCTGGAAAGCACGAACTATTCGAAAGGCTCTGTTAGAGTTCCGTGTTGTTATTGGAGTGCCTGCGGCTCTTTTTTCTTCGCTTGCCGCGGAGAAAGCCTTCAGCTCTCCCTCCCTTGCGTCCGGGAGGATCTTCCCGCTTTCTTTTTCCGCAGGCGTCTTGAAAAATCGCCTTGCCTCTGGTTTTTACCTTGATACCTTCTTGATTCAACCAGCAGGCTTTCTGTATGGGAGAATTAAAACGAAGCGGAAACCGGCGGACGCCAGTGGAAGAAGGAGATTGGAAGATCCCGCAGGGCGTAAGCCTGAGGAAGCTGGAAATCTCCTCCACGGCAAGCCTGCCGGGTTGAAGCGAAGTTTTCTTATATATGTCAACAAACAGAATGCTTTAACAGATCTATTCGAAAAAAGCACTTCTCAGATAAAGGGTATTTATATCTATACACAAATATTACACACTTGTTAAACAAATTACTGGCACTTCCCTGCATAATATGTTTAAAATAATAGATAGTCCCAATGAATGAAGGGGGTTAAGCTATGACAAATGTAAAAACGAAACATCGTATTGTGCTTGTATGCTGTGAGGAAGATTACGTCGAGTCCTTTCGACACATTAAAGCATCCAAAAACGTACACTATGAATTACTAACGGAAAAAGCCAAGGACGATTATGCCGCAACATTTGACACCTTGTTCGTATTCAGCAGCGATCCCGCTGCGCTGATTCAGGAAGAAGAAAAACGTGACCACGTGACAGACTGGACGAAGAAAAAAATTGTGTTTATTACGCCGGAAAAAAACATGCCGGATGCGATGCAGGTTCTCAATCTGCCGGTGGCCGGACTCATCTCCTGCGAAAAGTTCCTTCGGTATGCAGAAAGAGCCATGGAAACCATTGCGGAATATCCTTTCCTGCTCAGCCCGGACTTGAATTACAAAGTTGTAGAAAAGCTGACCGAAGAAAAAATGCGGCAGAAGCCGATCGATCGCTTTCTCGTGCAAAAGGAGAGAGTGGATGCCCCGCTCCGTAAATCGGAAGTGGCCATTCTGCAGCTGCTGCTGGACGGAAAAAGTACCGTACAGATAGCGGAGGAACTGTTTTATTCTCCGAAGACCGTCAAGCGTTATGTGAGTAATCTGATCAGCGTTATGGGAGAAAAAGACCGAACCGGTGTCGTCGTCAGTGCAATCCGGCGCGGCTGGGTGCAGAGTGAAAAGGTCTGAGCCAAACCTCTTAACCCGTAACAGCAGAACAAAACAGAACGAGCCCGCCGCCAATGCGTGACGGGCTCGTTCTGTTTTAACCTGAAAGAAGATGTTTTTTTCCTGAAAGAAAGTATGACCGCCTTTTCCGTTTCACCATACTTTCGATGAACCATAACAAAAAAGGCAGGTGGGGGGATGGCCCTTCACCTGCCTTTTCCTGTCGTAACGGATCAGCTCTCTTCGTCATCTCTTGAAGCGAGGTCGGGTTCCTCGTCAAGATTCAGGTGGCTGCGGAACTCCTGGCTTACTCTTTCGCGTTCCTCATCTGAAACAACCAGATACCAGACGTCATCGATCGTTTCACCTTCTCCTACGATTTCCAGCGTTTGCTGCTCATGCCGGGCGGATGCGTAATTCTGCTGCAGCTTGCGCATCTTGTCAAATTCCATATTCGTTTGGATATTTTCGCTCAATACCTCCAGAATTTCCTCGACGCGGGTCACAGACCGGAAGCTGGCTCCTTCATTAATAATCTGATTTACAATCTGACGCTGGCGCGCATTACGGCCGATATCTCCGCGGGGATCCTCGTCCCGCATCCTGGCATATGCAAGAGCTTCTTCTCCGTTAAGCTCCACTTCGCCTTCCTCAAAAGTAAACTCATTCTGATCAAACGCAAACGAATTCTCCACCGTTATTCCTCCGAGGGCGTCAATCATACCCTGGAATCCGTTCATATTGGCGGTAATAAAATAATCAATCGGGATATCGAGGAAATCTTCAACAGATTCAATAGCCCCGTCTGGACCGGCGTAAGCATGAACGTGATTGATTTTTTCCATATCGTCCTGGCCTGGAATGTCGATCCGCAGATCTCTTGGAAGGCTGAGCATACGGATCGATTCGTCGGCAGGGTTCACCGTTACGACGATAATCGTATCCGTCCTTCCGGCAACTTCCCCCTCCTCATCCACTCCGAGCAGCAGGAAAGAAACCGGTTCGGAATTGTCCATATCCACTTCGGCTGACCTCGTTTCCGGTTTGTCGCGTGCAAGCTGTACCTGCATATCGGAATTTACCGTCTCTTCCACGGACTGATAAAGATAGACGGCGTATGCTCCTGCGGCGAGGAGCATCACCGTGAAAATACCACCAGTTATATAGATCAATTTTTTAAAACTTATTCTGCGCTGTCGTTTCTTCTGTCTTTGATAGTCACTGCGATTCATGGTGGCGCCCCCGTTCCGGTGTATTATTATTTAGTATAGGTGGTGGAGACTGGATAAGCAATAAACAGATATTAGGAAAACGGTTTAGTAGGATTCTGCAGTAAAAATAGTAAAAAAGACTCAGGTAATAATGGCTCATTTAATTCCGGACTCGTTAAACCGCTGTTCTGCCTGAAGGTACACTCCGGGAGGACGAAGGATAAACATACGTTTCTGTTTCGGTACGGACTGCCGTTCTCTGCAGCAGCTTTTACTACTCTTTTACCCGCTGTCCCAGGTGCGAAACACCGCTTTATCCCGCCGTCCCTCGAAAAATGTTAGTCGGAAGGCGGAAGATCCCGCACGACGCAATCCCCCCCGGAGAGCTCCTCTACGGCGGAGCTGAAGCGAAGTTTGCCTATCGTACAACGCGCTTCACAAAAGTAACTTTTCCTGCAAATCGTCGACTGTTATTAGAAGAAACTGTTTCGGACGGGCGGAAAAAAGGTATAAAGACCCTGTGGGGAAGTCAAATATAAGCTACATAATACGCGAGGGATATGTTACAGTAAAAAGAGTTTTTGAAAGTTTTCCGGAGTTTTCGAAATGAAATGAATTGAAGAGATTGATCCATACAAAAAGGCAGTCGGTAAGGGAGGGAACCTTACCCTGCTTTTCATTCACAGCGCCTGCCATTTGTGAAAAAGGAAACCGCGGAAAGTGAAATTTACGAAGGAGGAACGACGACGTTGAAATATCAATTAAGAGTGGCCGTGCTGATTATTATCGATTCCCTGATTGTCATGCTGTCGATCTTCATAGGAAACTGGCTGCTTGCTCCTACGGCAGAGCTCATGACGACACCACTGATTGCGACGTCTTTTGCGCTCGTTATCAGCCACCATATCTTTGCTTATGTGTTCAAACTTTATAAGCGCGTCTGGCAGTATGCAAGTACGAGGGAATTAAGTGCAATCTTCCTCGCGGTAACGTTTTCGATTATTGTCGTAGCAATTTTCCAATTAACAGTCTTTCAGGCTTTATACACGAGAACGCTTTGTGTGACCTGGATGCTTCACATTCTTTTAATAGGAGCTTCCCGTTTTTCCTGGAGACTTTACCGTGATATGAAATTTCAGGTCGACCATTCGAAAAAACGCACCCTCATCATCGGCGCTGGAAACGGGGGGACACTGGTGGCACGGCAGCTTCTGGACAGCCAGATGTCGGAGCTGCGTCCCGTGGCGTTTATTGACGAAGATCCGGCCAAACAGAAACTGCAGATTATGGGCGTACCCGTAATTGGATATGAAAAAGATTTGACCTCGATCGTTAGAGATAAAGCGATCGAGCACATCATTATTGCCATTCCCTCCCTTTCCAAACAGGATCTGAACAACATTTTTGAAAAGTGTTCAGAAACGGGCGTGCGTACCCAGATCATGCCTTCTCTCGAAGACATCATGTCCGGGAGAGTCAATGTTAACGAAATACGCGACGTTCAGGTGGAAGACCTTCTCGGCCGCGATCCTGTCGAGCTGGACACGAAGACAATCGGGGAAAAACTGACGAACAAAAAAGTTCTCGTTACCGGTGCCGGCGGGTCAATCGGATCCGAAATCTGCAGGCAGGTCGCGCGTTTCTCCCCGAGAAAAATGATCCTCGTCGGTCACGGGGAAAACAGTATCTATGCTATAGAAATGGAAATGAAAGCGAAGTTTCCGAATATAGAAGTAGTGCCGGAAATTGCCGATGTACAGGACAAAGAACGTATGGTGCAGATCATGTTTGATACGAAGCCGGATGTTATTTACCATGCAGCAGCTCATAAACACGTGCCGCTTATGGAAAGAAATCCATATGAAGCGATTAAAAACAATGTGATCGGAACAAAAAACGTAGCGGAAGCGGCCGATATGGCCAACGTTTCAAACTTTGTAATGATCTCCACAGATAAAGCCGTTAACCCGACGAGTGCGATGGGAGCCTCGAAACGAATTGCGGAAATGGTCGTTCAGCACATGAACCGCGTCAGCCGTACTAACTTTGTAGCTGTCCGCTTCGGCAACGTGTTGGGAAGCCGCGGCAGCGTCATCCCGCTTTTCAAACAGCAGATCGCTGCAGGCGGCCCTGTGACGGTGACGCACCCCGATATGACGCGCTACTTCATGACGATTCCGGAAGCTTCGCGGCTCGTTCTTCAGGCCGGTGCGATCGCAGAAGGCGGAGAAACGTTCGTACTCGATATGGGCGAACCGGTCAAAATTACCGACCTGGCGAAAAATCTTATCCGGCTTTCCGGGTTCAGCGAATTGGATATTCCGATTAAATATACAGGCATGCGCCCCGGAGAAAAGCTCTATGAGGAACTCCTCGGAGAAAATGAAGTACACCAGGAGCAGATTTATCCGATGATTTACCGCGGCAAGACTCCGCTCGTAAATATTCAAGTCGTCTCCGACCTGATCAGGGAAAGCCCTGAGCTTGACCCGGATGAATTGAGAGAAAGAATGCTCGACCTCGCTCATTTCCGCGTCAAACATCTGATTGAGGCGGAGGATAAAAACGTCGTCAGTCCTCTAAGAAAAGCATAGAAAGGGTGAAAAAACATGTACGATAAACTCAAAAGAGCGGTCGATCTCTGGCTGTCCGGCGCAGGGATGCTCATCCTGGCACCAGCTTTTATAGCTCTTGTTATCGCCATTAAACTGGACTCCAAAGGACCTATCTTTTTCAAGCAGAAGCGCGTCGGTCTTCATAAAAAGCATTTCAATATCTTGAAATTCCGTACGATGCGTATCGATACACCGAAGGACATGCCGACCCATTTATTAAAAGGTCCGGATCAGTACATTACAAAAGTAGGGAAGTTTCTCCGTAAAACCTCCCTCGATGAACTTCCGCAGATCTTCAATATTTTCAGAGGAGACATGAGCATTGTCGGACCGCGTCCGGCCCTTTGGAATCAATATGATTTAATAGAAGAGAGAGAGAAATACAAAGCTAATGACGTCATGCCGGGACTCACCGGCTGGGCTCAGATCAACGGGCGCGACGAACTGCCGATTGATATAAAATCCCAGCTCGACGGAGAATACGTGAAAAAACGCGGCATAAGAATGGACGTGAAATGCTTTATCGGCACATTTGTCAGCGTGCTGAAAAGCGAAGGCGTCGTGGAAGGCGAAATCAAGCAGCAGGAGCGCGAGAAGGAGTCTTCCAGCCTATGAAAAAAATTCTAATAACGGGCCGGAGCGGCTACATTGCCGGAAAGCTCGAAAAGTGGCTCAACATGCATTCCGACTATCAAATAGAAATGATCAGCCTCCGGGACGAAAGCTGGAAAGAGATGACCTTCGACAACTATGACACGGTCGTTCATCTCGCCGGCATTGCGCATGTTTCGACAGATCCGGACATGGAAGACGAGTATTACCGCGTCAATCGGGATCTGACGGTTGAAATTGCGGAAAAAGCAAAACAGAGCGGCGTTTCCCAATTTATCTTTATGAGCAGCATTATCGTCTACGGAAATGCAGGGAAGGCAGCGACAGTGATCGATGAGAAAACCGAAACCAGTCCCGACAATTTTTACGGACACAGCAAGCTCCAGGCAGAAAAAAGCATTGCTCCTCTGCAGGACAAGCAGTTCCGGATCGCCGTGATCCGTCCGCCGATGATTTACGGACAAGGGTCAAAAGGGAACTATCCGAAGCTTGCCCAGGCAGCCGTGAAGCTGCCTCTTTTCCCGGATTTTCCGAACGAACGGAGTATGCTTCATATCGACAACTTAACGGAATTTCTCAGGCTGCTTATCAAAAATGGCGATGCCGGCCTTTATTTCCCGCAGAATCAGGAATATGTGCAGACGAGCCGGATGGTAAAAGCCATTTCGGACGTTCACGGAAGTAAAATGAAGCTCGTTCCGTGGTTTAATCCGCTCATCAAACGGACTCTGACGAAAGTTGGTATTATGAACAAAGTGTTCGGCACCCTGATTTACGATCAGCGCTTAAGTACCTATAAAGAGTCATATCAGATCCGCAGCTTTACAGAGTCAATAGAACAGACGGAAAAAGGCTGAACGGAAAAAAGAAAAGTTCTCCTGCATGTCTACAGGTGAACTGAAGGATGATTATATGTTTTATTACTTTTTATACGCTATATGGGCAGGATTTTCGCAGGTAACAACAAGAGCTGCGTTTCAGACAGAAAAGCACGCCAAAATCTTTCTGGGTGCCATCTTTCTGCTTTATATCGGGCTGATTTTCGCCACGCCGTTCACCTCCGATACCGTCCGCTACCTGCAGTATTTAAACAGCATCAGCACCGAAAGCTTATTCGGGGCCATCTCCGGTGTCCGCTGGGAACCTGGTTTCGTCGTTTATCAGTGGCTCATATCCGTTTTTACCACGTCTCCCATTATTTTCATCGGCCTTACCATTTCCATCATGTGGGTCATGCTCGTTACCGCTCTGCGAAAAGTGGCGGTGTGGCATTTTATTCCACTGATCATGTTCGGCTACTTCAGCTTTTTTATTTACTTCAACATTACAACAAACATTATCCGCCAGGGTTTTACCGTTCATCTCCTTTTGTTTATGATCATTTATTTATGGAAAAATGATTATAAAAAAGCGATTGTATTTTTTCTGGCTGCGGTAACCTTCCATACATCCGCCTTAATAGCAGGAGTATTATTTGTCATTAAAAAATTCAACATTCAGCTGAAATACATAATAGCCGTGACCGCCCTCAGTGCGCTGGTGATGGTGACGGGACTGAACACGCTGTTTCTCGAATTTGCCGGATCCTTTCTCGGTGGAGGGATTGGAGACCGCCTCTTGAGATATTCCTCCGAGGCGATTCTGGAAAGGTACGACGGCGAAATCAATCGTCTCGACTTCCTTGTCTTCACGTTAGCATGGGCAGGATGGGGTTTATGGTTCCTGTCCCGGCATTTAAAAGACGACCTGTTTTACCACTGGCTCGTGAAATCCTATTTAATGCTCAGCAGCATTTTTATGGTTTTAGGTTTTATCGCCTATTCCGACCGCATTGCGCTTTATGCATGGTTTTTAATTCCGCTTCTCCTGTTTTACCCGGTCACGAAAATGCCCGGTCCCGAAAAAAACAAATACGTCATTGGCGGCATCATCATATGCGCAGGAATGTTCTTTGTTTTCGAAGTATGGGAGTATTTTCAAAGGTTATGGTTTATAATATAAAAGCATTGAAGGGAACAAGCGATTTTGAGAAAGCAGATGACGGCAGCAGGCTTCAAAAATATGCACAGCCCTTCCATGGAGGTGGTCCAGATTGGATATTATGTTTATCGTTGACAACAATCTAGAAACGGTTGGAGGCGAACAGGAATCCACAAAAATAATTGTATCGAATATGAAAAAGCACCATCGTGTCGGTGTCATCCAGCCGGGTCCGGCTATAGACGATAAGCAGACGGCTTATTTTGAGCTCACGGAACAAACGAGGCTCAAGCACTTGATCAAAAAGCCGCTTCAGTTTTTAAGCTACATCAACAAAGTAAGAAAGCTAGTAAACAAACAGAAGCCGGCCGTGATCCATTCCCAGGCCCAGGTCAGTTTCTTTATCGTTTCCCTGCTGAAGTTTTTGAAGATGATCCCGAAAAGTACGACGCTCGTGCATACGGAAAGAGGCCTGTATTCCAAATACAGCTTTCCGATCAAGCTGATCTTTTTCTTTTTCATGAGGCAGCTCGACGTGCTTGTCACGACAACGAACCACAACAATGAGCTGTGGGAAAAAGGCCTGAGCAGATTTTCATACAGCAAAAACCTCACCTTCCGGGTCATTGAAAATACCGCAGGAGAACTGTTTGAAAAAGCGAGCCAGGAAACCGAATTGGAAAACGCAGCAGCAGACACCATCAAAGTTGGCTTCGTCGGACGCTACTGCGATTGGAAAAACTGGCCTTTAGCAGAAGAAGTCGTCCAGAACTTAAAAGAACGTTTTTCCGGCGACGTTGTTGTTTTCATGGCGGTCGGATGTTTAGACGAAAAATCGGAGAAAGAGACGAACCAGATGTTTGAAAGAATGACGAAAACGTTTGGCGAAAACTTTACCGGTATCATCAATGCGCCGCTTTCTGAAATGAGCAGCCTGTATCATAAAGTCGATTACTATATCTTAACGTCCAATCCGGGGACCGAGTCGTTCGGCAGAACTCTCGTCGAAGCGATGTCAAAAAACACGATCGTGCTTACGACCCCGGCAGGAGGAGCGGAAGAAGTTGTCGGCAAACAGGCAAATGTCTGTCATACAGCAGAGGAATTTACAGATACGATTCTTGCTTATCATGAAAATGCAGAAGAAGAAATTCTTGAAAAGCAGCGCGGATTATCGAGAGTACAGACGACCTACTCCACGTACAACAACGTTTCGAAACACCGTTCGCTCTATCAGGAAGAGCTTGCGGCAACCACAGTTCATGAAGGGTGATACCATTGGCGGAAATGTCATTAATATGCACAGTGAAAAACGGCGGGGAGCTTTTCCAAAAAACGCTCGACTCCATCGCCGCCCAGACAGACAAAAATTTTGAAATTGTTTTTGTAAACGATGGTTCCACAGATCAGACAGGAGAAAGAATCGAACAATTTATTGCCGCAACGAAACAGCGTGCGGTCGTCATCACAACCACGGGAATCGGCAGGGGAAAAGCGCTTAACGCCGCTGTCCAAAAAGCAGGCGGGACCCACCTGATGGTTATCGATGCGGATGACCCGATCCACCCGCGCAAAGTCGAACTGCAGGCAGCAGCGGCAGAACTGCCTTACGCCGTTATAGCGGCGAAAGAAATTACGATTCTAAATGACGAAGATCCCCAATGGGACGAGATAACAGAAACAGCGGAAGTCAAAGATATTACGGAAAGAATTCTCATTAAAAATCCTGTCATTCACAGCACGACGATCATCAGCAAAGAGGATTTACTTGCGGTCGGCGGGTACGATGAAACGAGAAAGTCCCAGTTCGACTATGAGCTCTGGCTGAGATTTGTCGTAAACGGATACCGTCTCGCAGAACTGCCTTATTATTTAACAGCCAAGAGAATCCACGATGAGCAGTCTTTCGAAAAAGGCAAAAGAATTCCTTTTCTTTACAGCACTTTTTCACTGCAATGGAAGTATCTGCGCTTAAACCGTTCTCCGGTACACCATTACGCCTATCCGGCAGCAAAGTTTGCTTACGGCCTTCTTCCGCGCAGCTTCCGCATGGCCCGGCGCCAGCAGAAGCAGGAGCGGGAGAAACAGGCGTAGTGCACTTGTCCGTGCGGGCACGTTTTCCGGGCCCCTCGTTAAACAAAGAAGCGTCATGACGGTGTACCGCTGTGACGCTTCTGCCGCCCTTCGGCATCGTTCATCAAACATAATCTTTAGCAGACAATGGAGTGGGATAAGATGGCCAGTGTAAGTAAGAAAAAAGTCGTTACCGGAGTAAAGTGGACCGCTCTGAATACGTTGATCAATGCCATAGTACAGCCGGTCTACCGTATCTTTCTGGCTATCCTTCTCCTACCCGGAGAGTTTGCCTACATCGCGGTAGTCATGCTGATTGTCGGCTTCGCAAGACTGCTCAACAACATGGGGCTTGGGGAGGCGATCGTTCAGCGGGACGATATTTCGAGCAGGCAGGTTTCCTCGGTATTCTTTTTCAATTTCCTTATTACCGTCATCCTTTCTGCTCTTTTATATTTTCTCAGTCCGCTCATCGCCGATTATTACACGCTGCCGGATTTAACTACATACATTAATATCCTGATTATTACCGTATTTTTCTACGGAGTTACGAGTGTATTCCGCTTTTATCTGCAGCGGGAATTTCAGTTTAAATTTATCGCTGTAAGTCAGATCGTAAAAAACCTCATCGACCTGGCCGTCGGACTGACGCTCGTCCTTCTCGGATTCGGTGTTTTAGGATTTGTGATCGGTCTGACAGCAGCTTCAGCCATTAACGGCCTGCTCATGCTTTACGGGGCGGTGAGGATTACGAAGCTGCCGCTTCATCTTCGTATGAGCTGGGCTGACGTAGCCCCGTTGCTTGAATTCAGCATTTACGTGTCGGCCAAAAAAGCGCTCACGTATGTGACGCACCGGGTCGATGAGATTGTCATCGGTGGTACGCTTTCTCCCGAGGTTCTTGGTGCCTACTTCCTCGGTAAAGATATGCTCCTTAATCTGCAGACGGTGCTGACAATGGCCTATTCCCAGATTCTGCTGCCGCTCTTCTCGAGATTAAAGCACGACACGCAAAAGTTGAAAGAAACCTATTACCAGATTAATTACTATATTGCGTTAATCACGATTCCGATGTTCGTCGGCATTTCACTGACAGCCCATCTATGGGTCCTTGCCATATTCGGCCAGGAGTGGGAGAGAAGTATTATCGTCTTCCAGGTGCTGCCGATCGCCATGATCTTCCTGACACTGACGGCGAACGTTTCCACTTCGCTGCTGTATTCGCTGAACCAGCCGAAAATCGTCCTGAAAATCGACGTGGCAGCGACGGCCGTTTATCTCGGTATTCTGTATTTCGTCAGCGACCTGACGATGGCAGCGATACTCTTCATCTATTCCGGCTACCTGATTGCGAAAACGATTGTAATTCAGCTCTTTGTCAGCAAGTATTTAAATAAAAACCTGCTTAAATACTTTTTCGACTTTTACCGGATTCTCCTGTCCGTCGCCGTAATGGGAGCCGTATTCCTGGCTGTGGAGCTGACTGTGGACATCTCAGGAAATCTCTGGATTGTCATTCCATTCATCCTCGTCCTCGGAATGGTCTACGCCCTGTCCGAACTGATCATCGACAGGAAACAGACACGGAAGTTAATAAAAACTTTCTTAAAGAAATAGACTGTTAAAGGTTTGTTATTAAAGAGAGACTTCACTGCCGGCATACCGCGGAGAAGACCGCTGGATGAACTTGTGTCCTGTGGTATCTTCCGACTTCCTTCTCCGCGGCACGGTTATTGCTTTGTTTTTGTGAATGACAGTAAAAACGAATTACCTTAAAGCGGTAAATGATTGAAACAAAAAACGGCGACAGACAGTCTTTAACAGCTCCACCTGATACTCATAAAAAAATAGGAGGAATGACAGTGAAATATATTATGATCACCGGTGCGCAGATGAACAACAAAGGCGCCCAGGCCATGCTCTTTACTACCATCAACGAACTATCCAAAACCTTTCCGGAGCACAAATTCATCATGCTCAGCGACGCAAAACTGGAAGATAAAGAAAAGCAGTACCAGTTCGACATTATGCAGGTGAACAAAAAAAGCAAACTGCACTTCGCCGGCGGATTTTTCCGCGCGTTAAGTAAAGGAGTCGGCGGCAAACTGAAGGACCAGGAGCAGCTTGATGAAACATTAAAACAAACCGACCTGCTCGTCGATGTAAGCGGCTTTGCACTCAGTTCCAAATTCAGCTTCAAAGGCTGCATCAATTATCTCGCCAACATCAGCATGGCCAAGTCCTACAATATCCGCACCTTTCTTATGCCGCAGTCCTTCGGTCCGTTTGACTATAAACCGGCCCAGGGCCTCATCATAAAAAGGCTCATGAAAAAGCTTCTCCCTTACGCAGAAATCATCTATGCAAGAGAAAAGCAGGGGTATGAACTGATAAAGCAGTATTCTCCGAAAAACTTAACATCGTCCCTCGATCTCGTGCTGCAGGGAGGCAAATACGACCTCTCCAAAATCTTTACAGGCACGTATGAACCGGTAAAGCTGGATGTAAAGCCGAGTTCTGTGGCGGTTGTTCCAAACGTAAAAACGATTGAACACAGTTCCAAGGAAAAAGTACTGAATGTCTATAAGACGGTCGTCCGTGACATTGTTTCCAAACAGAAAAACGTTTATTTAATTGCTCATTCGTTTGAAGACATCGCCCTCTGTAAAGACATTAAATCGTTATTCCCGGACGAGGACAACGTCATTTTAATAGAAGAAGAATACAACAGCATCGATTTTCTGGATATTCTTTCTAAATTTGAGATGGTCGTTGCTTCGCGCTACCATGCGACCGTCCATTCCCTGAAAATCGGCGTTCCTGTTATCGTTCTCGGCTGGGCCGTGAAGTATAACGAGCTGCTGAAGTACTTTGATATGGAAGAGTTTGCGTTCCGTTTCGACGAAAATATCGACGTTATCCAGCTGAACGAAAAGTTCGATAAAATGCTGGACAACCGGGAGGAGGTCTCCGCCCGGATCCAGCTGAAAGCAGCCGAAGTGAAAAAGAACACGATTTTTTCTGACATAAAACCCAAATAAAAATCAAGGCTGCTTCAAAGATACTTTGGAGCAGCCTATTTTTAAGAAGAATACCTTGAAACTAAAGTATAGAAGCATTAAACGGGCGCTTTCGTTTCCATGGAGGAGCTAATCCCCCCCCCTGCGGTCGCGTGCGGTGTGACCCGTCCTTCCTCGCCCCATGTCCTCTGCAGCTTACGGTAAAAAAGACAGAGCAGCATCTGCCCTCTAATGAAGAAACCCCCTTCTTGAACATCAGTGATTCCACCCGCATAAAGGGGAGACTCCATTCCCTATAGAAGGCTATTTACATCCGTCATGGTGCGGTGATCCTGCATGCGTGTCTCTGTTAAAGCTCCGTGTGGTTTTTGGAGTACCTGCCGAGTTGAAGCGGAGTTTTCTGCATGTATCAGCCCCAGGCTTTAACAAAGCTTAAAAAATCACCCCAGCCAGCGGGATCTCCCTGAAAAGGGTCTCTTTATTCATAAAGTAATATTTTACATTTACGATTCGGCTTTCCTCAATTTGTATGTTATACTTTCTTTGTGAGTAAATTCTTATAAGAATGGATTTATTTTCCTTATAAATTCTCGCTGAAACGATCTTTAACATTGGAAGACGGATTTCACCGGATATCCGCCTCTCATTCGGGCTGTACGAGTGATTCACCTTATAGAACGGCGCTTCTATTTTCGCTTATTCAGTAAACCATCTGGAATTTTTTGTTGAAAAAGATTGTTAAATCCCATAAAATTTAGTAGTATTGGTTAGTATCCATTATTAGTGAAGTTTATTTATGGAATGCGTCTGGAAAGGATAGACGAAAGCCGGACGGGAAGAAGCATGCGATGTTTCAGAGGCCGGCTCATTCACAATGGCAGGAATGTTCAACAGAGAGAAATTAACAGCAGGAGATCTTTTTTGTAACAAAGTTTGTATCATCTATACAGGCTTTTTATACAAAGATTGGCGTGTTTGTCACGTCGTCTTTACTACAATTTGAAACGGAGGAATATTATGAAATATTTTACTTATTTGATGGTGGCTCTAGCTATGCTTTTTACAGCAGTTATGCCAGCATCCGCGCAAAACCAGTTTCCTGATGTTGATGAAGATAATCAATACGGATACTGTGAAATTATCACCCTGACATCTGAAGGTGTTATCCAGGGTTATCCTGATGGGACTTTCCAGCCGGATGCCGACGTAAAACGGGCAGATTCGGCAATCATGTTCAACCGTGCTCTTGATCTCGAAGCGGGCGACAATAACCCATTCAGTGATGTGAACGAAGGCAGTTATTTCTATAACGATGTCCTTGCCACTCACAAACAGGGAATTTTCCAGGGCAATCCTCAGGGACTCTTTCTTCCAAACACGGAACTGACTCGTGAGCAGATGGCTACGCTCATCATCCGTGCATTTGAACTTCCTGAAGCTCAAGAAGAAGCTCCGTTTTCGGACAGAGACAATGCAAACTCTTCTCATATAAAAGATGTTGATGCGTTGTTTGAATCTGGCATCACGGTAGGACGGCCGGACGGATCATTTGATCCAAAAGATTCCGTTACCCGTCAGGAATTCGCAATTTTCCTTACCCGCGCACTTTACCAGGGTGGATATATTGAAGAAAACTGTCTCGACGATGCGGATGCACCATCTGAAGTGACTTCTGCTTCTGTATTTATGAGCAGCGGCACTGACGTAGAAGGTGTTGTCGGAGAAGACGCAGACAAGCGCCGTCAGACTGTAGATTTCGATATGACAGACTTTTCCGATGATACGGTCTTCACAGGCGGAGAAATCAGTGTAACGAAAGACAGCACGATTTATATGCTTGACATGCCTTATGCACACCCGGATATTCCAAAGCAGGAAAACCTTACAGAAGGCGTCAATGACCTGACTGTAGCGGAAGTTCTTGCAAGAGAAGAAGTTTCCCTTGCAATGCTTAAAGACGCATTCCCGGACGGACTCAGCCTTCTTGGTCTTCTGATTGATGAAAAAGGCCAGGCAACAGAAGTTAACGTAAATTTTAACTATTAATTAAGACACCTGGAAAAGAAGGAGTTTTCGGAATGAAGAAAATCATCTCTATCGGCGTCATCGCAGCAGTATGTGCGGGGGCCGTTATCTTCAGCCAGATCGCCTGGAGTGAGCGGGTCGAAGAAACGGCTGAAACCGCTGGTGAAACCCGCCCCGCAGACGAGATGACAGCGGAAGATAACGGTACAGACTCCGATGGTGAAGCAAATTCATCCGAAAACGGAGGAAGCAGCTCCAGTAATACGGAAACCAACAGCAGCTCTCCCGGTTCCGGCAGCAGTGCCGGCAGTCGAGGAGAGTCTTCCTCTGTCAATGAAGAAAATGCGGCAGACGGGCCGGCCGGCAGTGAACTGGACGAGCAGGAAATTCTTGATACGTACTTTGAGCAGTACGAGACGATGCAGGCGCAGGAAACAGAGCGTCTCGAACAGATTCTCGCCAATGCAGAAACGGATTATCAGCGCGTGCAGAGCGGCGATCTGGACCGCCCTGCCAATGACGTACAGGCCGATTACATCCAGCGGGTCAACGTTCTGGAAGAAGAAGCCGACCAGCGCTTTAATGACCTGCATAACCAAGTCCGCACAGCATTGGAAGAAAACGGCTATGACCCCGATAAAGCAGAAGAATTTGAACTCCTCTACGAAACACAAAAAGAAACCCGCCGTTTAGAAGCTGTGCACAGAATTTTTGACCAATAATTCCGCGGAGAAAATTACACCGATGACGGAGGGCATTATGGAAGAAACCATTAGTCTCAAAGAAATATTCGAAACGCTGAAAAAGCGGATCGTGATGATCATCGTTATAACGCTGATAGCTGTCTCAGCAGCCGGCGTCATCAGCTACAATGTTTTAACACCGAAATACGAAGCCACCACCCAGGTTCTTGTCAGCCAGGCAGCGACCGGCGCGTCGATTCTTTCGGCCGCAAATCCGTTTGAGTCCGATTCCTCCTATATTGATACATATAACGTGATTCTACAGAGTCCTTATATTCTCGATCAGGTGAATGATGCTGTAGGAATGGAAGCGGATCCGCAGCTTACGGTTAATCAGGAAGGGGAATCGCAGGTCGTGACGATCCGGATTGAAGACACCGATCCAGGCAGAGCAGTAGAAACAGCCAACGTCACAGCCGAAGTATTCCAGAGAGAAATTGCCACCCTGTTGAACATTGACAACATACATATTCTTGCACCGGCGAACGTGAGCGACGCAGAAGCTCCCGTAAGCCCCAATCCAGTACTTAATATGGCAATTGCTTTTGTTGTGGGACTGATGGCTTCCGTCGGTCTGGCGTTCCTGCTGGAATTCCTGAATAATACGATCCGTTCCGAATCAGACATTGAGAAAACACTCGGGCTGCCGGTACTCGGCGCCGTGAGCATCATTGACGACGAGACGGATACGCTCGATGAGGAAGAGATCAATGAACAGCCACCGGAAAGGAGAGAGCGCATTGGTTCTTAAATTATTCCGCAAAAAGAAGAGCGATAAGCTCTCGGAAAAGCAGCGCAGCCTAATTGCCCACTTCCGTCCTAAATCCCCGGTCGCTGAGCAGTACCGGACGATTCGGACGAACATGCAGTACGCGACTCTCGATCCTGTACGCTTAATTATGGTCACTTCCACGGCTCCTGGAGAAGGAAAGTCGACGACTGCGGCGAACGTGGCGACGATGCTTTCCCAGCAGGACAAGCGGGTGCTGCTCATTGATGCAGACATGCGCCGCCCGAGCACGCACTATACGTTCGGGGTCGATAACACGAAAGGTCTTACGACGATGCTCATTCAGCAGACGCCGATGGAAAGAGTCGTTCAGAAGACGACCGTCCCGTACCTCGATCTTTTAACCGCAGGTCCGATTCCTCCGAAACCGTCCGAGCTTCTCGGCTCCGACCGGATGGATGCCCTGCTCGAAGAAGCGAAGCTTACGTACGATTATGTCGTCATGGATACGCCTCCTCTCCTTGCCGTAACGGATGCGCAGGTGCTCGCGACGAAAAGTGACGGGATTGTGCTCGTCACGAGCAGCGGCTCGACGAAATATGACGATGCTATCAAAGCTAAAGAACTGCTCGTCAACGTCGGCGCAAACATCCTTGGGGTCGTTTTAAACAAAAAGGAAAAGAAACAGGGCTCCTACTATTACTATTACGGAGACCGCTAAAAGAAAGACACCTTATTTCATAGGAAAAAGCGTTATGACACAACCGTCATAACGCTTTTTTTAGTGGAATCATCCGTCCCTTTACTGCTGTTTATCACGGATAAAGCAGCTGAACCCGTTCCTTCCGGAAAGCCTCCCCGCTGAGCCCGGTAGTTTTCCAAAGTATGAGATCAGGCCCGTCGATCTTGTTTACGATAATTCCGATGGTTTGGAGGAGGAAGAAAGCTTTTGGCGTCTGGCTTCACTTTGGTGAAAGATCAACACGTGAGCAGAATAGCCTTTGTAGCAGGAAGGACATTGAAACGGGAAACTGTTTTTCCGATTAATAGCTGCCTGGCGGACATCTGGAGCGCTGTCTCCATACGTATGCTTCACAATATTATTCCACTTTTCCACTGCAGAGATATTTTCACAGCTCGGACACTGCACATGAGTCGCCTCAAGTGTTTGTTTCTTTCGATTCAGTTTAAATGGCATGTCTTTTCTCCTCCATCCATAGACTCTCCTTTTATTATCTGTAAATATTTCCAAAAAGTAAACAGGTGAAGCACAAAAAATTCAAAATAGTGAAAAAGACATTAGCTTTATCGAATCCTTCTTTGAGCATGAAGGGAAGGTATGCTGGGTCCTTTATTTTCCAACTTCTTATCACATCGACTGGTTCCTGTTTGGAAACCAGAAGCCTGCAAAAAATTTCCGACATCGCGAAGGTTCACTTCTCCCGATCAAAAGGAGCAAGGAATCAGACGACCCCGTGCCCCCGGAAAGCTTCTCCATGGAAACGAAGGAGCGGTTTACAGAAACAGATACGAACTATGTTTTATAACTGGTTTTTCTTCGGCCTGCATAATAAAAAAGGCTCCCTGCCAACGCGGCGGGAGCCTTTCCTGCTTTCCGATACAATTTTCACGTGAGAAAGAACTACTCGTTCTCTTCGTCATCTTCGAGATTGGCTACTTTCGTGTCCGAAATATCCAGATGATACTTTAATTCTTCACTGATCCGTTCACGTTCTTCTTCCTCGACGAGAATGTACCAGAGACCGTCAATGCGCTCATTGTCGACTTCCAGCTCGAGTGTTTCCTGATCGTGACGGGCGCTTGCATAATTCTGCTGGAGCTTGCGCATCTTTTCGAAATCAAGGTTGGTAAGCACATTGTTACCAAGAGCATCGAGCAGCCCCTGGGCGTTGCTGAGCGAGCTGAGCTGGGCGCCCTCTTCAATCATCGAATTCACGATCTGGCGCTGGCGCGAATTTCGCCCGATATCGCCTTCCGGATCTTCCTTGCGCATCCTGGCATAAGCAAGAGCCTCTTCGCCGTTCAGCTCGTGCTCGCCTTCTTCAAAGAAAAATTCGTTCTGTTCAAAGGCGAAAGAATTGTCGACGGAAACGCCTCCGAGAGCGTCGATAATTTCTTCGAATCCGTTCATATTAACCGTGACGAAATAATCGAGAGGGATATCCAGGTAATTTTCCACCGTGTCCATAATCAAATCCGGACCGCCGTATCCGTAGGAATGATTAATTTTATCGGGGTTGTCCCGGCCGGGGATCGTAAGGCGGAGATCGCGCGGGAGGCTGACCATTTTCATGGAGTCATCCTCGGGATTTACCGTAACTACCATGATCGTATCTGCCAGTCCCTGGGCCGCTTCTTCCGCGTCCACACCGAGAAGCAGGAAAGAAAGTGGCTCCCGGTTGTCCATTTCCAGTTTTGACTCTTCTTCCTCTGCCTCATCTTTATCTCTGTCCCGTTCGAGCTCCACGTACATATCGGAATCGACTGTTTCCTGGACGGAATCATATAAGTAATAGGCGTAGCCGGCGCCAACAAGGAGAACGAGGGCGATCAGTACTCCAAATGTATACAGTATTTTTTTCATTATCCGGATCCCTTCTGTCGATAAACTAATATTCAGTATATCGTTTACCTGACAATGAATGCAAGAAGGATTCACTATAAATAAAAAGTACTCAAGTCTTTCTACCTTATTTAAAGAGGGTAAATCCGTTCGAAAGGCCTCTTTTTCTTCTCGCTTTAAGCACTTGGAACTATTCTGAATAAATGTCGGAAGGCAGAAAGGACATTTCCGCCATTCACCTGTTTCCGGCTGCGCGCTGCAACACTGTGTTTTGTTACCGTGGAGGCGCTCTCCGGACAGGACAGGTTCCGGAAGGATGTCATGGAAGAACGATCCGCTGAATAGCCGTTCTTCAGTTTACGGAGCGGCTTTTCAGGATAAAGGGAAAAGAGGAGGTTGGGACGGAACTCCTGACAGCGAGAGCGCTTATTTGGTAAACTGAACGTCAACCGCTGTGTGAAGGGGGGCGTTTTCTGCATGGACGTGGGTCTTCCGTCATCAGGAAAAGCGCACGTTCGCAGAAGTACATGAACCGCAGGAACCGCTGCAGCTGCGGCTGGCTGGAGGATTATCCGCTGCCGCAATTTTTACTGCCCCGCCGATGAAAGAAGCAGACCGCCGTGAACTGGTAATCTATTTTGCAGTGCCGGTCCGGGCGCTCGAGACGCCCATTGGAAAAGATTTTTCGCACCGGCTTCACATCATACATAAAGAAGAGGAGGTACGACTATGGATATGTACGATTTGTACCAGATCTGCCTGGCAGCGGGCCAGGAGATCATGGATGAGTACAGCAAAGATACCGCCGTGGATCGAAAAGAAGACCACTCTCCGCTTACAGAAGCGGACCGCCGCGCCCACCGCGTCATCTATGACGGCCTGAAGCAGATGGCGTCGATTCCTGTACTGAGTGAAGAAGGGGAAGATGTTCCTGCCGAAGAGCGCCAAAGCTGGAAACGTTATTGGCTCGTGGATCCGCTTGATGGCACGAAGGAATTTTTGAAGAAAAACGATGAGTTCACGGTGAATATTTCCCTCATTGAAGGGACCTACCCGACGCTCGGCATCATTTACGCCCCGGCGCTTGATACGTGCTACTTCGGTGCGAAGGGCCACGCCTTTAAATTAGAGAATGCCTCCGCCCAGCGCGCGGTCGATGAAGCAGAGCTGCTCGCAGCAAGCACGCCGCTTCCGAAAGAAGAGCCCGGAAGAAGTGTCGTTGCCAGCCGTTCGCACCTCTCTGACGAAACAGAAGCGTTCATTGAAGAGCTCACCCACGAACACGGTAGAATCGACACCGTCGCTGCCGGAAGCTCCCTGAAATTCTGTTTTGTTGCCGAAGGCAGAGCGG
The DNA here is from genome assembly GCF_008014775.2 of Alkalicoccus halolimnae. GTDB lineage: Bacteria > Bacillota > Bacilli > Bacillales > Salisediminibacteriaceae > Alkalicoccus > Alkalicoccus halolimnae. Next base: position 3,348,678 of record NZ_CP144914.1, on the reverse strand, counting down.
CCTGGTACCCGAGGTTTGCCCCGACGATGGAGTGGGACACTGCCGCCGGCCAGGCGATCGTCGAAGCGTCCGGCGGGGAAGTGCTCGACCATGAAACAGGAGAGCGCCTCGCCTACACAAAAGAAAACCTGACAAACAACTGGTTTCTCGCAAAAAGATAAGCAGGGGGCACGGTCTCTGCCGGGTGATAAAAAAGCTCAGAATAAAAGGAGACGCTCCGAATGGGGCGTCTCCTTACGTTTATTTATTCGTTTTCTTCCGACTGGGCAACGTCTGCTCCGTCGAGACCAAGATGAGTGCGGAATTCGCTGCTTAAGCGGGAGCGCTCTTCGTCTGATACCGAATAGTACCAGATGCCGTCGATCGTTTCGCCGCTTCCGTTAATTTCAAGCGTTTCCTGGTTGTGGCGGGTATCGGAATAGTTGGACTGCAGCTTGCGCATTTTCTCAAAGTCGAGATTCGTGACGACGTTGTTTCCCATCGCATCAAGAATGTCCCCGATGCGGGTGACCGAACTGAACTGCGCACCTTCATTGATGATCGCATTGACGACCTGACGCTGGCGCGTGTTGCGGCCGAAGTCACCTTCCGGATCTTCTTTACGCATCCGGGCATAGGCAAGCGCTTCTTCCCCGTTCAAATGCACTTCGCCTTCTTCAAAGCTGTACTCATCCTGCTGGAATGCAAATGCATTGTCCACCGTCACGCCGTCCACCGCATTGACGATCTCCTGAAAACCGGACATGTTGACGGTAATGAAGTAGTCGAGCGGAATGTCAAAATAGTCTTCGACGGCTTCGAGTGCCATATCCGCTCCGCCGTAAGCGTACGCGTGGTTGACTTTATCCTGACCGCGGCCGGGAAGCTCCATGCGCGTGTCGCGCGGAAGGCTGAGCATCCGCATCGATTCCTCCGCCGGGTTGACGGTGATGACCATAATCGTATCCGTCCGTCCGCTCGTCGATTCCTCTGCATCCACGCCCATTAAAAGAAACGAGACCGGCTCGCCGTTGTCCATATCAACTTCCGCCGTCCGGCCGTCCGGCTTATCGCGCTCGAGATCAACGTGCATCTCCGAATCAATTGTATTCTGAACCGAATTATATAAGTAAAATAAATAACCTCCGCCTGCCAAAAGAAACAGCAGAAAGATGCCTCCCACAATATAAAATAATTTCCGCATAGGTATGCTCCCTCTCTATAGAAATTCTATTACTCAGTATAATCGGCAGAGAAGTCGGACGCAATAAAATTTTCGTTAAATTGAAAGAATTTGACAAAAATGATTTACTTTCCTGACGTTTCCTATTACTATAGACTTAATGAACGTCTTTTATAACGAACATCAGAAGGCGGACGGGCAGGTTCGTCTCGAAACCGGACCGCAGGCAGCAGCCTCTCGTTAGAAAAGAAATAAAACGGCCGGCGGGGGATTTTCCATTAGTCTAGAAGCAGACCGATCCATAGGAAGTTTTTAATCGTCGTTATCTTATAGCATAAACAGAAATGGCCGTCTAACGAGGTAGTCACATACAGGAGGAACAGGATGGAAGAAAAAATCAGTGTAAAAGACATTTTACAGACGCTGAGACAGCGGCTGGGCCTGATCGTGATCATTACAGCCGCCGCTGTAGCATTGGCAGCAGGAATCTCCTACGTTATTCTTACCCCGGTGTATGAAGCATCGACCCAGCTGCTCGTCAATCAGTCGGCCGCTGATTCACAGCAGGAGTTCACTTCCGACGAACTGGAGACGAGCCGGGAGCTTATTAACACATACAGCGTCATTATTACTTCTTCAAGAATTCTTGATCCGGCACTTGAGGAGCTGAATCTGATACGATCCGTAGACGAACTGCGGAGTCAGGTGAGCGTATCAGACTCAGAAGAATCCCAGATCGTTACGATCCGTGTCCAGGACGAAAACCCTGATGCGGCTGTCGAAATAGCGAACACGATCGGGGCAGTCTTTCAGGAAGATATTATAGACATTATGAACGTCGATAACGTCTCGCTTCTCTCTCCTGCGGAACTGGAGGAAAACCCGTCGCCGGTGGCTCCGGATCCGGTGCTGAATATGGGAGTCGCATTTGTCGTCGGCCTCGTGCTTGCGGTCGGGCTTGCCTTCCTTCTCGAATTTCTCGACAGAACCATTAAATCGGAAGAGGACGTGGAAGAAAAGCTCGGTATTCCAATACTCGCTTCCATCTCTACAATGCCGCCGTCCAGAAACGCAGGGGACCTGACGAGTACGAAAAAGCAGCGAGGACGTGAGACGTATGGGGCTTAAAGGGAAAAGCAGATCTGCCGGGGCATTTGATAAGCAGCGGGCATTGATTACCGAACTCGACAAGCGTTCGCCGATTGCCGAACAGTTCCGTACGCTTCGCACGAACATACAGTTCGCGTCCATTGATAAAAAGCTGAAAACAATCCTGGTCACCTCCTCTTCTCCCGGAGAAGGGAAGTCCACGACGGCGGCAAACTTAAGTATAGTCCTATCCCAGTTGGGCAGTAACGTCCTGCTTGTCGATGCCGACCTCCGCAAACCGACTGTCCACTTTTCTTTTCAGGTGTCAAATCAAACCGGCTTAACCAACGTCGTCACGGGGCAGGCACCCTTACAGGCGACCGTGGCAGAGACAGCGATTGCTAACCTGGACGTCCTTTCTTCCGGACCGGTTCCGCCGAACCCGAGTGAACTTCTCGGATCGAGCAAAATGAAAATGTTCGTCGAGGAAGCATCCGGCCTGTATGACTACATTATTTTTGACACGCCCCCGGTTAACGCCGTCACTGATCCACAGATTCTTGCCGGACTGCTGGACGGGACCGTGCTAGTCATCCGCAGCGGCAGGACAGAAGAGGAACAGGCTAAAAAAGCAGTGGCCTCCCTGAAAAAAGTGGAAGCAAATCTTCTGGGAGCGGTGCTGAATGACCGCGTATTAGAAGAATCACATAACTATGACTACTACGGGGAAGGATAAGCTCCTCCCCTTTGTAATAGAGGAGGATGAAAGTATGATTGATCTGCACAGCCATATTCTGCCGGGGCTCGATGACGGAGCGCCGGATGAGGAAGAAATGCTTGCGATGGCCCGCACGGCCGTGGAAGAAGGCATTACGAAACTAATGGCCACGCCCCACCATCAGAACGGGAGCTACAATAATCCGGCCTCTGTGATCCGCAGACAAGTGAAGAAAGCGAATGCGCGCTTAAAGGAGCAGAGGATCCCGCTCGAGATTCTGCCGGGGCAGGAAGTCCGCATTTACGGGGAAATGCTCGAGGACCTGGGCGAAGGAGACGTTCTGACGCTGAACGGTTCCAACTATCTGTTCGTGGAATTTCCATCGAGCCAGGTGCCCCGCTATGCGAAGCAGCTGTTTTACGACCTGCAGCTGGAAGGCTACAAGCCGGTCATCGTCCATCCAGAGCGGAACCAGGTGTTTGTTGAGAAACCGAGGATGCTTTACGACTTTGTCCAGAACGGAGCGCTCACCCAGGTGACCGCGGGAAGTGTGACCGGCGCGTTCGGCAGGAAGATCAAGCACTTTTCCCTCGAAATGATCCGTGCCAACTTAACGCATATCGTCGCAAGCGACGCGCACAATACGACGTCACGTCCGTTTCATTTAAAGGAAGCGTACGAGGTCATCGAGGGCGAGTTTGATTCAAAGCGGGCTGCTTTTTTTCAGGCGAATGCTGAAAAGATTATAGCAAACGACCCGGTGATTCCCGATCAGCCGAAACATATGGAAGAAAAATCGTGGCTGAAGCGGCTGTTGAGTAAATAAATTTTTTCTAAAAAACAAAGCGAACAGGACTGCGGAAAACGCGGTCCTGTTCGCTTTGTAAACCTTTCCAAATTGTAAAATAAAAGAAGTTTCGGCGGTCGAAAAGACGTAAATGTATGAAAAAGTCTAGTTAAAAAGGAGAAAAGACCTATGTGATCGCATGGGAATATGTTACAATATTAGGTGGATTACATAATATAGCATTACTGGCTTTCCTCTCCTTTCCAAGGGAAAAAGGACATGACTCTTCCCCCTGTCGAGAAGAGAAATTTTCGGGCGGTTGGGTTCATTATCGTGAAAAGGATGCGTGTGAAAATCGCTTCTTTTCGTGTGGAAGAAATGTTCTCTAGCGGGAAAAGCCGTAAAACATAGCAGAATGGAAGATTGGTTTTCAAGGAGGAAGATGATGGGTTATAAGGGGAGACTTGCTTCATTAATACTGATTGATTCGATGATCGTGATGTTTTCGATTTTTGCCGGGTACTGGCTGTTAATGCCGGCGGCGGACATTTTCGCCGCGGCGATTGTCGCCACCTCCGTGGCGCTGCTCGTGTTTCACCACGTGTTTGCTTATTTTTTCAAACTGTATAAGCGGGTCTGGTCGTATGCGAGCATCCGCGAACTGTCGGGAATTTTTCTCGCTGTCACGTGTACGGTCGCGGCTGTCGCCGTGTTTCAGCTGCTCGCGTTTCAAACGCTGTATACGCGCACGCTGCTCGTGACGTGGATGCTGCACATCCTCTTTATCGGGGCGTCACGCTTTTCATGGCGGCTCTACCGCGACACCAAATTTAAACTCGACCACACGAAAAAACGCGCACTGATTATCGGCGCCGGAAACGGCGGGACGATGGTGGCGCGTCAGCTGCTGACGAGTGATATGTCCGAGCTTCGGCCGGTCGCGTTTATTGACGACAATCCGCACAAAAAGCATCTGGAAATTATGGGGGTTCCCGTCGTCGGCGGGAAAGAGATGCTGACGGACGTTGTCCGGGATAAAGAAATCGAACACATTATCATTGCTATCCCTTCCCTTTCCAAACAGGAGCTAAACATTATTTTTGAAAAATGTTCCGAAATGAAAGTGCGTACGCAGATTATGCCGGCGCTCGAGGACATTATGTCCGGAAGGGTGAACGTCACGGAAATGCGCGACGTGCAGGTAGAAGACCTGCTCGGGCGTGATCCGGTGGAGCTTGATACGAAGAAAATTGAAAAGAAAGTGACCAATAAAACAATTGTCGTTACCGGTGCCGGCGGCTCGATCGGTTCGGAAGTATGCCGGCAGCTTGCCCGCTTCTCTCCCGAGAAGCTGATTCTTCTCGGCCACGGAGAAAACAGCATTTATTCGGTGGAAATGGAAATGCGGAGCCGATTCCCGGATATGGAAGTGGCAGCGGAAATCGCCGACGTGCAGGACAAAGAGCGGATCGTGGAAGTGATGAAGGAATACGCTCCGGACGTGATCTACCACGCGGCGGCGCACAAGCACGTGCCACTCATGGAACGAAACCCGCACGAAGCGGTGAAAAACAACGTCCAGGGTACAAAGAACGTGGCCGAAGCGGCCCACGAAACGGGTGTCACTTCGTTTGTGATGATCTCTACAGATAAAGCGGTCAATCCGACGAGTGTCATGGGGGCATCGAAACGGATTGCAGAAATGGTCGTGCAGCATATGGACCGCATCAGCGGGACGAAATTCGTCGCTGTTCGTTTCGGCAATGTACTCGGCAGCCGCGGAAGCGTCATCCCGCTCTTTAAAAAGCAGATAGCCGCAGGAGGCCCGGTTACCGTTACCCATCCGGATATGACCCGCTACTTTATGACGATCCCTGAGGCGTCCCGCCTCGTACTCCAGGCAGGAGCGATAGCCGAAGGCGGCGAAACGTTCGTTCTCGACATGGGCGAACCGGTCAAAATAGTGGATTTAGCCAAAAACCTGATCCGCCTCTCCGGATACAACAAAAATGATATTGACATCCAATATACGGGCATGCGTCCGGGGGAGAAAATGTTTGAAGAACTCCTCGGAGAAAACGAAGTCCATCAGGAGCAGATCTATCCGATGATCTACCGCGGGAAGACTCCTCCGGTAAATATCGATGTAGTCAAAAGACTGCTGGGGAATTATGAAGCAGTCGATAACGACAGACTGCGCGAGAAGGTGCTCGACATTGCACACTTTCGTGAAGTGGAGCTTAGAGAAGTCGTTACAGCAAAATAGCAGCGGTCCGGAATGTTGTTATCAATATTTCTCTCTTAGCTAATATATTGATAGAGCATTCAGGCCGATCTGCTGAATACATTTCCAGGCGTCAGAAACAATTATTACTATCTACTTAATCAGTGAGGTGCTTTAAGATGGCCAGTCGCATAAAACTTTATATAAACACCATAAAATATCTTAAACCTTCACAGATACTTTATAGAATTAAAAATAAAGTACATAGGGAACTTTATAAAAAAGACTTATTCAAAATAAAAGTACCCGATAAGGTTCCCGTTAATGAAAATCATAATTATCTCCTCAGAGAATTGGAATTTAACGAAGAGTATCTTGCTAAATTCAATCCTGAGGAGATATTGGAAAACAATTTTGAATTTATCAGTATTTCTCATGAAGTAGATTTGTCTACAGCGTGGAATGATCCGAAATTACAACATTTGTGGAGGTACAATCTACACTATTTTGAATATCTCTATCCTTTAGCTCAAAGGCACATAGAAGAATATGACAATGATATGTATTATCAAAAATGCAGATACTTTATAGATAACTGGATAAACCACAATCCAGTTGCCTACGGTGACGGATGGCACTCCTATACAATCTCCCTTCGACTGACTAACTGGATAGCTGTATATGAAATTTTTAAAAATGAAATGAAAAAAGATCCTGATTTTCATAATAAATTTATAGATTCTTTATATAAGCAATATCAGTACCTGCAATCTATTTTAGAAAAAGACGTACTCGGTAATCATTACTTCGAGAATATAAAGGCCCTTTTAATAGCGAGTATCTTTTTCGAGGATTCTAAAGTGAGAGAGAAGTTCAAAAAAGAATTATTGAAGCAATTGAAAGAACAGATACTTGAGGACGGCATGCACTTCGAATTAAGTCCTATGTATCACAAAATCATCTTGGAAGATCTGATAAAAATCACTTACTGGTTAAAAGAAGATTCCATATACGAACAATTACGTCCAACAATTAAAAAAATGATAGATGTCACTTTCAGTTTGGAAGACGGATTTGGAAAAACGCCGGCTTTTAATGACAGTACAGATGGGATAAGTAAAGATTATAAAAGTTTGCTGGCAGTCTCCGAAAAGAACTTTTCGTTAACACCAGAGAAAAAATACAAGTTGGAAACGAGTGGTTTTTACATCACGGAGAACGGTGACAACAAAAGGATTTTTGACACAGGTGATGTCTCTCCCACCTATTTACCTGCCCATGCACATTGTGATGCTTTAAGCTTCGAGCTTTCAGTGAAAAGTTTACCGATGATTGTTAATTCCGGAACGTATCGATATGAGAATGGAAAGTGGAGAGATTATTTCAGAAGTACAAAAGCTCACAATACAGTTACTGTAGACAATCAGGAGCAATCCCAGTTTTGGGGGAGTTTCAGAGTCGCAAAACGTATTAAAAAACTGAAAAGAAATATTTTTAACTATAATGGTATTCAATATGAAGCAGGTCAATACGTGTCTTATCAAGGAGTAAAACATAAAAGGTTTATAGGGAATATAGATGAACACACATTTATAGTTTTGGATGAAATCAAAGCAAAAACAAAAGCGGATATTAATAGCTTTATACATTTTATTCCAGAAGTAAATTTCGAAATTAATAACAGTACGATGAAGGTTACGAGTGAAGACCAATTGGTTTACCTAACTGGAATAAATACAAATAAAGTTGAAGTGAATTTAGGCTGGTATTCAAAGCAATTTAATGTAAAAGAAGAAAATAAGCATATAAGACTTACAAAAAGCAAAAACAAAAATCTTTTCGGTTACTTAATAGAAGTGGATTCAAACCGGCATGAAATCATCCCTATAAAGAATGGCTTAAAAGTTATTAATAAAGACAAAGAATACACCATCAACTATAAAAAATTAGGAGTAATGCTATGAAGATCGTTGTAGTATGTCATTATTTCCCACCTGAAATTGGAGCGCCTTCAAGGAGAATGTATGAAATGGCAAAACACTGGGTTGAAGCAGGTAATGAAGTCCATGTTGTTACGTGTTTTCCAAATCATCCTACAGGTATCATTCCAGAAAAGTATAAAGGAAAGAAATACAGCTATGAAGAAATGGATGGCATTCATGTACATAGAAACTATGTCTATGCCACTCCAAACACAGGATTTGTAAAGAAAACGTTAGGACATATCTCATTTATGTTTTCTTCCGTTATTTTCTCAATGAATAAAATAAAAAAGCCCGATGTTATCCTTACAAGTTCTCCTACGTTTTTTTCAATCATTTCAGGCTACTGTTTCAGTTTAATAAAAAGAGCCCCTTTTGTTCTTGAAATAAGAGATCTCTGGCCCGCAGCAATGATTGAATTGGGAGTGATGAAAAAAGGTCCAGTGACAAATATATTGGAGAAAATGGAACTGTTTTTTTACCGTAAAAGCAGCAGACTAATTATGGTTACGAAAGCTTTTAAAGAGAATGTGGTAAGCAGAGGAATTAATGGCAACAAAGTTCATGTTATTACGAATGGGGTCAATCAGGACTTATTTTATCCGAGAATGAAGGATGAAGAGCTTATTAATGAATATAAACTTAACGATAAGTTTATTATTTCTTACGCAGGAGCTCACGGTATTTCCCAAAATTTGAGTGTTATTTTAAATGCCGCTCAAGCATTGGAAGAGTATGAAGATATTCAATTTTTGTTTATTGGCGAAGGAGCGGAAAAGGAAAAATTAAAGAGAACGGTAAGCGATCTGAATATCAGCAATGTAAAATTTATTGATTCGCAGCCAAAGGATCGGATTTCCGCCTTCTACAGCAGTTCTGATATTTCGTTAATCCCTTTAAGAAATATAGAACTCTTTAAATCGTTTATTCCTTCCAAAATGTTCGAAATTATGGCTTGTGGGGTGCCGATCGTGGCCAGTTTAGAAGGAGAATCAGCCGATATTTTATCTGAATCGAAAGCAGCTTCCGTAGTTCAGCCGGAAAACGCCGAAGAAATAAAGCAGGCTATTCTTAAATTAAAGCACGATAGAAACTTATATATACAAATGCAGGAAAACGGTCCGAAATTTGTCGAGCAGAATTACTCCAGAAAGAAATTAGCAGAACAATATTTAGAAATTATGCGGGACATATAAAAAGGAGACATTCATGATTTTATTGACCGGGTCTACGGGGTTTTTAGGAGAATTTGTTTTAGATGAGCTGCTTAAACAGGGTCATGAGGTTACTTGTTTTGTAAGGAAGACGAGCAATCTTGAACATATAAAGAAGCGGAATGTGAAATACGTCTATGGGGAGCTGGAGGATTACCAATCCATTTGTGAGGCGTTGAAAGGTAAAGAAGCGCTCATAAATATTGCTTCCCTTGGTTTTGGCCATGCTCCTAACATTGTTGGTGCATGCGAAGAGATGGGTGTGAAGCGGGCCATTTTTGTCAGTACGACCGGTATATTTACTAAATTAAATCCTGATAGTAAAGGAATTAGATTAGAAGCTGAAAGAATAATTAAAGAAAGTAAGTTAGATTATACTATCATCAGGCCTACGATGATCTACGGGACACCTAACGACCGCAATATGTGGAGGTTGGTGAAATACCTAAAGAAAGTAAGGGTCATTCCGGTATTGGGTGATGGAACTTATTTGCAGCAACCGGTCCATGTAAGAGACCTGGCTTATGCTATCGTAAAAGCTTATAAGCGTCCTCTAAGCGTGGGCAAAGCTTATAACGTCTCCGGCGCGGAGGCACTTACATTCAATGAAGTTATTGATCGCACTGCCGAAGCTTTAGGAAAAAGAGTGATTAAAATACATATACCAATGAAGGTGAGTTACGGTCTGCTCAGAGCTTATGAAAAGGTATCAAAAAATCCTAAATTAAAGGCAGAGCAGGTATTAAGACTAAATGAAAATAAAGATTTTTCCCATGAAGAAGCTAAGCAGGATCTTAATTATCATCCACTCAGCTTTGAAGAAGGCATCAAGCAGGAAATTAAAAATTAATGAAGGAGAAGTTGTTGTTATGATTAATATAATTGGACTCGGTTACATCGGTTTGCCCACAGCCTTAATGCTTGCTAAAAATGGAGTGGAGGTAGTAGGTACAGATGTTAACAATGACCTGGTGAACTCTTTGAAAGAAGGCAAGCTTACTTTTGAAGAAGATGGCTTAGAAGAGCTTTTTAAAGAAGCTCTATCGAATAAAATTACATTTACCACGGATTATCAGAAAACAGACATGTATATTCTGGCAGTTCCGACTCCCTTTACTAATGCAACGAAGAAATTGGATCCGAAATTTGTTATCTCAGCAGTGAACAATGTTCTTGAGGTATGTGAAAAAGGAACCACAATAATTATTGAATCTACGATATCTCCTGGTTCTGTAGATAAATTTATCCGTCCTGAAATTGAAAAAAGGGGATTCGTAATCGGATCAGATGTCCATTTAGTTCACGCTCCTGAAAGAATAACCCCGGGAAATATGATATACGAACTGGAGCACAATTCGAGAACTATTGGTGCAGATGATCGGGAAATAAGTGATAAAGTCAAAGATATATATGCAAGATTTTGTAAGTCGGAAATCGTATTGACAGATATAAGGTCGGCAGAAATGTCGAAAGTTATAGAGAATACATATCGAGATGTTAACATTGCTTTTGCAAATGAATTGGCTAAAATATGCCGGACGGATGATATGGATGTCCATGAAATAACGAGAATTGCAAACAAGCATCCGCGCGTTAATATTCTGCATCCCGGTCCTGGTGTTGGCGGTCATTGCATATCAGTAGATCCATGGTTCTTAGTTGGAGACTACCCCGATTTAACCAACCTTATTTTAACCGCCCGAAAAATCAACGATTCTATGCCTAGACATGTACTGGGAAGGATCAGAGATATTATGAGAGAACATAATATTAAAGATATTTCTAAGGTGGGTTTATATGGGCTGTCCTATAAAGAAAATGTTGATGACACGAGAGAAAGCCCAACTCTTCAATTATTAGAAAGAATGGATGAACATTTAGCTTTCGGAGTTAAAGTATTTGATCCACATGTAAAAAGTAGAATGGTTGATCACCAATTTATAAATTTTGAGGACTTTATCAACGAAGTAGAGATAGTGGTGGTTATGGTAGGGCATGATCATATTAAAAATAATATGGACCTCATAAAAGACATGTTAGTTCTTGATACGAAAAATATATGTTCAATTGAAGGATTTTATAAATTATAGAATTATATAGTTTATTAAATTAAAGAAAAAGTAATATTAATTTTCAGGGCGAAACTAGAAGCAATTAAAATGTGTACTCTAATAAGTAAAATATATAAATAGTTTTTTATTGTTAATTGACTAGTGTAAATCCCTTTAAAATTAATAAATATAATCATATAGATATTTAATAGAAAAATACGATACAAAGCAATAGTAGTTAAAAAATTAGTAATTAGGAGCATAAATTGATGAAGACTGTGTCGTTAATATACACATATGGATTAAAAAATAGTGGAGATATGGCAATTAACTTAGGCGCCTTTGATCTACTACTAGATTTAGGTGTTCGAATAAAGGCTTTCTCTAAATCTGATGAAACTGATATAGAGTATCAAAAAAGCAAACATTATATTAATGAATATTATCCCACTGTTCAATTGTTTGGAGGACCTTTTAAATATAATAGAGATGAAGGCAAACTTAAGTCTATCTCGAATCATTTTAATGGCTATATAAAAACTGTTGGTCTAAATGAAGATCAGAAATTTATCCAATTACTAACTTCCTCAGACTTTATTATTTTTAATGGAGGTAACTTGCTTAGGTCGGAATCTTTAATAGATTATGCAAGGCTCAGAGCATTGATGTACCCTTTAAAAAAAGCTTATGAAAAAAAAGTCCCATATATAATGTTGCCTCACTCTGCTTCTGTAATTAATAAAAGAGGAAAAAAACTTTTAAGTAGTAATTTAAATGAGGCAAAGCAAATTTTTACTAGAGAAGATAAGAGCTACCAATATTTAAGTGAAATGTTTCCTGAATCAAAAATAGAAGAGTCTATAGATCTAGCTTTTTTTATAAAAGATAATGATAAAGCAAAACAAGAGTTTCAAAAAAAATATAATGATACCTTTAATAAGACATCCTCTAAAATTGCTTTTACATTGAGAACCCAAGTTGTAGGCGATTTAGGAGAACTTAGTACAAGTAAAAAAAATGAGATATTAGATGTAATTAGAAAAACGTTAGAGCATTATATAAGTAAAAGTAATTATGAAGTGATTTTAATTGTCCAAACAAGGAAGGATATAAATGTTACTCAGCAAATCTATAATGAGTATAAAAGCACGGGGAGAATAACTTTCATAGAAGAATATGATACACTTGTTTTAAGAGAAATTTACAGAAATTGCAATCTTTTAATTGGCATGCGACTTCACTCTATAATACTTGCATTATCAACAAACACACCTTCTATTGGTTATTTTGAAAAGCAATGGGGTTTTAAGAATCCTGGACTAATGGAAAAATTTGAACTTCCTTATAAATTGGTTGAGGATAAAGCTACGGATTTAATAGAAGAAAGTAGTGAAGTACTTGATAATATATCTACACATAAAATTAAAATTATGGACACTATAGAAAAAGAAGAGGTTAAAATTAAAACAAGGCTAAAGTCATTATTCATAGAGAAATCAGAAATCATGAAAAATTATTAATTTGATTAAACTCTAATTATTAAATGTATTATAATAGAATAACTATTATAAGTATAAAAAATACTGTTAATTTATAGATCTAATATAAAGCTATTCGAAAATAGATTTGCAGAAGTTAAGTAATTAATTTTTATTTTAAAATGGCTTATGATTTCAATTAAAGTGGTGTCATTAATCATATATCAAAACAGTGTATTAATATTCGAAAGGCGGTTAAGAATGAACCATTTTCTTATTATCACCTCTGTATACCCATCAAAATTAACTCCTCACAGAGGAACCTTTGTCCAGGAAATAATCCGCGCTTTTTCTGAAAATGGAATAAAATGTACAGTTATAAGTCCTATTTCAGTACTGAATTATAAAAAAGCATTATATGAGCCAAGGGTGTTTAAGGATTACTATGTTAATAATAATCCAATAACAGTTATATCTCCCAAATATGTCTCATTCTCTAATAAAAAATTGTTCAATATAGATACAAATAGTTTTACAAGAAGTTCTTATAGAAAAGCGGTGTTTCGAGGTTTGAGTCTTTTGGATGAAAAGCCGACAATTGTATATTCACATTTTTTATATCCTAGTGGTTATATTGGAGTAGAGATAGGGGAGAAATTGGAGGTGCCCGCTTTCATAGCGACGGGAGAATCAAACTTTAGTACACTAAAAAAAAGTGTTGGAATAAATGAGGCAATTGAGGATTTTCAAAATGTAAAAGGTATTATTTCAGTATCAGAAAGTAATAAAAGGTTTTGCAATGAAAAGTTACAGATCCCTCTTAATAATATTAAGACGTTTCCAAATGGTATTGATTCCACAAAATTTAAACCACATAATAAAAATGAAATGAGGAAAAAGTATAATTTACCCCCTAATAAAACAATTATCTCTTTTGTAGGTCACTTTATTAATAGGAAGGGGCCTAATAGAATATTAGATGCCCTACAAGATAATAAAGAAATAGGAATTGTATTTATTGGTCAAGGGCCATTAGAATTAGAAGGAGAAAATGTACTTTTTAAAGGGATAGTTGATCATGCTGAAATTGCAGAGGTTCTGTCTGCAACAGATGTATTTGTACTACCCACTTTAGCTGAAGGTTGCTGTAATTCAATTATTGAAGCAATGGCTTGTGGTTTGCCAATAATATCTTCTGAAGAAAGTTTTAATAATGATATATTAAATGAAGATGTATCAATTCGAATTAACTCTAATGATTCTTCACAAATAAGAGATGCCGTTTTAACTTTACATGAAAATCGAAAACTGAGAGAAAGAATGTCAAATAATGCACTTTTGCATAGCAAAAAGTTTGACATAAAAGAGAGAGCGGACAACATATTAAAATGGATAGAAACATTAGTATAAGAATTCATATGTAATATACTTTTTATTTAGTTAGTCAATTCATATAAGGAAAATTTTATACCTACTACATTTAAAATTTGATTGGTTGCAGAATCTAATGGGTGAATAAATATTGAAATTAAAAAAGTTGGTGATTTCACGGTGAATAAAGTATTATTTTTAAGTGCTTTCATACCTCATTATAGAGAAGAATTAATAAAACAACTTTCTAAAGATTGTAGTTTAACTGTCACCAGTTTAGACCTTGAAAAGTTAAATCTTATTTCTTTAAAAGAAAATCAAAACAATTCATATAAATTAATAAATACAAAATCAATTAAAATTGTTGAAAAATTTTTTAAAATAAGTATTGTACCTAAAGAAATTAACTTGGCATCAAAAAATCAATGGGACACTATATTTGCATTTTATAGTTTGAGATATCCCCATAGGTTGATTATATTTTTATGGTATAAATTATTTTCAAGAAAAACAAATTGGATATGGGTAGGGCATATTTACGGAAATAACACTAATTTTTTAGTTAAATTTCTAAGGAAAGTATTTCTTAATAGCAGTGATGGAGTATTAACATATACTACAGAATATGTAGAAAAGCTTAAAAAAGATGGAATTAATGTTGATATCCAATCTTTTAATAATACGTCGGTAAAGTTAGAAGATATAAAAATTTTACCTTTGAAAAATATCAATAATAAGATGATTAACATTTTATTTGTCGGTAGATATCAGAAGAGAAAGAAAATAGAAAGATTGATTTATTTAGCTAAACGAAGAGAGGATGTCAATCTAAGGTTGATAGGGCCTGGAATGGAAACATTGCAAAAAAAAGTAAGAGAAAACAACCTCCTAAATAGAGTATCTATCTATGGAGCGAAAACTGGGGAAGAATTAGAGCATCATTTTAAGTGGTCGCATATTGTTGCAAATCCTGGACATGTAGGTTTGTTAGTAGTTACGGCTGGACAATATGGTAGGCCAATAATTATTGACAATCAAAGTAGCCATGCACCGGAATATGTTATTGCAGAAAAAACTGAACAATTTTTTATTGACTGGGGAAATGATAAAGAAGTAGATAAGACAATTAATTTCTTTAAAAGTTCCCCTTCTACTATTGTTAGTAAAGGAAAACAATTATCTGATTTAATAAAAAAAGAATATACTGTTGAGAACAGCGTAAAGTCATTCACATCATTTCTAAAAAACAGGTGATCAAAAAGTTAAATTAATCAATTGTAAAAAATTCTGGCAGCAAATAAGAGAATTTCTATATATGGTTGGAAATAACAAAGGGGTAAAATAATGAAAAGAATTCTAACAGTTTTAATAGGAGTTTACCTGTTTTTAATACCATGGGATGGTTTTTTCTTATTGGAATTAAATTTCCCGATTTCTCCCTCATTCTTATTTCTCGGTTTATCAATTCTAATTCATTTCGTACTTATTTGTAGTGACTCTTCTCCAAAGCTTAAAGCACCGAAGTTTTTAATTCCTCTTTTTATTTTACTGATATATGCAACTTTTACTCTTATATGGACTACGGATATAAATGGAGGATTAATTGAAGTCATTACAATTTGGAGCTACTTTTTAACAATTATACATATTTATACCTTGATAAATTCACGTAATATATATGTTATTTATTTACTATGGTATTATATTTTTGGTGCATTAACTATAGGTATATACTCAATAATCAGAAATGGATTATTAATTGATCGGTTTACTATTATAGGAGGATTAAACCCTTCTTGGTACGCTGCTTTTTTAACTTGGGCAATTGTAGCTTGTTATGTGGTATATAATAAATCGAAAACCCCAGGTAAAATCACAGCTGTACTTTCCGCGGGCACTATGATATTTATATTAATTCTAACCCAAGGAAGAACCTCTATTTTGGCATTAAGTGTTTCTTTAATAATAACAATAATTATTTATTTTATAACAGAGATTACAGTGAATAGAACAATTAACTTTAAACGGCTGAACTCTATGCATATAAAAAAACTATTAATCACTACTTCTATAATATCTATAATTGGGTGGGGAATATCAGTTGTTATAGTAGAAACAGGAGCTTCTGAAAGGCTAAACAGAATTGCAGAAATTTCAGAGCTAGTATCCGGAGATCGCGATGATGCCACAGCAGGTAGAACAATTATATGGGAAAGATATACAGATATTTTAGCTTCTACAGCAGCCGTTGGAGGAGGAGTTAACTCATCAAGTGATATTTATACAAAATATTATGGTATAGAAAATTCTCCGCATAATATTTATATAAGTATACTAGTAGAATATGGAGTTTTAGGTTTATTATTGTGGGGGACTTTAATTTTATTAATTATGAAAAGTGCCTTTCAAAATAATGAAATGAAATTTCCTCTAATTTGGTTTGCATTCATATTCACATTTTTAGGTATTGGCAACGATATTTTATATTATAAGTATTGGTGGATAGGGTTATTAATTTTTGTGATAATTAAAAATTTAGATAAAATTCCTATAAAAAAGTAGAAGGTAACACAGTATAAATATTTAGTGGATGTATATTAAGGGTTTAATTTAAAGGGACTAACAATTAAGCATTTTTCATTCTTACATAAATTATCATTTGCCTATAGACATAAAATTTTATAAATTTTCTAGTTCAAGTTAGGGTTACTTACTTATTAAAGTAAAGAAACTTAAATTTGGAATTAAATTAAATGAATAGGAGCTATAAATGATAAATAAAATTATATTGATTACAGGTAAAAAATTGTCAGTGATTGATTATGAGAAATATGGACTGTATAGTTTTTATAATCAAGGTTTAAATGTTGAAATTTTAGATGTAAGTGCAATAATGAATCCGATAAATTATAAAAAAGATATTTCTAATCACGCTAAAATTTTTAGGTATATCAATATCGAAAAAAAACATGAACTTATTGAATATATCGAAAAATTGAATAAAGAAAGTATTATATGCTGCTCGAGTAGCTTTCCATTCACTTTTAAAACCATACAATTTTATAGATTAATAAGTAAAAAGAAAATACCTTATTTTTATATAAGTAATAACTATGTACCTCAGAAAAATTTAGAAAATACCGCTCTTAAAATAAAAGCGAAGAAAATAGTTAAAAAAATACTATTCAAAACTTATGTTTCTCCAGCAAACTTTATTGCTGTTGGAGGGGCAACACAACATAAATATATTGATATAATCGATAAAAATAAAACATCTGTTTTATTTTTACATTCTTATGATTTTGAAAAATATTTACATTCGAGTTCGGACACTAGACCAAATATAAGGTTTAAAAGTAGTAAATATGCAGTTTTTTTAGATCAAAATTTACCAGGGCATCGAGACTTAATATTGAATGGATCCGCTATAAGCAGCGAAAATTATTATGAAGAAGTAAATAGTTTTTTTGATTATTTGGAAGAGAATTTAAACATAAAAGTAGTAATTGCCGGTCATCCTCGATCTAAGAATATGTCTAGTAACTTTGGTGGTCGAAATATCTATTTCGATGAAACTGTTGAACTTGTTAAGAATAGTGAGTTTGTCTTATCACATTACAGTACCGCTATTAATTATGCTGTTCTTTTTCGTAAACCTGCTTTATTTATAGCAACTAAAGAGATTATAGATAATAAAAAGATGATGGACACTGTATCATCTATGGCTTCTCTATTAGGAAAAAAACCAATCATATTAAATGAA
Organism: Alkalicoccus halolimnae; assembly: GCF_008014775.2. Classification (GTDB taxonomy): domain Bacteria; phylum Bacillota; class Bacilli; order Bacillales; family Salisediminibacteriaceae; genus Alkalicoccus; species Alkalicoccus halolimnae. The sequence continues at coordinate 3,330,839 of NZ_CP144914.1, read as the reverse complement.
ATGAAAAGTAATTTTAAGAGCCAAGAACAATTGTTAGAAATTAATGAAAAATTGTATCTGCAATATGAGAAATTATATATTGTGCATCCTCAAAAAAGGTTATTTTATGCCTCGATGTGGTGTGAAATTCATGACCACATTAAAGAAATTACTAAGTGAATTCAAATCTTGGTAATTATTGAATAAAACTATATACCATTGCTAAAAAAACTAGATTTATATTCAAAGTTAACTATATAGTTTAAAGAATGGTATTGAATAATCAAAAAATACCAGTAATTATAATGGTACTAATTAAATTATACTGTTGCATAAGGTAATTACAAAAAAATGGAGGTTGGAATGAATATGATTAAGAAAATTTTAGTAACTGGAGCTGATGGTTTTATAGGCTCTCATTTAACTGAGGAATTGGTTCGACAAGGATATGATGTAAAAGCTTTTGTTTATTATAATTCCTTTAACTCTTGGGGCTGGTTAGATAATGCCCCTGAAGATATTATTGACAAAATAGAAGTTTTTTCTGGTGATGTTCGAGATCCTTTTGGTGTAAAAGAAGCTATGAAAGGTTGCGATACCGTATACCATCTGGCAGCTCTAATTGCTATTCCTTATTCCTATCACTCACCTGCGACGTATGTAGATACTAATATCAATGGAACGTTAAACGTTGTTCAAGCTGCAAGAGAATTAGGAGTTTCCAAAGTTGTTCACACATCAACGAGCGAAGTATATGGTACGGCTCAATATGTTCCTATTGATGAAGGGCATCCACTTCAAGGACAGTCGCCTTATTCAGCATCGAAAATTGGGGCTGATCAAATAGCGATGTCTTATTACTTGTCATTCGATACCCCCATTGCAACTATCAGACCTTTTAATACATATGGGCCTAGACAGTCTGCAAGGGCAGTCATTCCTACAATTATTAGCCAGCTTGCAAGTAATAAAAAAGATATTAAATTGGGAGCTCTTTACCCGACAAGAGACTTTAATTACGTGAAAGATACTGTAGATGGCTTCATAGCAATTGGAGAATCTGAAAAGTCTGTTGGAGAAGTAATTAATATTGGAAGTAATTACGAAATTTCTATTAAGGAAACTGCAGAATTGATTGGGGAAGCAATGAATAAAGAAATCAACATAATCACAGATGAAGAAAGATTGAGACCTAGTAAAAGCGAAGTAGAACGTTTATGGGCAGATAACCAAAAAGCAAAAAAAATACTGAACTGGGTGCCTAATTACGGAAATAGAGAAGGATTCAAAAAAGGAATCCGAGAAACAGCAGAGTGGTTTGCTGACCCGGAAAACCTTAAACAATACAAAGCCGATGTGTATAACATATGAGTAAACTGGTACAAGAAACTATTACAGCAATCCGTAAGGTTATATCTGAAGATAGTAACTTCATTCCCCTACATGAGCCTTCTTTTCAAGGTAATGAATGGGAATATGTAAAAGATACAATTGATTCTACATTCGTATCTTCTGTAGGTAAGTACGTTGATCGTTTTGAAAACGATCTTGCTGAATTCACTGGAGTAAAAAGAGCAGTTGCAGTGGTTAATGGAACTGCTGCTTTGCATGTGTCACTTACACTGATTGGCATAAAGAAAGACGACGAAGTACTTATCCCTAGTCTTACATTTATTGCCACTGCCAATGCTGTTAGTTATTGTCAAGCTATCCCTCATTTTGTAGATAGTGAAGAAGAGACTTTGGGAGTCGACCCTTTCAAATTAAAAAATTATTTAGCAGAAATAGCTATTGTGAAAAATAATGAATGCTTTAACAAGAACACAGGGAGACGCATTAAAGCTATCATTCCAATGCATACATTTGGTCACTCTGTTGACATGGATCCTTTAATTGAAGTTTGCCAGCAGTACCATATTGAGCTCATAGAAGATGCAGCTGAATCCTTAGGATCTTATTATAAAGGTCAACATACAGGTTCATTTGGAAAACTTTCGGCCATGAGTTTTAATGGAAATAAGATTATGACCACAGGGGGTGGCGGGGCAATTCTAACGAATGATGATCATTTGGCTGATAGGGCAAAACACATTACGACTACTGCTAAAGTACCGCATAAATGGGAATATTTCCATGATCAAGTGGGTTTCAACTATCGTATGCCAAATATAAATGCGGCACTAGGTTGTGCTCAGTTAGAGAAAGTACCAAACTTTTTAGAGCGAAAACGCAAGTTAGCTCAAAAATATATAACTGCTTTCAAAATAGTTGAAGGGATATCATTCAAAGAAGAAACAGAAAACACTTATTCAAATTACTGGCTAAACGCCTTGATTTTAGATGAGGATCATGAAGCTATTCGTGATGAGCTTCTACAAATAAGTAACGACAGTAACTTTATGGCTAGACCAGTTTGGACGTTAATGAATCATCTGCCGATGTTTAAAGGTTGTCCTGCAATGGACCTCACTTGTGCAGAAAGTTTAGAGAGGCGAATTATCAATATCCCAAGCAGCGCTAGTTTGGGGGCTCGTTAGATGGAGAAGAGGAAAATTTGTATTGTAACTGGGTCAAGAGCAGAATACGGTTTACTATCCCCTTTAATTAAAAAAGTTCATGGGGATCCCGATCTTGAATTTCAACTGGTGGTGACAGGATCACATTTATCTTATGAACACGGTTTAACGTATAAAGTAATTGAAGAGGATGGGTATGTGATTAATGAAAAAGTAGAAATGCTTCTATCAAGTGACACTTCTACAGCTATCTCTAAATCAATAGGAATAGGAACAATTGGTTTTTCTGAGGTGCTCAATCGATTACAACCGGACGTCATTGTACTATTAGGAGATCGTTATGAGCTTTTATCTATAGCTTCTGTTGCGCTAGTTCAAAAAATTCCCATTGCTCATATTCATGGGGGCGAAACAACTTTAGGTGCTTATGATGATGCTATTAGACATGCTATTACTAAAATGGCAACAATTCATTTCCCTTCTAGTGACCTTCATAAAGAACGAATTATTCAAATGGGTGAAAATCCGGAAAGTGTGTTTGTTGTTGGTGCCGCTGGTATTGACAATATAAAGAATATGGATTTATTAAATAAAGAGGACTTGGCTGTTGAATTAGGGATTAATTGGAGTGATCAAGTATTTGTCGTAGCGTATCATCCTGAGACGATGAAAAAAGACCCTGCATCCTCTATTGTCGAATTATTAAATGCCTTTGATGATTATGAAAATACGACTATCATATTCACAAAAGCAAATAGCGACGAAAACGGCAGAAAAATTAATCAAGCAATATCCAATTTTGTTAATGAATCACCAGACAATAGATATCTATTTGATTCGTTAGGCCAACTCAGATATTTGTCTGTACTAAAAGAGGCTGACGTAGTGCTCGGCAACTCATCAAGTGCACTATTAGAGGCTCCTTATTTAAGTACAGCTAGTGTTAATATTGGTGAACGACAGAAGGGAAGACAGCGTCCCCCTTCTGTAATTGATTCTCAAGACGACAGCGAATCTATCAAAGGAGCCATATCTGATGCACTTCTATTTGACTTTGCAGAATCGAACGTAGAAATATTTGGTGACGGGACAAGCGCTGTGAAAATGTGGGAAGTATTAAAGGATAACCCATTGATAATAAATCAACCTTTTTATGAATATAAAGGAGGGCTCTCCTAATGAGGAAAAAACAGTCACTTATTATAGCTGAAGCTGGCGTCAACCACAATGGTTCTATGGAGCTGGCGTATCAATTAATCGATGCTGCCTGTGAAGCTGGGGCTGATGTAGTGAAATTTCAAACTTACAAAACTGAAAAATTGGTGACTAGAGAAGCTGACCAGGCTAATTATCAAAGAATAAACAGCAAGGAATTCAGAAGTCAATATGACATGTTGAAAAGTCTTGAACTGAGTTATGACCAATTTATTGAGCTAAATAAATATTGTCAAATACAGGGTATTGAATTCATGTCTACAGCTTTTGACCATGACAGCATTGATTTTTTATTAGACGAGATTAAACAATCAACATTCAAGATATCCTCCGGAGATTTAACGAATGCACCTCTTTTATTATATCTAGCTTCAAAAAAGGTAAATATTATCCTTTCTACAGGTATGGCTACTATGGAAGAGATTCATATTGCTCTAAGTTTCATTGCATATGGGTTGTCTGGACAAAAAGATATGAGTAGAGATAAAGTAGAAAGTTATTACCATACAAAGCAAGCTAAAGCTATACTAAATGAATATTGTACAGTTTTACATTGTACAACAGAGTATCCTACGGCAATTACAAATGTTAATTTAAATACAATAGATTACCTAAAAGAAAAATTACTATTACCTGTGGGATTTTCAGATCATACAGAAGGGATAATATTTCCAATTGTTGCTGCTGGAAAAAATGTTTCAGTGATTGAAAAACACTTTACTTTGGATAAAAACATGACTGGACCTGATCATAAAGCATCGTTAGACCCTAGTGAACTAAAAGAAATGGTTACGAATATAAGATTAATAGAAAAAGGTTTAGGTAAAAAAGAGAAAATAGTATCTTCTTCTGAATATGAAAATCGTAAAGTTGCAAGAAAAAGCATTATCACATCTAAAGCAATACAGAAGGGTGAGAACTTCGATGATTCTAATATAGATGTTAGGCGACCGGGAGAAGGAATTTCTCCTTTTGATTATTGGGATATAATTGGTCAAAAAGCAAGTAGAAATTATCGGAAAGATGAGTTAATAAGATGAAGAAACCAGTTGTACTCTTAGGCTTAGGTGGTCATGCTAAAGTTTTAATTGATGTATTGGAATTAGGTAATTATGAAATAAAAGGTTACGCAGCACCTTCTGAGCAAAAAAGTCCTTACACGATTCCTTATTTGGGAAAAGATGAGGTTTTGGGCCATTACGATAAAACAGAATTCATGTTAATTAATACTCTGGGATCTACGTCGAATTTAGAATTGAGAAAACAACTCTTTAATAATTTTAAATCGCAAGGATATTTATTTGCTACATTAATTCACCCAAAAGCTTATGTTTCAAATCGGGCCATTATCGGCGAAGGGGTGCAGCTTATGGCTGGTGCCATTGTGCAGCCTTTTGCTGTTATAGGCGACAATTCAATAATCAATTCGAATGCTGTGGTGGAGCACGACTCTTTAATAAGTAGCAATTGTCATATTGCACCAGGAGTAACAATATCAGGTGGTGTGAAAGTTGGAGAGTGCACACACATCGGTACAGGAGCTTCAGTTATACAAGATATACAGATAGAAGATAATGTAGTCGTAGGTGCTGGAGCCGTAGTTATTAAAAATGTCTCAAAGAATAAAAAAATGATAGGGGTGCCAGCCAAGGAGGTCAAAAAATGAAAAAGTGGGAGCAAGTTTTAGCAAAACCAGATCAATCAATATATGATGTAATGAATATAATCGATCGAAGCGCTGCACAGATTGCATTGGTAGTAGATGATGAAAATAAGTTATTGGGGACAGTAACCGATGGGGACATAAGAAGAGGACTACTAAGCAAAATAGCAATGGATTCTTCAATAAGAGAAGTAATGAATAAATCTCCTAAGACTATCACTAAAAATACGAAGGAAAGTCAAATATATAAAATGCTCGTTAATGAAGGCTTGAAAATCCTTCCTATAATAAATGAAAATAATGCATTAATTGATGTGAAGACAATAGAAGACATACATCCTGTGGTAGAGCGGAGTAATTCTGTAGTCCTTATGGCTGGTGGACTAGGGACTAGGTTAATGCCACTTACAGAAAATACACCAAAGCCTTTACTAAAAGTTGGCGACAAGCCAATTCTGGAAATCATTATTGAAAACTTTATATCTCATAATTTCACTAATTTCTATATATCGGTAAATTATCACGCGGAACAAATAAAAAATTACTTTGGAGATGGTAGGGAGTGGGGATGTAATATTCAGTATATTGAAGAGTCAAAAAGGCTTGGAACTGCTGGAGGTTTATCCTTGATACCTAAAATACACAGTGAGTCTATGATTATTATGAATGGAGATCTTTTAACAAAAGCAAATTTCAGTAAGTTAATTGACTTTCATGAAGAGCACGAAGCTACCGCAACAATGTGTGTGCGAGAATATCATGAAACAATTCCTTATGGTGTTATTCAATCTAAAAACCATAAGTTTTTAGGAGTAGAAGAAAAACCTACTTTCAGATATTTAGTAAATGCAGGAGTTTATGTCTTGAGTCCCAAGGCAATACAGTATATTCCAGACAATGAATTTTACGATATGCCAACCTTGTTTGAAAAATTAAATGAAAAACAAAAGGAAACTTGTGTTTTTCCAATTCACGAATATTGGCTGGATATTGGTCAGTTAAAGGATTATGAAAAAGCTAATGTAGAATTTTATGAGGTGTTTGAATGATAGGTACTAAAAAAATACTAGCTATTATACCGGCTCGGGGTAAATCAAAAGGTATTCCACGAAAAAATATCAAACCAATTGCAGGTAAGCCGCTGATTGCATGGACTATTGAAGAGGCAAATAAATCAAAATATATTGACCGTTTAGTTGTATCAACAGAAGACGAAGAAATTGCGTTAATTTCTGAGAAATTTGGTGGAGAAGTTCCTTTTTTTCGCCCAGATTACCTATCTAAAGACACGACACCAGGAATAGAACCTGTTCTTCATGCGGTCGATGAATTACCTGGATTTGATTACGTTATGATGTTGCAACCAACCTCTCCTTTAAGAACAGTTGAGGATGTGGATGGTATTATAGAGTGGATGCATCAAAAAAAATATGACTCTGTAGTATCTGTCTGCCTATCTGATAAAACTCCGTCTTGGATGTTTCAACTAACAAATGAAAACAATCTAGAATCGATTATACAAGAGGAAGTTATTGTTAGGCGGCAAGAAAGCAAAGAAACTTATGCATTAAACGGTGCGTTATATCTAATTAGCTTAAAAGAACTAAATAATTATAGAAGTTTTTTTACAAAGAATACCAAGGGATATGTTATGCCCAAAAAACGGTCTTTTGATATAGACGATCTAGTCGACTTTGAAATTTGTGAAAACATTCTTGAAAAGACAACACAGAAGAAATAGAGCTATGAAATTAAATCATTTTCTAAATATTAGAAGAAGCAAATTTTTCAAGCATTCTGTCCTCTATACTTTAGGTTCTATGATGACGCCGCTGATCAGTCTAATTCTTTTACCAGTATACACAAATTATCTTTCACCTTCAGAATATGGAACGATGACCACCGTTCAAACTATGGTGGGGATGCTACAGTTATTTTTACTATTAGCCCTCCACGGAGCTATAACGAGATTTTTCTTTGATTTTTTGGAAGATAAAGAAAAACAGAAAGAGTATATCGGGTCTATCTATTTATTTGTTTTTATTTTTTCGTCTTTCGGCTCAATAGTACTTTTCATCTTTAGTGATCAGATTGGGTCACTTATATTTAGTAATATACAGATAAATCCATATATGTTTTATTTAATTGGGCTTTCTTGGGCTACATCTTTATTAGCTTTACCAATGGCTTTATTTAGAGCTCAAGAAAAAGTAGGTATTTTTGTAAGTTTCAATATAATAAAAGCACTTATTATTATGATTTTTACTTCTTATCTAATTATTTGGAGAGGTCTAGGAGCAGAAAGTGCTTTATTTTCTCAGTTTACTATAACAGTTTTGTTTCTTATAGTAGCTTTTATAATCCAAAGGAAAGACTACAAACTTTCATTTAGTCCTACTGCAATAAAAACTAGCCTTATTTTTAGCATGCCATTACTCCCCCATGTAGCAAGTGGATGGATTATAAAATCATCTGATAGAGTGATATTGGAAAAATTTGTTGATTTGAATGAATTAGGCTTTTATGCATTAGCAGCTCAAGTATCAATGGTTTTGACTTTGTTTTATACAAGTATAAATAATGCTGTAGTACCTAGATATACAAAATTGAGAAAACAAGGAAAAAATGAAAGTGCGGATAAATTATTGAAGTATTTTCTATATATAGTAATTGGTTTTGGGATAATATCTATTCCAATTGCTACCCTAGGAGTTTGGATTATAACATCACCTGAATTTTACAGTGCACTGGCACTTATCCCTGTATTAATTGTGGGTCAAATATTAAAAGGTATGTATTTTATTCCAGTGGCGAAATTGTTTTATACTAAAAAAACAAATGCAATTGCCACAAGTAGTACAATAGCAGCGGTGGTTAACATATCTATTAATTTAATTGCTATACCTTACATTGGAGTTTACGGAGCAGTGACTTCAACGATTGTAGGTGAATTTATTAGATTAGCGCTAATTTATAGAGCCAGTAGAATATCTTCTACACAAACAGCCGAATAAAAGAATTAAGCTTGATAGAGAAGCAAGGAAAGTTTATTCTTTTCCAACATTCGCTTGATTACTGTAGTCTTTTGTAACTGCTAAACTACTTTCATTGGTTGGTTACAAGTGGGAACTAGATGTAGTATAGATTATGAGAAGTTTTTATTACGGAAATGGAAATCGATTGTGTACTTCGTATTAATTATGTTAATTATAGTCTCATAGCATTTGTCATCCTCAATGCGGTCTCCTTGATGTTGAGGCTTGTGGAATTATCCGTATTTCTCCTTTATTAGTGAGTATTGCCATAAGGAATGAATGTTGCGGACAGATAAAGACACTTGTGGGGACTTTTGAGCTACTATTTGCGGGTAATAGAGCATATAATGCGGGGACGGAAGCCCTTCCCCTTTTAAGAGAAAGGAAACAGTCGTCGAAGGAAGAGCTGTTTGTGGCAAACTAAAAATGTCATGTTCGGCATCGATTTTATCTTTTTTTGCAATAATAATTTCCTTTCTTTTTAGGAGAAAGAAGAACGGTTGTAACTGCTAAATTAAAGTGGCTCTTACGAACTTTTGGGGAATCATTACAGACCTCTTTTTATCCAGTTTTCGTTCTTTTTTCACAATACTGATTAGGAGAAAGAAGATCGGTATAAGATACGTTTTCGCAACAAATCAAAAGATCCCCGACCATACATCATCGCTTTCTGCACTTTCAGGCGATGGACATGTCCTTCTGCCACCCCGTTGCTCCAAGGGAGCAGGACCGCGTTATGAATCCCTTGTTTATCTTTCTCCATTTCTCCAGCCCGCGGATAAAACGCTGTACGGCAGGAAAAGCGGTATATGCTTCGCACTGAAGGTAAGAATTAAATAGAGAGGCATCTGTCTGGATAAACATTTGTCGAAATCCGATCAAAAAGGTGCATAAATCCTGAATGGGAGGCCACTGGGTTTTCCATGCTTCTTCGATTTCTCCCATCGGTTCGGTGGGATGAGACACGTTCCACAGCTGCTTAAATACTTTCCTTGGTTTAATAAAAGGTTTTGGAGGAGAGAAGTGCTGCCTTTCTTTTGCGATCATCGTATTCAGGGTGGAACGGGATCCTGTATAACCAAATTGTCTACATATCTTTTCGATGTCGTCTGCTTTCTTCCCTTGCTGAATCAGGTCATGAATCTGCGGTCGATATGAATCATAAGGAGAACCTCGTTGATGACTTGGTGGATGTTGGATCGTTAAATAATGATAAATCGTCCCGCGGGAAAGTTGAAAAGCTCGGCTTAATCCCATGATGGACTCTCCGAGCTGCTGTCGTTCTTGCACCTGCTGGATCACTTTCCAACGCTTTGCTTCGTTTTCTTCTCGCACGCGTTCGCTTTTCCTCTTCGAGGAAGGATGCGGAGTTCGGATAGTGATCGGTGGTCCCACTGGTTTTGTCGGGAAGTGGAGATAAATTTCTTCCTTCACTGCTTCAGATAGTCCTTTGAGGATATGCCTGCGGTCTGTTACTTGGATAATCTGTGCAGAGGTTTCCCGAATGGCACGGGCATACGCTCTGGAGCCATCCCTGCTCACTGTCTGAATCGTTGGATGCTTGATCAGCCAAGCTTTTGTTTCTTCCTCCGTGCGCCCAGCAAATAAGTCAATCGGATGATGTGTACGTAAATCTACCACCAGGGTACCGTAACGAAATCTTTTTCGCAGCGCAAAATCATCAATAGCAACGAAAGGGACATTCTTCGATCGGGACTTCCGGAGTAGCACGAATCAAATAGAGAAAGGTATCGTGGCTTGTAGGCACACCGATGCTTTACTGCATCGTTCTGCCGCTTTCGCACTCATAGAAAAAGCCAGTTCTTGTAGCAAAAGCTGGAGCCGATCCGTGTTGCGTTTCGAGGAAGAAATGCCTTCAAAGCGTTCTGTAAATACACGTACCGAGGAAAAAGGGTGCAGACAAAACCATTTATTCGCTTGAAGCACGAGGATCACTGGTTTTCCAGAGACCGGCAGGTCTCGTAACATACGCACATAGCGACTGTGTTTGTTGTGGCTTCTGCGATGACATTGTGGACAAACGGCAGACTTACGCGAGGAAAAGGCAATGACTTCTATCCCTTCTGGACTTTCCTGCCAGGCAGCAATATGCATACCATCGATTGGTTCATAGAAAGCAGGCAGCGTATCCATGGAAAACACTCCTTTTTATTTCTATTTCCCGATAGTATCGATGAACAGTCTCCCCAAAAGTTCGTAAGAGCCACTTTAATTTAGCAGTTACAATTGTTCTCCGGCTATTTATTTTCTGTTTAACAATTTGTTTCTTTATATGTAAAATATCCCTTAATTTCAGCTTGACTTGTTCGTTATTATGAATTAATATAATATTAAGGATCATATAATGAACAAAAAGTAGCAAGTTTCAAGAGGGAAAGCCTCTGTTGGGGACAGAGGTTTCTTTTTTCTAAAATTTGTTCGTTATTAAGAATATAAAGTGAATGAAGTGATGAACTGAATGAGAGCCTCTTAAATAAAACCAATCGAAAGCGATATTTCATCAGACAGGAGGGGGGAGTATATGAAAAAAATCATGTTTTTAGAGGCTCGTTTTGATTCTTTTTACGGGGCGCAGAAAAGCATGCTGAAGCTTATTCAGAGTCTGGATCCGAATAAGTTTGAATGCAGGGTGATGACGACAGGAACAGGAAGATTGAAAAAGGGATTTGAAGAAGAGCACGTGTCTGTCGATGTTGTGAAACTGGGGAAAAAAGCGAATGTTTTTGGAGGTGCCGCTCTTCAGTATTCTCTTTTCAGCAAGGTCATCGCCGTGCTGCAGATTTTTCTCTATAACCTGAAAGTAATGATCTACATTCTTCGATATAAGATCGACGTGATTTATGTGAATGACGAGAGGGCGTTTCTTTATTCCGTCATTGCCGCCAAAGTGCTGCGCCGAAAAAACGTCATCTATATACGTTCGGAAATGTTAGGCGGCAGGTTTAATGAAGCTGTCCTGAAATATTCGAGTCATATTATTACGATAGCGGAAGGGGTGCTGAAAAAGATTCCTGATGCGAAAATCGAAAAATACAGGCATAAAATATCGAACATCTATACCGGGTTTGAATTTGAGAAATTGAAAGCGCTCGATAAAAGTTTTGCCAAAGAAAGTGTCGGCGTTTCGCCGGAAAAAGTCGTCGTTGGCTTTTTAGGCGGTATCAGTGAGAGAAAAGGCATCGATCTGCTCGTCGATTCGTTCATCGAGCTTTATCCCAGGTATGAGAATATCGAACTGCTTATTGTCGGGGACGCGAGTGACGGGTACGAAGCGTACTGGGAGGATCAGCTCTCTAAAATAACGGAAGGGAAAGTGAATTTTACCCATCTTCCCTTTCGTAAAAACGTCAGTGAAGCTTACAGCGCGATGGATATCTTCGTTTTACCGTCAAGAGACGAAGGACTTCCGAGAGTGGTGATTGAAGCGATGGCCCATGACCTTCCTGTAATAGCGACCGATGCCGGAGGGACGCAGGAAATTATTACGAAAGAGTCTTTAGGCATCATCGTGGAGAGAACACAGGACAGCTTAGTAGAAGGAATAACGAGGCTGCTGGAAGATGAAAAGGGCAGGGCAACGATGGCAAATCAGAGCCGTAAGGCAGTGCGGCTGCGGTTTTCAGACGAAGTATTTAAGGAGAACGTGAATAATTACTTCAGCCGTATTTAGCAGGTGCCGGCCGGAGGCTTTCCTGTATTGAAAAAGAACAGATGAATAACAATGAACTCCGGGGGCAGCGGACCCGCTTTATGAGAAGTCCTGGCGGGCAGGAAGTTATTTTAAAGGAAAGTGTGTTGAATATGACAAAAACGATGAGTGCCAGCACCTTTAATAACTATTTAATTTTGATCATTTTTATCGTCTGCACGGGGGCGTTAATTCTGCTGACTTCGAGCATCGTGATCGATATAGCTGCTTTATCAATATTAAGTATAGCGGCCGTAGTACTTGTAAGGGCAGATCCGGTTCATCCGTATACGTGGTTTTCGTTATTTTTCCTACTGTACGCGATCTCTTATCCTTATATGATTTTAATCGGTCATCCTCCCATTCAAATAAGTTCCTACGGGAATAGTTTAATGGTTACGCAGTGGCTGGCGCTAAGTTCTTTCCTGCTTATCGTTACCCCGGTAAGAATGGAGCGGGAGTCGTTTAAACAGATAAATCACCGGCAGTATTCGATGGGGCTCAGTAAAAATATGTTCGTCGTCTTTGCGGTCCTTTCCTTGATGGTCGTCGTTGGTATCAGCCTCCTTGATTTCGAAAGAAAAGATGAATTATACGAGTCGGGAGCCTTGGTAGCGGTAATAGGGACACGGGTCATTACCGTTCTGTTAATTTTATTTACGGTCCTCACGGCTTATCATATTTTCAATAAAGGAAGGTTTAACTACGTCATTCTTACGACGACCTTTTTTCTTGCTCTTGCTACGTTTTTAGTCAGCGGGGAAAGGAACATTATTTTAACTTTTGTTTTAAGTATGTTTTATCTCTACTACATTTTACTGCACAAAGATCATAACAATAAGTATTTGTACCTGGCTGCTCCCCTGTTACTATACTTACCGACGCTGTTTAATACGTTTAAATATTTCGGTGTAACCGGGGAAGTGAAGGAATCGACAGGCAACCTCGTTGTCGACGTCTTTAATACGGAATTTATCGCTGCTTCACGAAATCTGCAGATCATTTTAGCTGGTTCGGAGACTGAGGGGATCTTTTCCGGCTATACGATTTTTTCGGCTTTTATCCGTGCTTTTCAAATTCCATTTATGCCGGATTTTTTAAGCATACTCGCTTTCCGGCCCCAGGACTGGTTTAATGACGTGCTGCTGCCGGACCGTTCCGGGGGCGGCCTGGGGTTCACGTTAGTAGGAGAAGGATACATCAATTTCGGCTATGCAGGCGTTGTCATCATCTTTTTCATCGTCGGAGCGCTTGTCAAACATCTCTACGTAAAGAGTAACCAGGGCTTGTATTACCTCTCCTTTTATATTTTAACGATCCCTCTGTTTATCTACTCTATCAGAGGGGGACTGGCTACTTTATTGTCTCCTTTAGTCGGGCAGATTCTGCTCGGAATCGCGGTGATCTTCCTCATGGAATACGTGATCAGGAAAAACTTTATGAAACAGGAAACTGAAAAAGTTTAAGATTGGAGATAAAAATGAAGCATACCACTCCTCTTCCAACATTTATAGAATTTACAGGTATTCCGGGCTCAGGAAAAACGACTGTGGCAAAGGAATTGATCAAGGAACTGAGAAAAAGAGGCTATAAGGTGGAGACCCGTGAGGAATTTGATTTCTCACTGGAAAATGACCATTTCGGAAGCAGCCTGCGGATCATGTTCGGGCTGCTGAAACGAAGCAATTTCCTATTTGCGGCAAAGCTTACAGGTCTGGCTCTTTTTCACGGGCATAAATCGTTGTATAACCTGAAGATCATCCCTAGTTTTATCCACTCTTATTTGAAGGTAAAAAAGTACCTTGCGGATTCAGAGGCCGACTACATGATATTTGATCAGGCTTTTTTCCAAAGCCTCTCGTCCATCTTTTATAATAAAGAAATAGAGGATCCGAAATTACTGGAAAGTGTCGCTGCAAAAATCATTGAAGAATTAAACGTGAAGTACCTTATATCGACTCATCTTCCCGTGGAGGAAGCAACGAAAAGAATCATCGCCAGAAAACACGGGACGAGCCGGCTCGATTCGTTTGAGAGCAGCCAGATTTCGTCGATATTACAAGTGCAGAGCACCAATTTCAGCAAAATTTGGGAGGCCGTTGTCGGCAGGGTGTCAGTCATAAAAATAAACACGGAAAATGACCCTTCTCTCGTAAGGGAACGCTTAATCAAAGAATTGAATATTTAATATACTAAATCACGAAGAAGGTGTGAGTTGATTAATAATCGAGGAAGCCTGAGAAAACAGACGATGAATGGTTTAATTTGGATGATGTCCGGAAGTGGTATCCAGAGTATCCTGCAGTTTGTCGTGCTGATTGTGCTCGCCAGACTGCTGGATCCGGAAAGCTTCGGGGTCATCAGTGCCGCGCTGGTCATTATAACGTTCGTATTGATTTTATCGAGCCTGGGCTTCGGTCCCGCCCTGGTGCAAAAAAAGGAAATCTCGGATAAGGAAATAGGGACGAGCTACACGGTATCCCTCGTGCTCTCTCTTCTTTTCGGCGCCGGCGTTTATTTTACCGCTCCTTACACCGCGGCATTTTTTGATATGAATGAATTGATCCCCGTGCTGCAGGTTCTCGCTTTTTCCCTGTTATTTAACAGCGTCGGGGTCGTAGCGGAATCGCTGATCCAAAGAGAGCTGAAGTTTAATCTAATAGTCAGAATTCAAATCCTATCTTACTTATCCTACGGAATAATCGGCGTCGTTCTGGCTGTCATGGGGGCCGGCGTCTGGGCGCTTACTTTTGCCTACTTTTCGCAGATTTTCGTTAAAAGCATTCTTTCTCTTGTTTTACAGCCTTACCAGTTCCGGTTTTTGTTTGATTTTACGTCGCTGAAAAATTTGTTTCATTTCAGCCTCGGCTACTCGCTGGCGAAAATAAGCGCGGAGCTGTCGATGCAGGGGGACAACCTGGTAGTGGGCAGATTTTTAGGGGCGGAAGCCCTCGGGTTTTACAGCCGCGCCTATCAGCTGATGGTCATGCCGGCGAACCTGATCGGGCAGGTGCTGGAAAAGGTGTTATTTCCCGCGATGTCCAAAATTCAGGACAATCATGCCAAGCTGGCGCAGGTGTACAGGGAAGGGATGCGGATTACGACGATCTTCATCCTGCCGAGCAGTATCTTTTTAATTATGAACGCCGAAAAAGTCATTCTCTTATTATTCGGCGAAAACTGGCTCGGACTAACGGAACCTTTTAAAGTCCTTGCGTTTGTACTCCTTTTTAGAAGTGCCTACAAAATCAGCGACGCTTTAGTGAAAGCGAAGGGAGCCGTATACAAAAGGGCCATCATCAAAGCCGTTTATGGGGGCCTCGTCCTCCTAGGCGCATGGGCAGGTCACTTTTACGGCCTGACGGGAGTCGCTGTCGGCGTCTCGGTCGCTATCGTGATCAATTACGCGGTGATGATGTACTTAGTGGCGAGCCTGATCAACTGCAGCATCCCTTCCATATTGAAGGCGCACGGAAGCGGGATTATACTTTCTGTCGTGACGTACCTGCTGCTATTTCTCATTGAGAGGCTCTATTTACTGACGGACATCCACGAATACCTGGAATTAGTTATTTCCGGCGTTTTATGGGGAGGAGCGATATTGCTGTTACTTTTCCTGTTTTCCAAGTTCTTTATAGGGATAGAACAGCGGAAAATATTGCAGCTCGTGAAATTGAGTTAAAGGTCTTGAGTCCAGCCATTGCCGAGAACCACGAAAGACAAAAAGGAGAGCATAGGCAGGACAAAATCCGGAGCATCCTCCGGACAAAAAAGAGAGCCGCCTGAACCAGCGTACTGGTCCGGGCGGCTCGTACTGTCTTATTTTTGAAGGCTCATCCAAGCTTTCCTTACGGATCCTGTAGTAGATTTGAAAGTGTATGATTATTTGCTGCTGTCAGATTAACGATTTCTAATTTTTTTAATTTCCCAGCTTATGAGATTGTAAAACGTAAATTTCAAAAATATAGAAAAAATTACATCTATCTACTATCTAATATGATAATATAGTTGTAGATCATAAGGAGGGTAAAGTGTGAAAAAGAAGTTCATGTTATCTGTTGTTACTGTTATCATGATTACTGGCTGTTCAGCTGAAATGGAAGAAAGTGTAGAGGCGAACGATTCAAGTAAGGAGAAAAGCAGCGAAGTGGACAGTGGAGAATCAAAAACATCAAATATTATGGAAGAGGATGAGGATATTGAAGAGCCTACTGAGGAAGAATACTTAGAAGAATTAACTCGATTAGTAGAACAAAAACAATATTTTTCCTTCTTTAATAACTTAATTGAGAAGCCCATTAAGGAAGAAGAATTTATTAAGCCGGTCATTGAATTAACTGAGAAAGCTTTTGAAGATTCAGTGGATTTTTATAAAAGTAATTTGGCAGGACGGCTTCGAGTAAGGTTTTTAGATCTACCTGATGATTACAGGGAAAAATTGCCGGAGCTAAAAGAATTATTTGGTGACAAAGATGACCCCATCTTAAATGAAGAGATTGAAGAGGAGACGATCAATAATCTTGAATCTATGATGGAAGGCAATGATCACAAAAAAGAATATGAAAAAAATAAAAATGAAAAGAATGAAGAGGTAGAAAAACCAGAATACAAACCAGTCCCATCTATAGGCATGTCCACAGAGCAAGTATTAAATTCAAGTTGGGGAACGCCTCAAAGCAGGAATATCACTGAAACTACATACGGTACACGTGAACAATGGGTATATGGAGTGGGGAACTATCTCTATTTTGATGATGGCGTATTAACATCTATTAGCAGCAAAAAAGATGAGGAGGAGATTGAAAAATGGTGATTTTCATGCTTCTGTCAAAAAAGAGAACAGAACTCTAGCACCTTTCTTACGTTTAGTATATTCATAATACTCGCTATTGGAGACCCCAAGAAACTGGTACATCTTCGCTGCACGGTGTTCCTCCGTGTGCTCTTCAAGAAACAAAAACCATATCGTTTCTCTTCTTGTCCACTTTTTGTTAGGTATGTTCTATCACGTTGAGATGTCCGCTATTTATACTAACTGGAGCAGTGTGGCAGAATTACGAGCCGAAGCGGCGTAAATGCGGAGAGGAGGAACCTAGCAGCCGGCTGAAACGCCCCCGGATGCTGCGATGTGACGGGAAATGTACGGAAAAGAAGCCGGATGATGCGCTGCGGAGCATCATCCAGCTTCTTTTTGTCTACTTTAGAACCAATACTTCAAATCGGGGCTGCCTGTGCGGGGCGTTTGCAGCTTCCTGATCTTCAGGCAGACTCCTCGCGACATGCCTATTTTCTTTCGTATGCCTTGAAACGTTGATGGATCAACGGTTTCAAGGCTTTTTAAGTGTGAGTCCGTCGAGCTCAGGTTAGAGAAAGCCTGCCAATGTTAGAAAGCCGTATGCGGCGTGCGAAGGAACTAGACTAAAATAAAGTATATGATCACAAAGAACTAAAATGAAAAATTTTCCATAGTCTAATCCTATGAACTGTTTGAAAAGGGATAGACGCTTCAAAACTAAAATGATAAATTGAAAATTGTAAATATTACTGAAATTTTATTTCAGTCCAGTAGTTCATCCAAAAAGTTAACAGTCGTGTTTTTTGTAAGCGCTTTATATTTTATGAGGAGGGGTTTTTATGAAGAAGAAGGTCTCCATTCTGATTTCTGCAGCACTCGTAGCGTCGGTCGTGACGACGGCAGGGGCGAGTCCGGGAAAAAGCGGCGAAGACGAATTTAAGCTCGGTGTGGATGTATTGATGGAAGAGGAGTTGGAGCTTGTTGAAGGGAAAAACGTCGGGCTTGTCACGAATCCGACCGGTGTCGATCAGGAATTAAATAACATCGTCGACGTACTCGATGAACATCCGGACGTGGAACTGACGGCGCTGTACGGCCCGGAGCACGGTATCCGCGGTGACGCGCAGGCTGGTGATTACGTGGAGTCGTATATTGATGAACAGACGAATCTGCCGGTTTACAGCCTTTACGGGGAAACGCGGAAGCCGACAGAGGAAATGCTCGAAGATGTCGACGTGCTGCTTTATGATATTCAGGACGTCGGCACGCGTTTCTATACTTACATTTATACGATGGCCTACCTGATGGAGGCGGCTGAAGAAAATGACATTCCAGTTGTCGTGCTCGACCGTCCGAATCCGATCAACGGGGAAGCGGTGGAAGGCCCGGTACTCGATCCGGATTTTGAATCGTTCGTCGGTCTCTATCCGATTCCGCTCCGCCACGGCATGACGAGCGGGGAGCTCGCCCACTTCTTTAATGAGGAATTTGATATTGACGCCGACCTTTCTGTCGTAGAAATGGAAGGCTGGGAGCGCTGGATGTACTACGATGATACGCCGCTTCACTGGGTGCTGCAGTCCCCGAATATGCCGACACTTGATACGGCTCTCGTCTACCCGGGTGCTGCGCTGATTGAAGGGACGAACGCATCGGAAGGGCGCGGGACGACAAAGCCATTTGAGCTGCTCGGAGCTCCGTTCGTCAATTCGACAGAACTTGCGGCTGAGCTGAATGCTCTGGAACTGCCTGGTGTGACGTTCCGTGCCGCCTCGTTTACACCGGTGATCTCGAAGCATCAGGGAACGCTCTCCAACGGCGTGCAGATTCATATTGACGACCGCGACGCGTTCAAGCCGGTGGAAACCGGACTTCATATTGTGCAGAAAATGCTCGAGCTGTACCCGGATGAGTTTGAATTCCTCGGTAACAACTTCTTCGATAACCTGATCGGCAACAGCTACGTGCGGGAGGACCTTCTGAACGGCGTGCCGGCGGACGACATCATCGCCAAGTGGGAGGGTGAGCTGGAAGAGTTCATGGACGTACGGTCAGACTACCTGCTGTATGAATCCAATGATGCACCAGGGCGTTCGCCGGGAAGCCCGGATCATCCGGGACGCGGCAGTAACCCGCCTGGAAACAATAAATAATAAGCAGGGCGGGCTTTTCTGAAAGCCTGCCTGTCTTTCGAAGGAGGGATGAGTAAATGAAAAAAGCAGGAATGGCAGCGGCGACGCTGATTGTAGCGTTTGCCGGGGCTGCAGGAGCGGCGGAGCTCTCCCCCTCGATGGAGCCCGAACAGCAGGAAAGCGGGAAGATCAACGGACTGCCGGATCAGGCGAATGCTCCGGACTGGGTGCCGGCATGGGAGCGTGCAGGAGCTCCATCCGTGACGCTTCAGGAAGGGCCGGCCCGGCGCGTACAGATGGATCCGCATGTGCTGGACAGGCTGGATAAGGATCTGGAAGCCGGCATAGAGAACGGCTTTTTCCCGGGAGCAGTCGTACTCGCTGCGCGGGAAGGGACAATTGTAAAGCACGAAGCTTATGGAGAGGCGCTTCGCTATGATGCAGATGGAAATGTTCTTTCAGAAGCAGAGCGCATTGCAGCGGAGACAGACACGATTTATGATTTCGCCTCTCTGACAAAAACGTTTACGTCAACTGCGGCCGTGCAGCTAATCGAAGCAGGAGCACTTTCGCTCGATGATTCGGTAACGGACTATATACCGGAAATGGAGGAGTCGTTTACGGTCCGGCAGCTGCTCACCCATACGAGCGGTCTGCCGGCCTGGATCCCGCTCGCGTTTTTAGACGATGAGGAAGCGAGATGGCAGGCGATTTATGACACAGCCCCTCAGATGGATCCCGGGGAGGCCTATATTTACAGCGATTTGAACATGATTCTGCTCGGGCAGATCATTGAGGAGGTGTCTGGACTTACGCTCGATACGTATATGGAGGAGGAGATCTTTGAGCCGCTTGGAATGGATGATACGATGTTCAATCCAGCGGCTGACCTTCAGGAACGAATCGCAGCGACTGAGCTGCAGCCGGCACTCAACCGTGGTCTCGTCTGGGGAAGCGTGCACGATGAGAATGCTTATTCCCTTGGTGGTGCCGTCGGCCATGCCGGTCTCTTCGGCACTACATCAGACCTGGCCGTGTTTTTGCAGACGCTGTTGAACGGCGGTGTGTATGATGGAGAGCGGATTCTCGAAGCAGACACGGTAAAAGAGATGCTGACGGACCAGATAGGAGGTGTATCTGGTTTAGGGCAGGGGCTTGGCTTTAACTTAAACCGGGAGTGGTTTATGGGGGAGCTTGCTCCGACAGCCGCAGGACATACCGGATTTACCGGCACGTCTTTCGTGATCGATCCTGAAACGAATACGATGGCAATTCTGCTGACGAACCGTGTACATCCGACGCGCGACGCCGGCTCCATTAATCCTTGGCGGCTCGACCTCGTAAATACAGTCACCGATTCCATCAACGCACATCCAGCTAATCGAAAAGGAGGAAAATAATGATGAAAAAAGCAGCATTTTCTTTACTGGCGGGCACGATGCTTATCACGCACGCAGCACCGGCTGCCGTGGCATCAGAGGAGACGGACGGGGATCTGATTTTATATCAGAACGTCCCCGGCGTGGAAACAGATTTGGAGGAAGGACTGGACCTGCGGGCGCTTGCGGTTCATGAGGACGGGCACTTCACAGAACGATCCGACGGTCTGGAGTGGGATTCGACGAACGAAAACGTAGCCGTCGTTGATGAAACGGGCGTGGTGGAAATGACCGGTCAGCGCGGGCGCACGTTTATTTCTGTCACGGATGGAAATCATACAGACCGGATTGCGGTGGACTATAAGCCGAACCCCGATGCACGGGAAGGCGGCGGAAAGCCTCCTGTTGAAGCACAGCTCGTGCCGCAGTCCGGGGAGCGCTACGATATTATCGATGGCGCAGTGGACGGAATGACGCTGGAAGAAAAAGTCGGCCAGATGATGATGCCGGACTTCCGTCACTACGATGGTCAGGAAGTGACCGAAATGCTGCCTGAAATTGAGCAGCTCGTCGAAGACTACCATCTCGGCGGCGTGATTTTATTTGCGGAAAACGTCGTAGAAACCGAACAGACGTATGAGCTCGTGGCCGACTATCAGGAAGCAGCCGAGAAGTTCGGCATGCTCGTCACGATTGATCAGGAAGGCGGTATTGTCACACGCCTGCAGACCGGAACGGACCTTCCGGGCAACATGGCGCTCGGAGCCACGCGGGACCTGGATCTGGCAGAAGCAGCTGGTGACGTGATCGGCGCAGAGCTTTCCTCGCTCGGCATAAACACGAACCTGGCACCGGTGGTGGATGTGAACAACAATCCGGATAACCCGGTTATCGGCGTCCGCTCCTTCGGCGAAGATCCGCAGCTCGTAGCGGATATGGGTGTTTCCTACATTGACGGTCTCCAGCAGAACGGCATCGCAGCAACGGCCAAGCATTTCCCGGGGCACGGGGATACGGCGGTTGACTCCCACCTTGGTCTGCCGGAGGTGCCGCATGACCTGGACCGCCTGCTCGACGTCGAACTTTATCCGTTCCAGCAGGCGATGGATGCCGGACTGGATGCAGTGATGACCGCCCACGTGACGTTCCCGGAAATCGACGGTGACAAAGCTATCTCGGAAAAAGACGGAACGGAAATTTCCATTCCGGCGACGCTTTCCCGCACGGTGCTTACCGATCTGATGCGCGGCGAGCTTGGCTATGACGGTGTCGTCATGACGGACGCGATGAATATGAACGCGATCACTGATCACTTCGGTTCGGTTGACGCGGCGATCCGTGCCATTGACGCAGGAGCAGACATCATCCTCATGCCGGTCGGACTCGAAGAAGTAGTTGAAGGCGTGCTTGATGCGGTCGACGAAGGAGACATTTCCGAAGCAGAAATCGATGAGTCGGTCGAGCGCATTTTGACGCTTAAAGTCGAGCGCGGTATTTTCAAGCAGGAAGCACTGCAGGATCCGGCAGAAGGAAAGCAGCGGGCGCTTGAAACGATCGGACAGGACGCTCATCTCGCTGTCGAGCAGTCGATCGCGGATCATTCAGTGACGATGCTGAAAAATGAAGACGTGCTGCCGCTTGCACCGGAAGCGGACGAGCGCATTGCCGTTATCGGAACCACGTACTTGAGCAGCCTTGTATCAGCAGTTGAGGGGCATCACGACAAAGTGGATGCGATTAATCTTTCCGGCCAGAGCAGCCTGACAGACGAACAGCGCAGCACGATCGAAGCAGCGGACCATGTCGTTATCGGGTCAACGACGGCGAACGTTGCTCAGCGGAGCGCTGACAACGCCGTCATGCAGATGTACGCCGAGATTATGGAGATGAAAGACGATGTCGCAGCTGTTGCGATCCGCAACCCGTATGACATCATGGCCTATCCGGATGTTGACGCGTATCTTGCCCAATACGGCTTCCGCGGTGCAAGCTTTAGGGCAACCGCCGACGTGTTGTTTGGTGAAACGAATCCAACCGGGACCCTTCCCGTAACGATTCCGAACCCGGACGGCGGCGTGCTCTATGAATATGGAAGCGGCATTTCATTCGATTAAAGACAGGAGCCACGGCCTGGTTAGCGGCCGTGGTTTTTTGCTGTTTTGGAGGGGACGAGCCACACCCACGGCAAGTGGCAGAATTATCGGGAGAAGTAGTGGAATTAATGAGAAGTGGCGTAATTATTGGAGGCAGTGGTGGGAAAACAGAGAGGAGTGGGAGAAATAATCGGAAGTATGGAAGAATTACGAGCCGGAACGGCGTAATTGCGGGGAGGAGGAGCCCCTCAGTCAGCTGAAAGGCTCCTGGATGCTCAGCTGCTGCTCATTCATACAATTACAGAATCCATCTAACATAATTAAAAGAAAAATCAAACAAATCAAAATAAAACGTTTACATTTATAGAATTATGGTATAGTATGAAATCAATAAAGCGGTTATTGTCGACAATATACAAAATATTTAAGCGGGGGAGGTTGTTCCGATTAATATCAGTGTGATTGGTTTAGGAAACATGGGAAAACCGATGGCTCATAATCTGTTACAGGCACACGATCATGTGACCGTTTATGATGCCAATGAAGCAGTAACGAAAGAATTTAAAAGTACCAACGCCATTATTGGAGAAAGTGCACAGAAGGCAGCTGCAGGAGCAGATGTGGTAATTTTAATGCTTCCGAACAGTCAGGTCGTGGAAAAGGTGGTTCTCGGGGAACAAGGCATTTCTCAGGAAATGAAGAAAGGAAGCCTTATTATTGACATGAGCACGAGCGCCCCGTCTTCTACAAAAATAATAGCAGAAGAAGTAGAGAATAACGGCCTGTATTTTCTGGATGCGCCTGTCAGCGGCGGTGTGAAGAAGGCCGTTTCCGGAGAGCTGACGATCATGGTAGGCGGTGATGAAAGCCAGTATGAACGATCATTGAATGTGCTGGAACCGATGGGGAAAGAGATTTTTCATGTAGGAAAAGTTTCCTCCGGTCATACGATGAAAGCATTGAACAATCTGCTTTCGGCGGCGCACTTTCTAGCGACGTCAGAAGTCCTTGTAGCGGGAAATAAGGCAGGTCTCGAACCGGAAAAAATGCTGGAAGTCATCAATGCCAGCACCGGGCGCAATCATTCCAGCGAAACAAAATTCCCGAATTTTGTACTGAACCGTGAATTTAATTCCGGATTCTCTATGGATTTGATTACGAAAGATATCGAGCTTGCGCTGGAGATCACGAAAGAATTTAAAACGCCGGCGTTTCTGTCTTCCACCGTGTATGAGGTCTGGCGGCTCGCCAATAAATTGAGCGAGGGGAAGTATGATCACACGGAGATGGCAAAGTTCTGCGAGAATTGGGGAGACGTTACGTTAAATTATACAGAGGAGGAAAAGATTACACATGAAAAAAGAAATTCGTAAATTTTATACAATTGTTGAAGAAACGCACATAGAAGGTTTTAAAGAAATAGACAAACCAGTTGGCATTGCAGCAGCATTAGCGGTAATAAAAAATCCTTATGCAGGAACTTATGTAGAAGACTTAAACCCACTGATTGATGAATATTCGGCTTATCTTGGTGAAGAGCTCCCGAGGAGAGCCATGCAGGCACTGGGAATCAGTGGAGAAGAGGTAGAAGGTTTTGGAAAAGGAGCTCTTGTCGGTTTAGATGGAGAAATTGAACATGGATCAGGATTAATTCATACGATGAAGTTCGGGAATCCATTTCGAAGTATGTGCAACAATGCAGAAACACTGCTTCCAGCCGCTGAGAAACGGGCTTCTGCAGGAGCTTCTTTGGATCTTGCAATCAAGCATAAGATGGATCCGAAAACCCGTTCTCATCATATGACGTTCGAAGTGACTGTACCGGATGCACCACGGGCAGATGAAATTATGGTAGCAGCAGTTGTCACTTCTTCAGGCAGAGCACACCCGCGAATCGGTTCGCTTCATAAAGAACTGGAGTAAATAAAGGTTTGGAGATAAAATCGAAGCAGCTCCGTTTGTTTCGATTTTATATATGAAGAAAAAGAAAGCGCTGTCATAAAAATACGGGAGGGTTATTATATGAAAATATGGAAAAGAACGATGTCTGGAGCGGTTATTTTAGCAGGGGCCGCCGCGTTAAGTGCATGTGGAAATGAAGGCAGCAATGGTGGAGAAACGAATAGTGATGCAGAGGCGAATAGTAATACAGAGGCTGCAAACGGTAATGCTGATACGGAAGAAGCAACGAATGAAGTACAAGAAGACGGAGGCGGCGAAGCTACCGGAGAAGATGCACCGGAAGGAGCTCCGGAAAACATCAATCTTGGTTCCGCTTCCCAGGGCGGCACGTATTATGTCTATGCCGGCGGTGTCGCCACGATGATCGATCAGAATCTGGATGTTCCAGTTAATGTCGAGGTGACCGGAGGACCTGTGCACAACATGCAGCTCGTGCAATCGGGGGACCTGAACTTAGGTTTTGCGACACTCGGTCCTGCGTATGAAGGTTATACCGGCACCGGGGACTGGGCGGAAGAACCACTAGATGATGTCAGAATCGCTTTTCCTATGTATACTACGCCATTTAAATGGTGGGCTTTGGAAGACTCCGGCATAGAATCGATGGAAGATATCGAAGGGCAGCGGGTCGGCGTCGGTCCTTCCGGTGGTACCTCGGGCACATATTACCCGATCATTCATGAATCACTTGAACTGAATACAGAAGATGTCCAGACAGGTGCGAACGACATGGCCTCTCAGATGCTTGACGGCCAGCTGGATGTCATTGCTTTTGCTGCAGGAACGCCGATTTCCATTCTGACGGAAATTGAAACACAGCGGGACGTTAATATTTTCGGACTTGAAGGGGAAATGAGAGAAGAAATTCTCGATATGTACCCGTACTTCTACGAACATACCGTTCCCGGTGGATCTTATGAATCTCTGCCGGATGATATGGAAACCATTGCTGTATACAATTTCGGTATAGTTCATAAAGACATGGATGCTGATTTCGTCTATGAATTAGTCAAGTCCTACCATGAAAACAACGATCAGCTGGTGAGTACACATGCTTCCGCTGAAGAAGCTACGGAAGATGCTATTTTAAACAATGAACAGGTACCGCTTCATGAAGGAGCAATCCGCTATTACGAAGAAGCAGGGATCGAACTGCCTGAAGATGTATACGTAGATTAATAATAACAGTCGGATAGAAAGCCGCTGCTGGTTTTCTATCCGGTTTTCTTCCCTGCATAGGTGGATACTGGAGGTGTAATCCTTGTCAGATGAAAAGAAAGTGTCAACGGCCGATGAGAAAGAAGCAGCAGTGGAATTTATATCAAACCAGCGGAGGCTGACAGGCTGGGTCAGATGGCTGTTTGGTATTATAGCAGTTCTTGGATCACTGTATCACCTGTACATTCTTAACTTAAACCCTATCGATCCCTGGGTTTTCCGGAGCACCCACCTAGCCTTTGGTGCTGTTCTTGGTTTCTTGTTATATCCGGGATGGAGAACGAAGTCGAATAAAATTCATGTCATTGACTGGATTTTAATGATCGTGAGTGTGTACATTGCCTACTACATTTACGCGAACCTGGATCAGGCCCTTTTCCGTTTTGGAGTAGCTCCGACAGACATGGATTTTTATGTTTCTCTGGCGGGTGTGCTGATTGTATTTGAACTCGCCCGGAGAGCCAGCGGTCTGGCGCTTCCAATTCTGGCAGGGATCTTTGTTCTTTACGCTTTTTTAGGTCCTTATCTACCAGGCATCCTTGGTCACCAGGGCTATAGTATGGACCGCTTCTTTACCTACATGTTCAGTCTCGATGGCGTATTCGGGGTCACCTTGGACGTCTCCTCCAAATATATTGTATTGTTCATCGTATTTGGCGCGTTTCTGCAGATGTCTAAAGTAGGGGACTACTTTATGGATATCGCCTTTTACGCAGCGGGAGGAATGAGAGGGGGACCTGCCAAAGTTTCCGTTTTCTCCTCTGCACTCATGGGGATGATGAACGGGACGTCTGCCGGAAACGCGGTAGCGACAGGGTCCTTGACGATTCCTCTGATGAAACGGACAGGGTATCCGCCGAAATTCGCTGCGGCAACGGAAGCAACAGCTTCCGCAGGCGGACAGCTGCTGCCGCCGATTATGGGAGCCGGCGCTTTTCTTATGGCTGAAATTCTCGGTATCGCTTATACCGAGGTCATTATCGCCGCCTTAATTCCAGCGCTTCTGTACTTCGTATCTGTCTATTTTATGGTGGATTTCGAAGCACTAAAGCGGAATATGAAAGGGCTTCCGAGAAAAGAACTTCCACAGATGAAGAACATTATTAAAAAACTTTACCTTCTCGTCCCAATTATTTTATTGATTTTTATGCTCGTTAACGGCTTCTCCATTATCCGCTCCGGTACCGTGGCGATTATCTCCTCCTTCGTTGTAAGCTGGTTCCATCCTTCTACACGAATGGGATTAAAGAAAGTCATGCTCGCTCTGGAGCTTGGAATGAAGCAGGCGGTACAGCTGATAGCGGTAGTTGCCTGTGCGGGTGTTATCGTTGGGGTTATTGCCTTAACCGGTGTTGGAATGGCCTTTAGTTCCATGCTTTTGACGATTGCAGACAATAACGTGCTGCTGGCGATGATCTTTGCGATGCTGCTTTCCATTCTTTTAGGGATGGGAATGCCGACGACAGCAGCCTATGCTATCGCAGCCTCTGTAGTTGCCCCGGGACTGATACAAATTGGCGTAGAGCCGATTGTAGCCCACATGTTTGTGTTCTATTATGCCGTTATTTCCGCAATCACCCCGCCTGTGGCTCTGGCAGCTTATGCGGCAGCCGGAGTGGCCGGAACCGAGCCGATGCGGACCGGGGTTCAGGCATTTAAACTGGGGCTGGCAGCGTTTATTGTACCGTTTATGTTTTTCTACAGCCCGCAGCTCTTGTTGATCACGGAACCAAATGCGCAGTTAATCTTCGTTATTGGAACGGCGCTCATCGGTGTTTATCTGCTGTCTGCCTCTGTACAAGGATGGTTTTATAAGCGGGAGGCCGGCTGGATTGTACGTATTATGCTCTTTACAGCCGCGATTCTTTTCATTCTTGCCAACATTATGCTGGACGCAGCGGCTGTAGTACTCGTTGTTGGAGCCTTGCTTCTTCAGCTTAGAGAGCCGAAGCCGAAATTCCAGGAAAGTACTGCATAAGTTTCCTGATATCTGGATATCAATACTCAGGACATTTCTGTATAATTCATCCTATAGAAATAACGACTGAGTAAAGGAAGTTGGATAACTATGCTGGATTCTTTTGAAAGAATGACTTTATCCCAAAAAGTCGCAGAAACGATTGCGACACAAATTGTCGAAGGAGAAATGAAACCGGGTACGCGTCTGCTGGAACAGGAACTGGTCGAGATGTTCGGCACCAGCAGGGCTCCGATCCGGGAAGCTTTGTATCTTCTGGAGAACCAGGGCATCGTGGAACGATTACCGAGACGAGGTGTTTTCGTAAAGAAATATACGCGAAAAGAAGTATTCGATCTTTATGAAGTAGTGTACAGCCTGACGCATATGGCCTTGATGAAAGCAGTAGACACAAGCCTTCAGGAACAGCTGGATGAACTTTATCAATTAATACAAAAGAGTGAGGCGACGATTGAAGAGAGAGAGATTAAAAACTGTTTCCATCTTGTAGAGAGAATTCATCTGCTTCTGTTTGAACTTCCGAATAATCAGGTACTTCAGGAAGTATATCAGCGGTTAAATAAACGGTGGACGACGTTCCGCTATTTAACGCTGTCCCACCCGATCAGTCTGGAGCGTTCCATTGCCGAGTACAAAGAAATTGTGATGGGCATTGAAGCGAAAAACAAAGAACAGATCACCCGGGTACTCAAGCAGAAAGAAACACGTGCACTCTCTATTCTGGAAAAGTTAATTGATGAGGACGGTTCATGATATTCGATGAGCAGCGATGACCTCTGGACCGAAAAGAAGCAGACAGATAAAAATACGTATATTTTTATTGCTGCTTCTCTTTTTTTCCTCTTTCTCCTCTTCTTCTTTCACTACCTTCACATTCCTTGGCAGGCCAATGCCGCGCTGAGTATCCTCTTTTACAGTCTGATTCTCTGGGCACTCGAACCCGTCCCGTTCGGAATGACTTCTCTTATTACTTTATTACTTCTCCTATTGCTGCAGGCAGCTTCGATGGACACAGTCTTCAGCGGTTTTGCCTCGCCTGCCGTATTTTTAATAATCGCAGGGATCATGATTGCCAAAGGTGTCAATGAAACGAGGCTTCTGGATCGTATCACCTATTTCCTGTTATCGAAGAGCGGGGGAAGTCCAGGGCTTCTTTTCGTGATCATCTTTCTGCTGATCCAGGTGCAGGCCCTGTTTATTCCGGCTGCTTCTGTCAGGATAACTTTGATTCTTCCGATTGTGTTAATGGTTATCTCCTACGTTAACACGTCCCGGCAGTCCAACTTTAACCGCCTGATGCTTGTGGGAACGGCGTATGCCGGCAATATCAGCGGCATGGGTGTATTAACAGCAGGAGTGGCCAATATTCTTACCGTGGAAATGCTCGCGGTCTATCACGGAAGCACGCTGAATTACTTCCAGTGGCTGGTCTATGCGTTTCCTTTATGGACGGGAGCTTCCGTGTTCGTCATTCTGTTTCTGCTGTGGTTTTATCCTCCTGAAAAAATGGATCTGTCCGGACTGCAGAAAGATATGAAAAAAAAGCGGCTGGAAATGGGAAAACTGGATGCTGCCGAAGTGAAGTGCATCTGCATTCTCTTATTGGCCGTCGCTTTATGGATGACAGAGCCTTTTCATGGTCTGCACCCCGTCTTTCCGGCACTTGCTGCCGCCGTCCTGATGGGGCTTCCCGGAAGTGGTTTTACGAGCTGGCAGCGGCTCGTGCAGATTGATTTTGATTTAATTATTCTTATCGGCGCTACACTTTCGCTTGGATTCGCGCTGATTGAAAGCGGTGCGGTCGAAATTGTCACAGAAATAGTCACGACAGACTGGGTAGTCCAGCTCGCTTCATCGACGTGGGTGATGGTATTGATGGTGATCGTCCTCACGCAGTTTTATCATCTCATTGTTACGAACATCAATACCGCGGTCGTAACGATGGTGCCATTTTTAATCTCTTTTTCCCACCAGCTCGGGCATGACCCGATCATGATCGTGTTTATCAGTTCCGTCAGTACACTGTTTGGGTTCGTACTCGTCGTGCAGACGATTCCAAACGTCCTCGTTTACAACACGGGTCTCATCCGGGCAAGAGAATTTATTGCCCCGGGGATTGGCGCCTCTATTATTACTATGGTACTCACCGGGCTCGTCGCCTTTACCTATTGGCGGGGCGTGCAGTTCTGGCCATAAACATAAAGCATTTGGTAACCATTATTTCGTGAAAGGGGCATATCAAGGTGAACATGCAATTGACGATTAACGACAAAGCTTATACTTCATCGAAAACGATCAACGTACTTAATCCACTGACACAAGAAGTGGTCGCAGAGGTCCCTTTTGGAGGGCGGGAAGAAGCGGAAGCAGCAGTAAAAGCCGCTTCTGAGGCTTATGTTCCCTGGTCCAGAAAAACGGCGGACGCGCGGGCGGATCTTATGATGAAGTGGCATGATAATCTGCTTGAAGAGGAAGATAAGATAGCTGAAGTCATGACGAAGGAACAGGGGAAACCATTCAAAGAGGCTAAAGGGGAAGTCCGCTATGCGGCGAGTTTTATACGCTGGTATGCCGAAGAAGCGAGACGAATAAAAGGAGAAACAATCCCTGCTTCATCCGCAGACAAAAAAATTGTTATTCAGCCGCAGCCCATCGGAGTGGTCGCTGCCATTACTCCTTGGAATTTCCCCGCCGCAATGATTACCCGAAAAGCAGCCCCGGCTCTTGCCGCCGGCTGTACGATTGTAATTAAACCGGCAGAACAGACCCCTCTCACGGCCTGGCTGCTGAAAGAAGCGGCAGATAAAGCGGGTATTCCGAGCGGCGTGATAGAGGTTGTTGTAGGGGAACCAGCTGTTATAGGCGAAACGTGGATGAAAAGTCCATTGGTAAAAAAGGTGACGTTTACCGGATCGACGCCTGTTGGAAAGCTCCTCATGTCGCAGGCTGCAGAAACGGTGAAGAAAGTATCTTTGGAACTTGGAGGTAATGCTCCATTTATTGTCTTTAAAGATGCCAATTTGGAAAAAGCGGTCCAGGGCGTAATTCAGTCCAAATTTCGAAACGCCGGACAGACGTGCGTCTGTACGAACCGCGTCTACGTCCAGGAAGAAATTATGGAAGCGTTTACTCAAAAATTGAAAGAGAAAGTAGAAGGCCTTCTTGTCGGAGATGGTTTTGAGGAGAACACCGATATAGGTCCATTAATCAATGAAGAGGCGTTAGTCAAGACGGAGAAGCATATCGAACAGGCTTTGAAAGAAGGGGCTTCTCTTGTGACCGGCGGAGCCCGTTTAACGGAAGGTTCGCCTCTGTTTAAACCGACCGTTCTTTCCGGGGTCACAGACAATATGTCGTGCATGCAGCAAGAAACATTTGCCCCATTGGCCCCCATTGCAGCATTTAAGAATGAAGAAGAAGTAATTACGAGAGCCAACCAGTCGCCGTTCGGCCTGGCTGCGTATATTTTTACGGAATCGCTCTCCACGGCCTGGAGAACGGCGGAAGCGCTGGAGTATGGGATTGTAGGAATCAATGACGGGCTTCCGTCCGCTGCCCAGGCTCCTTTTGGAGGAATGAAAGAAAGTGGGATCGGCCGGGAAGGCGGTACAGAAGGGCTGTACGAATTTTTGGAAACGAAGTATATGTCTTTCTCCATCTAAATCCGGAAGGAACTGATTGTATATGACGATGAAGGAACGTGTTCAGCAGTATGCAGAGACCGTGCAGGCGGACCCTGAATTTTACGAGAGCAGCCGCAGAGCAAAGTACCAATTTGCGCTTCAGGTGGAAAACGAAACGTGTCTGTTTCATGTAGAAGCATCCTCGCTGCACGTAAAAGAAGAAGGCTGGAATGATTCATGGGATTTTACGATCCAGACGGACGAGCTGGCATGGAGCAGGTTCATGGAAAAGATGCCTCCGCCAAATTTTCAGCACCTCCTTCCCTTTGTGTTGAAAGTTGAAGGTACGGCGTTGACCGGTAACCGGATGATCGCGATGCAGCACATACGCTCACTGAATCGGATATTCCAGGTTTTAAGGGAGTGTGATTCTCCATGATTACGGGTCATTATGTTTCCTTAACGTATCGAAACAAAAGTGTGGACGTTTATTATGAAACGGCTGGAAGCGGCATTCCGCTCGTCTGCCTGCATACAGCAGGAGCAGACAGCCGTCAGTATCATCCGTTAATGAAAACGGCAGAAGTAACCGATCATTTTCAGGTTCTTGCGTTTGACCTTCCCTGTCACGGACGCTCCATGCCGCCGGAGGGATGGTGGGAAGAAGAATATCTGTTAACGACAAACGACTACGTCGACCTCATTTTTCAGTTCTTAAAGGCAGCAGGAGTTAAACAGCCGATTATGATGGGGTGCTCTATGGGGGGGAGTATTCTCCTGGAGCTTGCCTGCCGTGAGCCTCAAATGTTCCGGGCCTTTCTGCCGCTGGAATCAGCTGCAAAAACACCGGGCAGGCTGAACGATTATTTGTATCATCCCCAGATTCATGGGGGAGAAATGTGTGCGGAAAACGTCTATGGAACGATGGCTCCCCAGAGTCCCGTGAAAGACAGGAAAGATATATGGTGGATTTACAGTCAGAGTGCGCCGGGAATCTACTATGGGGATATTTATTTTTACAGTGAAGAGTGGGACGCCCGCGAAAAACTGGCCCATATTGATACGAATGCCTGTCCGATTTACTTTTTTACCGGAGAGTACGACTACTCCTGCACGCCGGAAATGACAGAAGAAACAGCTGCCCAAATAAAAGGCGCGGAAATCTGCATTATGAAACAATTAGGGCATTTTCCGATGTCTGAGAACTTCCCGCTTTTTTACTCTTACATTAAACCTGTACTTAACCAATTCAAGGAGGGATGAACGATGGACAATTATCGTGTGCTCGGTAATACCGGACTGCGGGTGTCCCCGCTCTGTTTCGGGACGATGTCATTTGGCGGCGTCGCCGACAAAGTGGAATCAGAACGCATGTTTCATACAGCACTGGACCATGGGATTAATTTTTTTGACTGTGCCGACTCCTACTCTAAAGGAACGGCAGAAGAAATTCTTGGAGGATGTATCCAGGGGAGACGGGAAGATCTCGTTTTAACAACAAAAGGATTCAACCCGACAGGAGAAGCCGCTAACGACCGCGGATTATCCCGAAAACATCTGATTCGTGCACTGGATCAGAGTCTGGATCGTTTAAAGACGGATTATATCGATATTTACTTTCTTCACAATTGGGACAGTGCCACGCCCATCGAAGAAACGCTGGAAACGCTGGATTATTTAAAGCGTCAGGGGAAAATCCTCCATACCGGTGTCAGCAACTGGGCCGCCTGGCAGATCAGCAAATCTCTTGGCATCTCCGCTCAAAAAAACCTCGCTTCATTTGACGTCATTCAGCCGATGTACAATTTAGTGAAAAGGCAGGCGGAAGTAGAGCTGTTTCCGATGGCAGAAGCAGAAAACCTCGGTGTGATCAGCTACAGCCCGCTCGGCGGAGGACTTTTAACGGGGAAATATGAGGATGAAAAACAGACCGGCCGTTTGAAAGAGCAGGAACTGTATACGAAACGATACCGGGATGCGGAGTACTTTGATATTGCACGCTCTTTTTCCGCTTTTGCAAAGGAGAGAGAATGGCATCCGGCAACGCTCGCTGTGGCGTGGGCAGCAAAGCATTCTGCTGTGACAGCACCGATTATCGGAGCGAGAAATGTCAACCAGCTTCAGCCGAGTCTCGACGCTATGTCGTTCTCATTAACAGATGAGGACTATCACGCAGTGCGGAAGCTTTCTATCGAACCGCCTATCGCCACGGATCGATCCGAGGTGCAGGGGTAATGGGGGAGAAGCCGATAATTTTCCCCCTTCACGTGGGCACGTTTAAAAAGATGGAGATGTCCAATCTCATGTATCAGACAGAGCCAGGAAGAAAAGTCCGCACACCGGCGATATCCTGGCTGATCAAAACAACAGACCAGAATATCCTGGTAGATACGGGGTGTCCAACGGAAGAGTGGGCCTCTTACTACCATCATCCCATTGAAAGACCGGACTCTCAGACATTGGAGAGCCAGCTGCAGCACCACGAGCTGAGGCTGGAAGATATCGATACTGTCATTAATACACATCTTCATTGGGATCACGTACATGGAAATGACTTATTTCCTGAAGCCGTCTTTTACGTGCAGGAAGAGGAATTAAAAGCAGCCGTAGTCCCTCTGCCGACGCAAAGAAAGTACTACGAAGCAGGGTCTCCGGGAGTTTATCCGCCGTGGATGAGCAGTTTCGGACAGATGAGATGCATTCAGGGAGATTATGAACTCACTCCGGACATACATTTAATTCACCTTCCGGGACATACTCCCGGCCTGCAGGGGGTATTGGTCGATACCTCCAACGGGCGATACCTTATTGCAGGGGATACCATCGGGGTGTATGAAAACTGGAGTGGAAACAAAGAAATGCCGCATGTTCCGCAGGGCATTCACTGGAATCTGGAGGATTATTTCCGGACATTTAAGAAAATGGAACGGCTGGAGGCGGAAGTGCTGCCGGCTCATGATTTTCGCGTACTGGAACATGCAAGTTTTGGAGGTGACGGATCATAAAAGCAGCCTTTGTTTTATATGACGGCGTGACGATGCTCGACTTTGTCGGTATGTATGACCCCATCACGCGTCTGAAATCGATGGGATTTAAAGAAGATCTGACCTGGGATATCTGCGGCTTTACAGAACATGCTGCGGATACAAATGGATTGACCGTTCAGGTGGATAAAGTACGGCCTTCTTTAGCTGAATATGACCTGATTCTGATCCCGGGCGGATTTTCCACCCGGACGCTGCAGTCGGACCCTGCTTTTAAAGACTGGCTGCAGACGATGAATGCAAAAGCGCTTATCGCTTCTGTCTGTTCGGGGTCCCTTCTTCTCGGAGGAGCGGGTTATTTGACTGATCGAAAAGCGACCACCCATCCGAATGCGAGGACACAGCTGAAAGTTTACTGCAATACTTCCGCGGAGAGAGTCGTAGATGAAGGTCAAATTGTCACGGCGCGCGGGGTCAGCTCTTCGATTGACCTGGGATTGTATCTATGCCGGCGTTTTGCAGGAGAAAAAGCCGCGGAGGCGATAAAAATACAGATGGATTATGAAGGTGATCTGCTATGAGAGCAGCTGTAGTTCCTTCCTTTGGACCGGCGGAAGTTCTAAAGATTCAGCAGATGGAAGCACCACAGCCCGGAAGAGGAGCGGTGACGGTCCGCGTAAAAATGGCGGGACTGAACTTTGCCGATGTGAAAACCCGGGCAGGCAAGCACGGAAAGAAAACCCCTCCTTTCGTTACAGGAATTGACTGTATGGGGGTAGTAGAAGAAACAGGCCCCGGAGTGGATCACGTGCAGTCCGGGCAGCGGGTCATTGCATTTCCGCTTCAAGGGGCCCATGCGGAAGTGGTTTATGTACCCGGAACGCTCGTTTTTCCGATCCCCGACAACATTTCCGATGAAGCGGCGGCTGCCTGCCCCATCGTTTCTTTCACCACCTACTTTCTCCTTCATGAAGTAACAAGGTTTCAACAGGGGGAGTCCATTCTTATTCATTCTGCAGCAGGAGGAGTGGGCTTAACGGCTGTACAGATGGCTGCCGCAGGCGGTGCCGAGCTCATTTTGGGTACCAGTGGAAGCCCGGAAAAGCACCAGGCTGTCTATCAGGCAGGAGCTCATTACGTGCTCCCGAGAAACGATTTTCATAAAGATGTTTTGGAACATACAAACGGCAGAGGCGTGGACGTAGTGATTGACGGAGTAGGAGGAGCTACGAGTGAAGAAAGCCTCCAGTGCACAGCCGGTTACGGCAGAATGGCGATTTTCGGCAATCTCAGCGGTTCCGCAGCGAACATTTCCTCTCCCGATCTCGTTGCCTCCTGCCGCTCTGTCTTAGGTTTCAGCTTCGGTACGACACGGGTGCAGCAGCCGCATCGAGCGAAAGCGGCTGCTGACTTTGTTATACCGATGATTGCAGAGAAAAAACTGACTTTCCCTATTCATGCTATCAAGCCGCTGGACGCAATCCCGGAGGCTCACGAAGAAATGGAAAGTGGAAAAATCGTTGGAAAAATACTGATAGATATGGAAAGGTGAAGATTTGCTGGAGCGAGTTTGCGAATAACGTGGCAGCCGCGGGAATTTCGGGAATGCTGCCTTTGGTTTAAATCGATCCGCCGGGAAAGGAATAAATACTGTAGTGGGATAATAGCAGACATGGCAAAAAAGGACTCCGAACCAGTATCGGAGTCCCTTTTTATGGTGTGCAGCTTTTTTCAGCGAAGGACGCTATTTCATCTGCTTGAGACACTCGACAACCTTCGTTCCGACTTCTGCCGTCGTTGCGGTGCCTCCCATATCAGGGGTTAGGACATCGCCGTCGGTCATTGTTTTTTCCACCGCTTTCAATACTTTTGTTCCCCATTCCTCTTCTCCGAAGAAGTCGAGCATTTGACTGACCGACCAGATCGCTGCAAGCGGGTTCGCTTTCTGCTTCCCGGCGATGTCGGGAGCGGATCCGTGAATCGGTTCGAACATCGACGGGTACTCTCTCGTCGGGTTGATGTTGGCCCCTGCAGCAAGTCCAAGACCTCCCGTGAGTCCGGCGCCTAAGTCGGTTAAAATATCCCCGAATAAATTGGACGTGACGACGACTTCAAAGCGGGAAGGGTCGGTCACGAAAAACATGCTGGCGGCATCAACGAGGTAGGAATAGGTGTTGATGTGAGGGTATTCTTCACTCACTTCTTGAAATACTTCATCCCAGAAAACCATCGAATAATTTAACGCATTGCCTTTACTGATGCTCGTCACAGATTTTCCGGATGCGTTGGCTTCTTCAAAAGCGTAGCGGATAATGCGCTCGGTCCCTTTTCTGGAAAAGACCCCCGTCTGGAGCGCGACTTCATCCGGTGTGCCCTGGAACAGCCGGTCTCCCGCACCGGCGTATTCGCCTTCGCTGTTTTCCCGGATCACAAGCATATCGATATCATGATAGGCGGGAAGGAGCGGAGATTCCGCACCTTCCAACAGCTTAATCGGGCGGATATTCACGTATTGATCGAACGATTTTCTGATTTTCAACAGAAGATCCCACAGGGAAATATGATCCGGCACTCCGGGATAGCCAACGGCTCCAAGGTAAATAGCATCAAACGTTTTCAGCTGAGTTATTCCGTCGTCGTCCATCATTTTGCCGTACTTATGATAATATTCGCAGCCCCACGGAAATTCCCTGGATTCAAACCGGAAAGACCCGTCCTGATCCTCAATTTCCTGCAGTACTTTAAACCCTTCTTTGACTACTTCCGGCCCGATCCCGTCACCGGGAATACTTGCGATATGAAATACTTTTCCCAACACCGATCACGCTCCTTTATCCTCATATAAAATTTTCAGTAAATGGATTATGTAGTAGAAGTTCTGTTGAAAAGTTTATCATAAAAAGCGCTTACATTATGGAAGAAGGAAAATTTAGAAGGGATACTTGAGGGGACTTATGCTATCGGACCAGCTTTCTTTTCGAGGTGAGAAAGCATAGTCTTTACAAAGCGATCTGTAAGCCTCGCGACTGTATAAAAACAAAAGCAGGACAATTCTCTGAGGAGGATTGTCCTGCTTCTTTCACTCTTTTCAGCTTAAATACTTCAAAGCGGAGCTGCTCATCGGCCTTCCGGGATCGCTTTTCGTCAAAAACGATGCCGGAGCGGGTCGTGCTATGTCGGCCGGAACCTGTGTATTAGGCCGTTTATAAATCACTTGGAGTCCGCTTTGTGAGGAAGAGCCTTTAAATTCACGAAGTGAAAACTTTCCACCTTTAAAGATCCCCTTAAAGCATAGGCTGCGGCTCCAATAGGGCAAGCCTTTTTTCCTAATTTTGATATACGTATGTCTTTATAATGGTTGAAACGAGATTGCAGCTTCTTTTCCAGTTCAGGTATTAAATTGTCGTCTTGACTGAGAATGGAACTATTAATAATTAATTTCTCGGGATTGAATATGTTAATAACATTGTTTAATCCAATGGAAACGTAATGAATGAAATAGTCCAGCATACTATTTTCATTTGATAATAAAGATTTTATTTTTTCCTCCTCCGAAGCATTTGGAAACAGGTTATCCAACTTTTTTAATATAGCTTTTTCAGAAGCATAAAGTTCCAGACAGCCATTGTTTCCGCAGGGACATTTCAATCCGTTGCTTTCAATAATCATATGTCCTATTTCTCCGGCAAAGCCTCCATAGCCGCGATAAATTTGTTTGTCTTTCATGATACCCAAACCAATACCTGAAGAGATGGAAAGACAGAACAGATCCGAGGTATTTCCGTCATAAAGCTGTTCAGCAAATACGCTGAAGTTAGCGTTATTATTCACATAAACAGGGCATTGAAATTTTGACTGAAAAAACTGTTCACAGGATATATTTGACCACTGCTGCTTTGGAGTAAAGACAATCATTCCTTCGTTATTAACAATGCCGTGTATACCGATGCCAATACCGAGAAGTCCCAACGGTTTATATTTATCCGCGAAATTTTTAATGATCGGTTCGATTATTCCGGCGACCTCATTCATTACTTCAGCAGGTTTATTCCCTGAAAGAATTTCCCCTGCTTCATACAAAAAATCCCCCTGTAAGTTCATAAGTATGATTGATAAAAAGTTTTCATCAATATCAAGGCCGATTGTAAAGCCGGCAGAATGATTAAGCTCTAAAATGATGGGCTTTCGTCCAACGGAAGTAGCAGTTTCCTGGGCCCGCTCAATTATAAGCTGTTCATCTAATAAATCCTGTATCTGGACTGAAATAGTCGCTTTATTTAATCCTGTTTTTCTTGCCAGCTCACTTCTTGATGCTTGTTTTTCTTGAATTAATGTTTCTAAGATAATTTTCCGGTTCATGTTTTTTATATAGGAGGCATCTCCTTTAAACATTACGTTTCACCTTCTTCGATAGATTAATATACTATACTATTCTTTATAGATTAAACATAAAAAAGTTAGATATGCAAACGAATAAAAAAATAAGAAAGGGCTTTCAAAAAAGACTTGATTATTAAAATAGGCCATGATATTGTAATAATTAATTAATTTGATTGGTAAACAAATTAAAAATCACTGTTTTTTTGTAAGGGTTTTCAATTAAGGGAGGAGAATAAAAATGAAAAAATCTCTAGGTTTAATGCTGGGTACTCTTTTGGTGGTAAGTGCGTGCGGGAATGAAGGAGAAAGTGACTCCGGCAATGGTTCAAGTAATGAGTCCGGTAATAATGAAGCATCATCAGGCGATGAAAGTGGAGGGAATGATGAGAATGATTCTGCAGAGGCTTCAGGGGAAGCAGTAACGTTGCAGCTCGGTCATAACCTTGCGGAAGATCATCCAGTCCATTTAGGTTTGGAAAGGTTTGCAGAAGTCGTTGATGAAGAATCAGACGGAACGATGGAAATAGATATTTACCCAAATGCTGTTTTAGGTGATGAAAGGGAAGTTCTGGAACAAGTACAGGGAGGCGGAGTTGATTTAACGAAAGTAAGCGCGTCTGCTCTGGAAGGTTTCGCATCTCAATATGCTGTGTTCAGCCTTCCTTATGTGTTCGAAGATGAAGAGCACTTTTTTGAAGCAATGAATTCCGAAACAACTCAAAATTTATTTGAAGAAACAGAAGAGCAGGGCTTTATTGGTTTGACGTGGTATGACTCAGGGGCAAGAAGTTTTTATACCCAAGATACGCCTATTGAACATCCTGATGATCTTGAGGGAATGAGGATGCGGGTAATGGATAGTCAAACTCAAATCGATATGATGGAAGCACTCGGGGGAGCACCTACTCCTATGCCTTACAACGAAATTTATACTGGGTTACAACAAGGGGTTGTCGATGGTGCAGAAAGTAATCCTACGGCCCTGACGAATGGTAATCATGGAGAAGTTGCTAAAGCATTTTCATTTGACGAGCATGCACGCATTCCGGATCTATTAGTGGTAAGTGCAGATGCCTGGAACGAATTGACTGATGAACAGCAGGAGATTATGAATACAGCTTCTGAAGAATCTACAGAATATCAAATCGAACTATGGGCGGAAGCTGTAGATGAAGCTATGGTAGAAGCTGAAGAAGAAATGGGAGTAGAATTCCACTACCCGGACAAAGAACCTTTCAGAGAAGCAGTTGAACCGATGCACGAGGAATACCGCCAGGATGAAAACATTGCAGAATTGATGGATGCGTTTGAAGAGCTGCGTTAAAATTTTTAGGCTGCATTGATTATAATGCAGCCTTTCCCATTTTCGAGGTGTTGAAAAATGTTATATCCAATTGAAAATGAAACGAGAGAACTAAAATGTCTGGACGGTTTATGGCAGTTCAGCTTCGATCATTCTTCTATAGGTGAAAAAGAGGAATGGTACAGTAAAAAGATTCCAAAAAGTATTGATATGGCAGTGCCGAGCAGCATAAATGAACTGTTGATTGACCCTGAAGAAGAGAGTTACATCGGGGATATGTGGTATCAAAAAGAAGTATTTATTTCTAAAGACTGGGAATTGGAACAGGTGCATTTAAGAATTGGCGCAGCCGCCTATCACAGTAAAGTTTGGATAAATAATAACGATGTTTTTGAACACCACTCCGGCTTTCTTCCTTTAGACTGCAATATTAGTAATTTTATAAAACCAGGTCGTTGGAACACCATCACTATTAAATTAAATAATGAGCTTTCATGGCAGACTCTGCCGCCGGGGACCATTTCAGAAACTGATAATAAAAAGCACCTTAAAACACAGCACGATTTTTATCATTATACCGGCCTCCATCGCAGCGTGTATCTTTATACTACTCCAAACACTTTTATTGAAGAAGTTTCACTTAATACGGATTTAGATGAAGGAAAGGGATGGATAGATTTAACATTATCACCATCCGGGGTCAAAACCGCTGATTCTGTGAAGTGGGAAATTCAATTGAAAGACAAAGAAGGAAAAGTAGTATTAGAACGGAAATTTCCTGAAAATTCTGTGCAGTTCCATTTGGATAATCCACGATTATGGTCGCCTGCAGATCCTTATTTATACGAGCTTGAAGTCTGGTTAAGCAGTTCTGACAGCCGGGATAAATATTCGCTGCCGGTAGGAATTAGATCTATAGAAATAAAATCAGGGGAACTATATTTAAATGGAGAGAAAATGTATTTAAAAGGTTTTGGCAAGCATGAAGATATGGATATAAAAGGTAAAGCTTTTGATGATGCCTTGGCGTTAAAAGACTTTGCTTTAATGAAATGGAGCGGAGCCAACTCTTTTCGTACTTCCCATTATCCCTACGCTGAAGAATGGCTGCAGATGGCCGACAGAGAGGGATTTCTCATTATTGATGAAATTGGAGCAGTAGGAATGCTCGGTCAGTCAGTACCTGCCATTGGAGAATTGGATGGGGTATTTCAGGAAGATAAAATAAATGATTTATCCCAAAAAAACCATATGAAAGAGATGGAAATGTTAATAAGAAGGGATCGAAACCACCCTTCAGTTGTGATGTGGTGTGTTGCTAATGAGGCTTCAACTATGGAAGAAAAAGCGGGTGCGTATTTTGAACCGATTATTAATAAGGTTCGGGAGCTTGATTCCAGACCTGTCATGAACGTGAACCTGATGTTGATTGAACCTGAGAAATGCCAGGTAAGCAAGATGGTGGATGTTATTGGACTGAACGCTTATTTCGGCTGGTACTCCAGTGCAGGCGACCTTAATATTGGAAAAAAAGAATTAATAGAATGGCTGGATCGTTGGAAAAAAGCGTTTGATAAACCTTTAATGATTACCGAGTTCGGAGTAGATACTGTACAGGGTCTTCATAAACTTCCCGCCACTATGTTCTCAGAAGAATTCCAAGCGGATTTTTTGAAAATGTATACAGAAGTATTTGACACGAGACGGGAAATTATCGGGGAACATGTTTGGAACTTTGCCGATTTTATGACAGGTCAGGGAATCGTGAGAGTAGATGGTAATAAAAAAGGAATATTTACCCGGCAAAGGCAGCCTAAAATGGCAGCATACAAGCTTAAAGACAGGTGGAGGGAAAGGGAGGACTGAAGCAGTATGATAAATGTTATTTCCAGAATAAAAACCACGATTAATCAATCCATCATGATAGTAGCTTCAGTATTAACGGTGCTTTTGGTCATTTCGGCTCTCTGGCAGGTGATCAGCAGATTCATTGGAATGCCAAGTACCTTTACTGAGGAGTTGCTTCGTTTTATGTTAATCTGGGTGGCATTTCTCGGAGCTACTTATGCTTTTGGCAGCCGGGAACAGTTAGCGATTATTTTTCTGAAAAATAAACTGCGGGGAAGACCCGCTTTTTCCCTTCAGTTATTAATTGACATCATAGTCATTGTATTCGTTTTTGCGGTACTTGTAGTAGGAGGATTAGATATATCTTCCATTACTATGAATCAAGTTTCTCCAATCCTCGGTATTCCAATGGGATACATTTATTATATACTGCCGATCTCGGGTATCTTGATTATTTTTTATCAAGTTATTAACATATTTGAAAATATTATTGGATTAAAAGATCCGGATAGAACGGATTTGGATGAAGGGGGGCAGCACTAATCATGGATATAGCTGTACAGGGAGCTTTACTATTATTCGGCAGCTTTTTTCTTCTGCTTGCAATAGGAGTTCCAATATCTATCAGCATTGGTATTGCCTCTTTATCAACTGTTATATTAACACTTCCATTAAATACCATTTTATTTACTGCCGCTCAGAACTTCGTTGGAGGGATAAATAGTTTTGCTTTGCTTGCTGTTATCTTTTTCATCCTGTCCGGAAGCATTATGAACAATGGTGGTATAGCCATAAGGTTAGTCAATTTAGCTAAAATTATCGCCGGCCGTCTTCCAGGGTCGCTTGCCCATACGAATGTAGTTGGTAATATGCTTTTTGGATCGATATCCGGGTCAGCGGTAGCAGCTGCAGCAGCGATTGGCAGTGTCATGTCCCCCATGCAGGAAAAAGAAGGCTATAAAAAATCCTATTCAGCTGCTGTAAACATTGCTTCTTCCCCTATTGGTCTGTTGATACCTCCAAGTGGAGCGTTAATTATTTACTCTCTTGTCAGCGGAGGAACTTCTATTTCGGCATTATTTATGGCCGGCTACCTGCCTGGTATTTTAATGGGGCTTGGAGTTATGTTCGTAGCTTACAGAATAGCCAAAAAAGAAGATTACAAAACTCAGGTTACGCTTCCTCTAAGAGAAAAGTTCAGCGTTATTTTGCAGGCTGTACCGAGTCTTTTTATGATCGTGGTAGTTATTGGGGGAATCGTAGGAGGTATATTCACAGCTACAGAAGGTGCTGCGGTTGCTGTCCTTTACTCCTTGATCTTAGCGATTGTATATAAAAGCCTTAAGTTCAGTGATGTACCTAAAATAATGAGAGAAACAGTAGTAATGACAGGTATTGTCTTATTTCTTGTAGGTGCTTCCTCCGTCATGTCATGGGCTATGGCTGTGACAAGAATTCCAAATGCAATAAGTGATGCGATTTTAGGAGTATCTCAGAATGAAATAGTAATTCTGTTAATTATTATGTTTACACTGCTCGTCATTGGCACATTTATGGATTTAACTCCTGCTATTTTGATATTCACACCCATCTTCCTGCCGATTGTTACTACGATAGGGGTGGATCCCGTACATTTTGGAATCATTATGGTTTTCAATTTAGCTATCGGTATTATGACACCTCCTGTCGGCAGCGCTTTATTTGTAGGGTGCAGCGTAGGTGGAGTCACGATAGAAGCAGTTATTCCGACTCTTATAAAAATATTCACTGTACTGATTATTCTTTTAGCGATGGTAGTGTTCATCCCGCAGATCAGTTTAATAATTCCAGAGCTATTAGGATTGCTCTAAAGGAGGTAGTAGAAAATGAAACCATCTGCATCGGAATACATTGAAATCGAATCGTTTGGTCAAGGTGTTCAATTTAAGAATCCGGTATCAGATCATACGGTAAAAATTTACGTTCTTGGTGAGAAATTATTTCGAGTTATTTTTGTTCCGGAAGAAGGGCTTCAGCTAGACAAAACCTGGCTGACAGCTCCCGGGATGGAAGAT
The DNA here is from genome assembly GCF_008014775.2 of Alkalicoccus halolimnae. GTDB lineage: Bacteria > Bacillota > Bacilli > Bacillales > Salisediminibacteriaceae > Alkalicoccus > Alkalicoccus halolimnae. Next base: position 3,286,973 of record NZ_CP144914.1, on the reverse strand, counting down.
ATTCCGGCTGCCGGGAGGGAACGGTTGGATGTGTCCTCTTTTGCAAAGACAGCATTTACCGTTAAAGATAATAATGAAAATTTCAGTATTGAAACCACTGGATTAAAAGCGGTCGTTTCAAAAAATAATGGGTTGTTCAGCTGGTACGAGTACAGCAGGAAGACGCAGGAATGGACTATGCTTGCGAAAGACCGGAATACGCAGGCTTATAACTGGGACAGGAAATTAGGAAGTGGTATTCAGCATTACATGGAACGTTCTCCAAACGAAGCATTTTATGGTTTTGGTGAAAAAACCGGAATGCTGAATAAGAAGGGTGAAAAGCTGCAAATGAGGAACTTGGATGCAATGGGCTATGATCCCCTTAAAACAGATCCTCTCTATAAGCATGTGCCCTTTTTCATGGTGAAAAATCCGGATCACGTTTATGGAATGTTTTATGATAATACGTCTACCTGCAGTTTTGATATGGGAAAAGAATTAGACCAGTACCACGGTTTGTTTCGTTCTTTTCAGGCAGAAGGAGGAGAACTTGATTACTACTTTATTGGAGGAGAAGCTCTCTCTGATATAACAAAGACGTTTAGTTGGCTGACGGGAAAGACTTTCTTTGGACCAAAATGGAGCCTCGGCTATTCTGGATCTACGATGACTTATACAGATGCGGACAATGCACAAGAGCAGCTGCAGCAATTTTTGGACGACTGCCGCCGATATGATATTCCGTGCGATTCTTTTCAGCTTTCTTCCGGATATACGTCGATAGGTGATAAGCGATATGTATTCAACTGGAACAAAGAAAAGTTTCCGGATCCTCAAAAACTTGTGGAATCATTTAAGGAGGCGGGAATTCGCTTTAGTGCAAACATAAAACCAGCTATGCTCATTGATCATCCGAAATATCAAGAAGCAAAAGAAAAAGAGTTGTTTCTTAAAAATAAGGAGACGAATGAAGAAGAAATCGTCCAGTTTTGGGACGAAAAAGGAGCCTATCTGGATTTTACGAATCCGTCTACACAGCAATGGTGGAAGAGCCAAGTTACGGAACAATTATTGAGTATAGGTATAACTTCTACCTGGAATGATAACAATGAATTCGAAGCGTGGCACCCTTCTGTTATAGCCCATGGATTCGGGAACCCGCTGCCTTTATCGCTCATCAGGCCGGTACAGCCGCTTCTGATGATGAAAGCTTCCTTCGAAGCTCAGTCGGAATACCATCCAGGGGAAAGACCATATGTAATTTCTCGTTCAGGAGCACCCGGCATGCAGCGGTACGCTCAAACCTGGACTGGGGACAATTATACTTCATGGGAATCATTAAAATATAACCTGCGCACAGGCTTGGGACTTTCTATTTCGGGTATTTACAACATCGGACATGACGTAGGAGGTTTTGCCGGCCAAGCTCCTTCGAGGGAACTGTTTCTGCGTTGGATTCAGCAGGGAATTTTCCATCCAAGGTTTACTATTCACTCCTGGAATGAAGATAAATCCGTCAATGTGCCATGGATGTATCCAGATATTATAGAATCGGTCCGTTTTTTAATGAAAGAGCGCGTCAGGTTTATTCCATATTTGTATTCCCTGCTTTATCTGGCATCGGAAAAATATGAACCTTTAATAAAGCCGACCTTCTTTTCATTTGAAAATGATGAAAATACGTTTAAAGATACAGACAGTTACATGCTGGGGAACGATCTGCTTGTTTATCCAGTGACAGAAGAAGGAGCCCGCTCCATCAAATGCTACCTCCCTGAGAACGATGCTGGATGGTACCATTTTTATACCGGAGAGTATTACAGTCCGGGCAGTTATGAAGAACCTGCTCCACTGGATCAACCCATTTTATTTGCCCAGGCTGGAAGTGTTATTCCACGTAATGAAGGAAAAATAACATTTGATAAGATGGAGGAGAATCGGACTCTTCATTGTTTCCCTGCGAAAAAAGAGCAGGAATCTACAGCGGTATTATTTGAAGATGATGGCCATTCCACTTCTTATAAAACAGAAAGCGGCCATTGTAAATGGAAAATTACGATGAAATCATCAGACAAGGAAATACAGGTAACTACCGGAGCAGAAGGAGAATTCCCACTTCCTTACCGGACGATTACGTTTGCATTTCCAGTTGGGGAAAAACGTAAAATTTTCATAAACGACAGCCTTGCGGAAGGACCGGTTGTTACTTTAAAGGAGGAGGAACTGTGTTGACTTATATACACGAAGATTGGCTGCTCCAGAATGAAATTGGGAAGCGGCTTTATCATGAAACAGCGAAACATCTGCCTATCATTGATTATCATAACCATCTATCTCCGGAGGATATTTATAAAGACCGTCACTATCAAAACCTCACGGAGATATGGCTGGAAGGGGATCATTACAAATGGCGTGCGATGCGTGCCAGTGGGGTAGAGGAGAAGAATATTACTGGAAATACTTCCGATTGGGAAAAATTTTCAACCTGGGCGGATACGGTGTCTAAGCTGATTGGAAATCCGGTTTACCACTGGACTCATTTAGAATTGTACCGCTATTTTGGTGAAGATCGTTTGTTAAATAGACAAACTAAAGAAGATATTTATTTGATGGGTAAGCAAAAACTTCAAGACGGCTCCTTATCCACCAAAAAAATCTTAGAGAAAGAAAAAGTTGTTTTTTTAGGAACTACTGATGACCCTGCCGACTCTTTAAATTATCACCGGTTGTTAGAAGATGAAGCTGCTTTGACTGCAGCACCTTCTTTCAGACCTGATATAGCGATGAAAACAGAATCTCCTGCAGAATTTAACGAATGGATAAAGAGGCTTGAAGCTGCTTCCGGAAAAACGGTAGAGAGATTGGAAGACTTCCTTGCTGCTTTAAAAGATAGAATTGCCTATTTCAAAAAACATGGCTGCCGTGCTTCTGACCATGGTTTAGCTCAGATTCCTTCTAAAAAAATATCGGAAAAGAAAGCTTCACTGTTCTTTAACAAAGTAAAAGAAGGAGAACCATTAACTTTAGAAGAACAGGATGGCTTCAGATATTTCATCCTTTCTTATCTGGCAGGTGAATATAAACAGGCAGGGTGGGTCATGCAGTTCCATATTGGGCCGTTAAGAAATACCAATTCAGTAATCCATCAGAAAATTGGAGCTGACTCAGGCGGAGACTCCATGCGGAACGGGGTGTCTTCCACTGCCCTCCATGAATTCCTGAATGAATTGAACACGGAAGGAAATCTTCCCAAAACAATTCTGTATTCGTTAAATCCAAACGATTACCCTGTACTGGCAGCGGCAGCGGGAAGCTTCCAGTCAAGTGAAACAGCAGGAAAAGTTCAAGTCGGGAGCGCCTGGTGGTTCAACGATCATATTGATGGCATCCAGCAGCATTTGCGAACCCTCTCATCAATAGGCTCGATTTATTCTTTTGTTGGCATGCTGACGGATTCCAGAAGTATTCTTTCCATGTCGCGGCATGACTTTTTCCGAAGAATTTTGTGTAATGAATTTGGAAAATGGGTGCTTGAAGGAAAAGCTCCCGCTGACGAAACGCTGCTTAAAGATTACGTGAAAAAAATCAGCTATGAGAATGCTGCGGACTATTTTCAAATTAAAAACAAAATGGGGGGAAGTGAAAAAAATGGAAATGAGTTTTCGATGGTACGGAAAAAGTGATCCGGTAACATTGTCCCAGATACGACAAATACCTGATGTAGAAGGGATTGTCACAGCCGTCTACGATTATGAAGCAGGAGAGGTCTGGTCAAAAGAAGTAATTGATAACTTAAAAAACACTATTGAAAAAGAAGGTTTTACCTGGAACGTCGTGGAGAGTGTTCCCGTCCATGAGGATATTAAGCTTGGAAAAGACTCAAGGGACAAATGGATCGAGAACTACAAACAGACAATGAAGCATTTAAGTGCGAATGGAATTAAAACTATCTGCTACAATTTCATGCCGGTATTTGACTGGACCCGCACAGAGTTAAATGCTTCTCTCCCGGATGGTTCGAATTCTCTGGCGTATGATGAAAACACGCTGGAAACAATTGACCCTTTATCTGGAGAATTGACGCTTCCCGGTTGGGATCTGTCTTATCAAACGGAAGACTTAAAAAAATTAATGGAAGATTTCCGTCAGCTTACAGAGGAACAGCTGATGGAGAATCTTATCTACTTCTTGAAAGAAATCATGCCGACAGCAGAAGAAGAAGATATTAAACTGGCAATTCATCCTGATGATCCGCCCTGGAGTATATTCGGCCTTCCCCGGGTCGTCACAGGCAAGCAGGCTGTTCAGCGTATTCTAACAGAAGTAGACAGTCCTTCTAATGGCATCACTTTTTGCAGCGGCTCCTACGGGGCAGATGAAAAAAATGATTTAGAGACTATTATTCAGACGGCAGCTGGACGCATACATTTTGTTCACCTTCGGAACATAAAGTATGGAAAAGGCCGCTCTTTTCAGGAAACAGCGCATTCTAAAAATCATGGATCATTAAATATGATTCAGCTTGTTCGGAAGCTTCATGAAGCTGGTTTTTCGGGGCCTGTACGACCGGATCATGGAAGAATGATCTGGGGAGAAAAGGGCAGACCTGGTTATGGTCTCTACGACCGGGCTCTGGGAGCTCAATACCTTAATGGAATAATTCATACGTTGGAAGGGAGCAGATAAAATGCCAGAGCAGCTAACAATGTCTTTAGAGGGCGAAACAGTCGTCATCACCGGGGGAAGCGGAGTTCTTGGAACTTCTATGGCTGAAGCGCTCTTTCAAGCTGGTGCCCAAGTAGCTATTATAGGAAGAAAAGCGGAGAAGGCAGAGGCCAAAGCAGCCGAAATTGATCCTCAACAGAAACGGTGTCTGGGCTTCGGTGCAGATGTATTAAATAAAAATCAGCTCGAAGCTGTAAGAGAGACAATTGCAGAGAACCTGGGAGCCTGCACTATTTTAATCAATGGTGCCGGCGGAAATCATCCGAAGGCCTCTACTTCAAAAGAGAGGTTCGAAGACGGAGATTTGGAAAAAAAGGATGTTCAGAGTTTTTTCGACCTGGAAGAAAATGCTGTGAATGAATTATTCCAGCTGAATTTTACTGGGACTCTTCTCCCGACACAGGTATTTGGGCAGGATCTTATCAAAAATAAAGGGTCGATTATCAATATTTCATCGATGAACGCTGACAGACCGCTCACTAAAATTCCTGCATACAGCGGGGCCAAGGCAGCAGTCAGTAATCTGACACAGTGGCTGGCTGTTCATTTTGCCCCGGTGGGTGTGAGGGCTAACGCGATTTCTCCAGGTTTTTTCCTGACAGATCAGAATCGAAGTCTATTATTAAATGAAGATGGAACGTATACCGAACGTGCAAATAAAATTATTAATCAAACTCCGGAAGCACGCTTTGGAGAGCCTGAAGATTTAACAGGAACCTTGCTGTGGCTTTGTTCCAAAAAAGCTTCCGGTTTTGTAAATGGAGTCATTATACCTGTCGATGGTGGTTTTTCAGCATATTCAGGAGTATAGGAGGGAAACGAAAATGAAACAATGGGAAACTCTTCAGAAAATGCTTCGTTCCCAGCTGACTGTCGTACTGCGTGCTTCCTCTAAAGAAGAGTTGATTCAACTCGGCAGTGCAGTTTACGAGGGAGGGGGGCGTTCCTTGGAAGTAACGTACACTTCTCCGGGAGCAGGAGAAGCGATCACAGAGCTGAAAAACTTATTTCCGGATGCGGTCGTAGGCGCCGGGAGCGTTTTGGACAGCGAAACGGTTCGACACAGCCAGCTTCACGGAGCTGAATACATTGTGGCTCCATCATTTGATGCTGAAAGTGCAAAGACTGCTTTTCGATACCAGACCCCTTACATTCCTGGCTGTATGAGCTTGTCTGAAATGACAGTGGCACTGGAACATGGCTGTTCGTTAATTAAACTTTTCCCGGGACAGCATTTTACACCTGATTTCATTAAAGCGGTTAAGGGTCCTCTGCCTCAAGTTTCGATTATGCCTACCGGTGGAGTATCTATCGATAATGCAGCAAAATGGATAGAACGCGGAGCGGTATGCGTAGGAGTGGGCGGCGAAATCACAAATGTATTTCGTGACCATGGTGCCAAAGAAGTAACGAAGCAGACGGAAAACTTTTTACGTACAATAGGAGGTGCTTATAAATGATACTGACTATTGGAGAAGTATTGATGAGGTTATCAGCGGACGAAGGCAGTGCACTTGCAGAATCGGATAAGCTGAACATCCATATTGGCGGCGCTGAAGTTAATGTAGCCAAAGGACTTTCTCAAATGGGTGTAAAAACAGGCATTTATTCCGTAGTGCCGGATAATGATATCGGAGCAAGAGCTCTCCGGGACATAAGAAGTGCCGGAGTAGAAGAGAAATGGATATTTAAAGATGGAGATCGATTAGGGTTGTATTTTCATGAAGAAGGCTTTTCATTGAAACCGCCGGTCGTTATATATGATCGAAAAGACTCCTCCTTTTACCGCCTGCCTGAGAATAAAGTGAAACCTAAAGAATTATTTGAGGGCGTGTCTGCACTCCACGTAACGGGTATCACTCTGGCAATTAATACAGAGGTAAGAGAATATGTTAAATGGCTCATTAGACAAGCGAAAGATGAGGGCGTCTTTGTTTCATTTGACATGAACTATCGATCTAAACTCTGGTCTCCTTCTGAGGCAGGTGCTGCATTAAAAGAGCTGCTTCCGTATATAGACTTTCTATTTGCAGGAGAAAAGGATTTCCGCCTTCTTCTTCAATGGGATGCACCGGACCTGGAACATAAGGAAGTTCTCGCCTATTATTATGAAAAAGCGAAACGTGAATTTAACATTAAAGGTGCAGCATCAACAAATCGAATCATACACGATCAAAATCACCATTCTTTAACCGGATATTTGTTTTATGAGAGTCAGTTGATGGAATCATCAAAAATTGATTTCCAGGTGAAGGACCGTATCGGTGGCGGAGACGGTTTTGCATCAGGAATTCTCTATGGTCTTCATAACGGTTTGGCCCCGGAAGAAACCTTGAACCGTGGGATGGCAGTCGGTGTGTATCAGCACTTTTTCAAGGGGGACCAAATCAATATTTCTGAAAACATGATTCAAACTCTCTCTAACCCTGTTCCGCAGGATTTACTGCGCTAGTAAGTGTAGAAAGAAGTGTATAAACTAATGGTAATGATTCAACTTTCGCACGAAATATTCTTTTTGAACGAGTAACGAGCTGCGCCAGAGTATCTGGTGCAGCTTGTTTTACTTTATAGGAGGAATAGAGGGAAAACAACCACCGGATAAAGTGTCTTTCTTAAGTACCTGTCATTATTCTTCTGCGACCATGTGTGCTGTATTTATAAAAACCCTTCGTGAATACAGCGGAGAGTTACTTTGTGGAAGAAATTCGAATGAGATATATTAAATATTTTAGTTAACTGGGACGGATTCCCGACGAATGAAAGCAACAGCTTCTTCATATCCTGCAGGGTTGATGCTGTCTGCCAGCGCAAGCATGAAATCATATAGTACATCTCTCTCTGCAGTAATAATATAGCCATTCGCTCTCATGAATATGTATGCAGCTAAAAAAGCGGTTCTCTTGTTCGCATTTTCAAATACGTGGGCAACCGTAAGTTTATATAAATAGCAGGCTGCTTTTTCCCATAGTGTAGGATATAACTCCACTCCAAAAGAAATTAAATAGGGAGATTCCAATATAATGGAAAGCTCCCCCGGTTCTTTTAAGATGCTTTTTTTACCTTCTTCTGCCATCTGACGACGATTGATTTCAATTACTTCATGCTCTTCTAAATATATATAACTTCCTGCATTTTTATCGAATATCATGTTTTTTTCAACAGCTCCAACGCTTCTTTATGACGTGAAACTCCCTCTTCATAGAAAGCATCCAGGAGGGAAGTATCTGTTATTGAGGTTGCGGATGATTCATTGAATTCTGTGTCTTTACGAAAATTTTTAGAAACTAAGCGAGCCTTTATTCTTCCAGAGGAATTCAAAAAGAAATTCTTCTTATCAGTGATATGCATAACCGCACCTCCTATTTTCTTTATTCCCACTATTCGTTATGTTAATCATAGCAAACGCTTTAAATATTGTCGAATGACTTACCTCCAGTTGCTTCCTTCACAAATGGTCAGTGTAAAAAAAAGTTTTTGATCTTTTAAAAAATCAAGAAACATTTATTTATTTGGAGAGCTGTTTTGCGGAAAAATTCCAGCATTATTTGACGAAAGATTCCTTTAGAATTAAGAAATGATAACAACTTGAAACGCAGAAATATTGTAAGATGGTTCTAACAGAAATCAGGGAGGGGTGGCGGATGTCTATGGAGTACAGGTTGCGGGAGCTCGAGCGGGAGAACGAAGAATTAAAGAAAGTAAATAAAAAATATCGCAGGCTGTTGGAAGAGAATGGTCTTTTAGATGATTCCAGTCATAAGGATCGTAAAAAACAATTGATTGCGAATCGCATACGTATATTCAGGCAGCTGTTCCGCGGAAGAGAGGACGTATTTGCCCGAAGGTTTGAAACTAAGGACGGTAAAACAGGCTATGCTCCTGTAAAAGATCATAAATCACGTCAGAATGCTGTTGTTACAGACGAAATGATTTTTCAGCATTTATCAGGTGTGGAAACTTTAGGAATTTATCCGCTGACACTTTCTCATGGCTGTTATTTTCTGGCGGCGGATTTTGATAAACAGAATGCGAAGAAAGAGGCTTACGCTTTTTACGAGGCATGCTGTAGAAAAGGCATACCGTGTGCTCTTGAAAGCTCTCGTTCGGGAGAAGGCCTGCATGCCTGGATTTTCTTCTCCGAAGAAGTGCCCGCCAGGCTTGCAAGAAATCTGGGGGCAGTGCTTTTGAAGGAGGCCTGCTCTATCCTAAATCAAAAAAAGCTAATTTCTTTTGACCGATTTTTTCCTACTCAGGATGAAGTGAAAGATAAAGGTGTTGGGAACCTTATTGCCCTTCCTCTTCAAGGTGAAAAAAGGAAACAGGGAACAACTGTCTTTATTAATGAAAAGGGTCAGATAATAGAAGATCAGTGGGGATATTTAGAACGCATGGAGAAATATTCTCTAAAAAAAGTAGAACAGGTTCTTTATCAGAACAGAGCGGGTGAGAAACCTTCAACGGAAGTGGGGAAAAACGTATTAGTAAAGAATGGTATCATCATCCCCGAATCGATAGTAACAAACGAGTTAAAGGATACGTTCGTTGATATGTGTTCATTTCATAACCCCGAATACTACAAAGCGAAAGCGAACCGACTTTCGACGGACCGGATGCCAAGCGTTATTAAAGGGTATGAAAAAGTAGATGGGGCATATATTTTTCCGAGAGGAAAGCAGGAAGAAATTCTGGAGGCGTTCGGACAAGTGGAGCTGAAAGATAAACGTTCTTACGGAAAGCCGCTGGACGTAGCTTTCCTGGCTGACTTGTTTCCAGAGCAGCAGTCAGCTCTGGAAGCTTTAGAAACGAAAAACTGCGGTGTTCTTTCAGCTGGAACTGGATTCGGAAAAACGGTGGTAGCGGCTGCTCTTATCACCAGACGCAGAGTAAGTACGCTTATTCTTGTCCACCGTACGCAGCTGATTGATCAGTGGAAAGCGAAATTGACGGCATTTTTAAACCTCGATTCAAAGCAGATCGGTCAAATTGGCGGCGGCAGAAATAAGGCGACAGGACTTGTGGACATTGCTACTATACAAAGCGTCAGGAACAAGCCGGAGCTTCTCCAGTACGGACAGGTTATCGTGGATGAATGCCACCATATCTCCGCCTATACCTTTGAAGAAATACTTAAAAAAACAACGGCAGCTTATGTCCATGGTCTGACAGCAACTCCGAAAAGAAAAGACGGTCTTCATCCGCTCATGTTCATGCAGTGTGGTCCGGTTGTATATAAGACGGATGCTAAAAATCAGGCAGCCGTACGTTCTTTCCACCATATTTTAAAACCGAAGAGAACATCGTTTGCAGCTGGTGAGAGAAGTGCTGTAAATCTGCAGGACATGTATAAATGTATGATGCTCGACGAAGAGCGGAACGAGAAAATATTTAACGATATTTTAGAAGCGATAGACCGGAAAAGGAGCCCGCTTGTATTAACTGAAAGAGTTGCTCATTTAGATCTCCTGGTCGATAGACTGGAGCCTTTTGTAAAAAATATTATTGTATTAAGCGGACGTTTAAGTAAGAAGGAACTAACCGGACAGATGAAAAAATTAGCAGAAATTCCACCGGACGAAGAACGTTTGATCGTAGCTACGGGAAAATATATCGGCGAGGGATTTGACGATCCAAGACTTGATACATTGTTTTTGACGATGCCGATTTCGTGGAAGGGCAGTATTGAGCAGTATGTCGGCCGGCTGCATAGAGCTTACGATGGTAAAGAATCAGTGGAAGTGTATGATTACGTTGACGAAAAAATAGAGAAACTGCAAAAAATGTATCAAAAAAGACTCAGCGGTTATAAAAGGCTGGGCTATTTACTGGAAGAAGAAGCGAAAAAAGATCAAAAGCAGATGAAACTTTTTTAAGCAGGTTCTAAAGTGTTATTCGCACAATAAGGCAGAAAAGGTATCTTTATCATGAGTGCTGATGGTGGGAGCAGGGCTTTGCTTGGAGCAAGCAACTGCGGATAATGAAGGAAGGTGCCATTTGAATTGTTCAACCGGGGAAGCCAAAAGAGGAATTGTATAGAAGTGAAATATAAGGAAAGATGAATCATTATACATAAAAAATTTTCCTCTCCTGTAAACCCTTCAAATGGGAGATTGCTATTTAATTAACTAAATACCTATTAAGATGTATCTTTTATCATGGTTAAACGATATAATATAGCTAGTATTCCTTATTGTTGTCTAGTTCATAAGATGAAAAAACGGAGGGGTGAAGGTATGGAGGAAAAAATCGATAAATCACGTATTGAAAGCATTCAACGAGTAAAGGAAACTCTTTATGCAACCGGAAATATGCAGAATGTCTGTGGCAATGCAGAAGAAAAATTTCTTATCAAAGCTACTTTTGATCCGACGGCAAGTATATTTTTAGAAGCCTTTGTGAATGAAGTAGACATTTTATCCCTCTACGCCCGTGGAAAAGAAAATTGTGAGCCTGAGGAAGAGCTGCTGTTCGACATTTTTGCAGTTTTCGCAGAAGAGCTTCATGCTTTTTTTGAAAGTGAAAGAAAATACGCTTTTCTCATGTATATTCCATAAAAAGACAATGAACTCGAAGCAGGGTTAAAAGGTCAGAAAAATTCTTTGTTAAAGGTAAAATGCCCGCATAAATTATTGCAATATTCTTACTTTAATGGGGGTGTGGTCTGCTGAATTTCCATATTTCCTATGACGAGGAAAACGATATATCCAATAGAGCTTTTAAAGTTTGGCTGCCTTGAAAATAAAGTAGAAAATCGTTGAACGTGCGCTTTCGTTTCCATGGGGACGCTTTCCGGGCGGGATGGATCTTCAGCTCGTCCTTGATCGCCCTGGAGTCGCCCCATGTCCACTCCAGCGCCCAGTAAAAATACGAAGCAGGATCGGTCTTCTAATAAAATAAAGAAGCTCCTTCTGACTATCCTTCATTTGACCTGTATAGAGGGGTAATTCCATTCCTATAGAAGGTCATTTTCATGCCTCACATGGTGCAGCGATCCTGCATGAGTGTCTCTGTTAAAGCTACGTTTTGTTTTTGGAGTGCCTGCCGCGGAGAAAGGCTTCAGCTCTTCTCCATGATAAGGAAAAATGGTTTATTATTTGATGGAACAGGTAAAGAAAATGTAAACACCACAGAAGAGAAGGCTTACGCATACGCTCTTTTAGTGTAAGTCTTTTTTGCCCTCACCCCGCTATTCAACTGCGCGTTTTTTATGAACAGCTGCAGCCATTTTTTACTTCCTTATGGTATTCATCTTAGAGAACGATCGAGTCTTGAGTAAGATGGAACGATAATTTAAAAGAGGGAGTGAAGAACATGCGTATTTCATCGCAGGAGATGGTTTATTATCAGGATTTTCATTCGTACGCACAGAAAATTTTTCATATTCTGCAGGATCTGACCACGTTTGGAACCATGTACGTTACGAATATTTCGGATTCCTCGATGACGGTGCTTGAAAGCTTCGCCGATGAAGGTCCGGCCCTGGAAAAAAACATGCGTCTTTCCCTGGAGGACTCCTACTGCCGCCTTATCGTTTCTTCCGAAAAACCCGAACCGCTGTTAATCGAAGATACCGTTACTCATCCTTCTACTTCCCATCTGGCGCTCAACAAAAAATTCGGGATCCGCTCCTACATCGGCGCTCCGATTATTTTAAAAGGCGAGGAATTGTTCGGGACAATCTGTATGGTCGACTCCAGGCCGGAGCAGTTTAATGAAAAAGACCTTAAGCAGCTTGGGAACATGGCGGAACTGCTCGGCATGGTGATTGAGCTGGAGCACAATAAGCTGCACGATCAGCGGACAGGAGTACTTAACCGCGAAGTGCTGCAGCAGGTGGACGAAGAAAAGGCCAATGCAGTCTGCTTTCATCTCCGGGTTACCAATTTTTCCGCTGTCGTTGAAGGACTCGGCTCTGCTGCGGCAGAACAGGCGCTCACGAAATTCTCGAACCGTCTGCAGCAGCTGATCAGTGATAAAGACTTGTTTATGAGTCCAGCTCCGCAGGAATTCCTTCTCTACGTTTCGAACATGAGCCACTCTGACAGTCTTTTGGACATCATTACCCGTCTTCAGGATATGCTCCGGCTTCCCGTATCAGTGAAGGGAAAAGAAACGCTGTTTACGACAAGCGCCGGGGTCAGCTCCGCTCCGCCGCACGGCATGCTGCCTCATGAGCTTTTTCATCAGGCGTGCCTTGCCCTCGAAGAAGCACAGAAGCACGGGGAAAACCAAATTACCGTCTATGAGGAATCAATCAGTGAAAGGATTATCCGGGAACGTTATTTAATACAGGAGCTGCCCAAAGCGTTGGAACAAGAGGATTTTTATCTCGTTTTTCAGCCGCAGTTTGAAGCACAGACGCAGAAGTTCACCGGCGTGGAGACATTCATCCGCTGGAAGCATCCGGTACTCGGCGAGATTGATGAAGAAACGTTTCTTCCGATTGCCGAACAGACTGGGAAAATTTACGAGCTGGAGCGGTGGATGATTGCTCAGGTCTGCCGAAAGCTATCTTCTGAGCAGGTGCGTCACCATTTCTGCGTGTCGATTAACCTGTCAGCCTCCCACTCGCCGGATGTTTTAATTCCGTATCTGCGCGAATTGCTCTGGAAAACGAAAGCGAATCCGTTTCTGCTTATGGTTGAATTTACGGAGCCGGACACTCAGCAGGAGATCGAAAAGCTCGTTCAGCTTACAGAGGAGGTGCGCGCTCTCGGTATTCAGGTGGTCCTCGATGATTTCGGGTCCGGAGCTGCTTCTTTAAAGATCATTCAACATCTGCCGATGGACGTACTGAAACTTTCTGCCTCTTTTACCGCTCAGGCCGCTGCGGACGAAAACAGCCGTATTCTTCTTGAGCAGCTGCGAAAACTCGGGAAAGTGTTTCATTTTGATCTCGCTGCTCAGGGGATTGAAAGCAGGAGCCAGTGGGAAGCAATGAAACGGGAAAAAATCAGCCGGGTACAGGGATCCTACTTTTCCCGCCCTGTATGTCTGGAAGTTCTAAAAGCTCAGCTTGAGCACGATCCCGGCTTCTCGTGCGCCTTCGACCGGCAGGTGCAGGAATAGCTGCTGCGGCGAGCCGGATGCCGGATTTTTAACGCGAAAGTGTGCAGCGGATATTTCGGAAAAGCAGCTGAATAAGAGCATTGGTGCCTGAACCGTTTTTGCGGTTCAGGTTTTTTGTGTGGAAGAGGCGCGGGGAGCGTGCTGACAAAAAAAGGGTTTTATAAGTATGAATGAAGCGGGAACAGGACCGGTTAATGACTAGAAATCCACTGTACCGATTAAAAAATCTATCCATACAAAAAACCACGAGGAGCGTATCCAGTCTCCCCGTGGTTTATTCCAGATCCGACTGCTACATCGGTTCCTCTGAGATGACTTCTGTTTCGATCATGTCTTCCACAAAAAATCCGTTTTCGGTCAGCAAGACATCATGTTCGGTTTCGAGCACCTGCCTCACGATATCTCCGTTATCTTTTACGACTTCAAATTCAACTTCAGAGAAGACGCGGTACGATTCGTTATCGTCTGTTTCAAAATCAGTGACTTCAGCAATAAGGAAATAGATAGATTCACCGGAGTCGGCGTGGTCCTCGATGGTGCTTAACAGTTCCGCTTCAAAGTCGGATGCTTCGGGAGCCACATACGTGAAAAAGTCGTGATTCTCGCTTACTATTCTGCTGAATTCGACATCGTATAAGGCAGCGGCGTAACTCATGTAATAATTATTCATCAACGTATTTAAATACTCTTCGGGATATTCTACGTAATCGTTCAGTGCTTCTCCGCCTTCCTCCCCGAAATTTTCTTCGTCTACATAAACATTCTCATGCATACTGATGATGTTCCCGCCTGATGCTATGTCGTCGACTTCTGCTTCTCCGGCTCCGGCAGAAGCGTTCAGCTCCTCGGCATCATTGACGGCGAGTGTTGTGACGGCGCTGGACGGGTCGCTTACAGTAAACAAATAGTCCGCCTGATCAAACGTCCAGTTATCTGCCGTTTCGTCATAGCGGAGAGTATACTGCTTGACTTCAGAAAGCGGATTGATAACGATCTCTCCCGTACTGAAGCTTTCGGAGCCTATCAGCCATGATTCTTCGGCTTCGATTTCCAATTTCCAGTCGGATACATCACTCGAAAGCAGGTAATTGTCTGTGTAAAAATCGATCGACTCCAGCAGTTCAGTGGAGCCCAGTCCCTGCACCGGCCCTTCGTTGCTGCTGAGAATATCCTCTTCAACGTCTTCAACGGCCTCAGAGACGAGTTCTGCCGGGGCTTCCAGCTCGAGTACATGACTGCCGTAGCCTCCAGTGAGCGTTATCGGCTCGGACGTCATCGTGCCGAACGGGGTTTCTGCTTCGGCATGAATTTCGGTGCTTTCATCCATAAGAAACGGCCCGTATTCATTCTGCGTCGTCTGCAGCTCTTCTTCGGTCTCTTCTCCATTCACAAACAGCCTGGCTCCATCAACGCTGCTCGATATATACGCATAATCCAGGTCGAAATCCATATGGGAAGGGTAATTATTGCCGGTAAGAAACAATTGGTCTTCAAGGGCAAGGTCCGCCAATTCCCCATCCCCGGTTGCTTTCAGATGATAGGAGCCGGCAGGATAGTTTCCTAAAAAGACGTTCCCGTTTCCTTCCACTTCCGCATCCACCTCTTCTCCGTTTACTTGAAAAGAAGCGTCTTCATAGTTCGTGCGGACGTAGAGCGGGTAGGATTCTACGCCGATTTGATACTGGTCATAAAATAAAAAGCGGCTTCCGGTGTTTTCGAAGCTGAGAAACTGTACGTCGTAAAGCGGCTGGTAGTTTTCTGCTGCTTCACCGGCTTCGGCACTCGTAAATATTTCCATCTGGTCGTCGAGGAAAGAATAGAAGCTTTCTATGACGGAAGGCGACGAATGCATATAATCGATGATGCTCGCTGCGTGTTCTTCGGTGATCGGTTCTCCGGTTTCTTTGACATGAAGCAGCTGAGCTAAGGCAGCAGCGTCCTCGGAATCGATGGCGTCCTGAAAATCTCCAAGCGCTTTGTCGGGACTGGTGGCGGAAGACAATACGAGGTGGGCAGGGATAAGAATAACAGCGGCGGCTCCAATACCGGCAGCAATCCATTTGTTTCTTTTCGACATGGGCGGACGGGGCTTTTTTGCTCTCGGACTGGCGGCTGGACGCTCGGCGGATGCGGGGGGAGGCACATTGGCTGCGGTTGTTTTTCTGGCTGCTTTTTCTGAGGCTTCATCTGCTGTGCTGCCGTTGACTTCTGCTCGACAGTTTGGACAAAACGCGTGAGTTTCCTTCAGCTCCCTGCCACATTTCGTACAGAACTTCATCAAGAACACCCCTCTTTATATTATCTTTCCCTTACCGCCTTTATGCCTATTATATTGGATATTCGCAATAAAAAACAGAATATTTTGAATTTTTTCTATATTTTATTGTTTTTATCTAAAAATGTGTCATAATGTAATTATTAAAAAAGAAGGGGGCATATGTATGCACTGCAGAAACTGTGGCGCGCAAAATGAAGCGGAGGACAAATTTTGCGGTACGTGCGGCAGTCATTTAGTGTTGGCAGAAGTTACTTCACCCCAGTCAGAAACCTCGCCGGAAGCCGAGGCCGGTGCAGCCCCGGCAGCGGAAGCCAATCCTTCAGAGCAGGCAAAAACGTCCACGATGCAGTCAGTCGAATCACTCCTGGATAAGCCGTATGTGGAAAAAGGAAAAGAAGTCGGCAAAAACTACGGGAGCTACCTGCTGGCTTCCTTAAAAGCGCCGGTCAATCACGCGAAATCAATCGATCAGGCAGGAATTACGAATGGTCTTATTACGATGGCTCTTTTTGCCTTCTTTCTTCCGCTCTCCCTCTACATTACCGCCAACAGTGTGCAGCTTGTGTCCCTTCCCTTCGGCACGGTCGTTGTCCGCCCGACAATCGTCCTGTTTATTACACTTCTCGCCACCGCAGGCGTAACGATCCTTTCTCTCAAAATGATGAAAGTCAATTCCAGCTACAAAGTGCTTATTAACCGTCTCGGAAGCCTGCTCGTCATTCCTATGGGGCTCGTCGTTTCGGCTTTCGTCCTGGCGCTTCTTTCCATTAACATCCTGTCGTCATTTACGGTCATGGTCGCCGCCGGCCTCGTGCCGCTTTCCATGCTCGCGACTATTTTTTCCTACGACAACAAAAATACAGACGGCGTCGATTCCTTCTACGGCGTCCTTATCGCCATGGTCGGCTTCACGATCCTCCTTGCGTTCATTTCCTACGTGCTGCTCGAAGCGATGATGACCGGTATCACGAACCAGATCCCGGACTTTTAAAAAGGAAGGGGAAGACTTTCCTGCTCAGCGCCCGCTGCGGAAAAGCAGCTGTATACAAGTGTGTGCCTGAACCGTTTTTGCGGTTCAGGTTTTTTGTGGTGGGCAGCTGTTTTAAAAGGACTGGTTCATGAGACGAGTGCCGATGCAGACGGCTTCCTGACGTATGTATTCCTGCTTTTCCTACGGCAAACTCCGTTGGAAAATACGTTTTATAAGTAATGGGCAGTAATGAAAAAAACAAACAGGGATTTCGTTTCAGAATTTTCAAAAAAGGGAAAAGTCGAAAGAGTGTCTTTTCCTGCCTGGGACGGGAGACTAATTCTTTTTTAAACGAGGTGATCGGCATGAGTGAGTTGAAAGTAGGCGAACAGGCACCCGATTTTACACTTCCGGCTGTAAGCGGGGAAACATACAGTCTTCAAGACGATCTTCAGCAGCGCCCCGGATGGAGATATATCATTTATTTCCGTGGTTCCTGGTGACCAGCATGCAAACAGGATCTGGAGGATCTTAAAAAGCATGTCAGTTACTTTACAAAGAACAATGTCCATCTTACAACGGTGTCTTCCGACAAATTGGAAAACTTGAAAACATGGAAAGAGGAAAACAACTTTCCTTTTGTAATGCTTGCCGACGAAGAATACAAGATGCTTGAAGAGTACGGGGTTTACTATCACAATGATGCGACCAGCCCGTATGAAGACGAAGGTGAGCACGGGGAACCCGCCGTCTTTCTGCTTGATGAAAATGGGATGGTTCTTTTCGTCCAAAAGCAGTCCGCCCCATTCGGGAGACCGGATGCAAAAGAAATGCGGAAAACGGTCAAGTACATTCAGAAAAACTTAAAATAACACAGCTCCAACAAGCTGCTCGTTGTAAGATCCATGCAGCAGTTTTTCCGTTTGGAAAGCAGAGATTTTCTCTAAAAAACAGATTTAAAAAGAGCGCCCTGGAAGCAGAGCTTTTGAGGCGTTCTTTTTTGTGCGGGGAGAATAGAAGGGAAAGCCGGACGCCCTTCCGCTGGTTACGTCCAGGCAGGACTTTGCCGTCGATATGCAGAATGGGGAAGAAGAGAGGCGGATAATTACATAGAGGAGGAGTTTTCTATTGAAACATTAGAGGAGTTTTTAGTGAAAATGGACAATCCGGATCACCGGAGCCGCACGAGGGAAGTGCTGGAATGGACCGAGGCCGCTTTTCCGGAGCTGGAGGCGCGGATTGCCTGGAACCAGCCGGTGTTTACTCATCACGGTACGTTCATTATCGGTTTCAGCACGTCAAAAAAGCACCTGGCCGCAGCCCCGGAGCCAGCCGGCATCGACCGTTTTGCCGGGGAAATTACCGAAGCGGGGTATGACTATACGAAGCAGCTCATTCGGATTCCGTGGGGAACGCCGGTCGATTTTTCGCTGCTTAAAAAAATCATTCAGTTCAATATCGAAGACAAAGCAGACTGCGAAACGTTCTGGAGAAAATAGGGCCGTCCTGTTTATTCTGCGGATACGCCGGGTACACGAGGTAAAAAGGAGGGAATGTTCATGCCCTGGAATATGAATGACTACCCGAGTTCGTGGAAAAACCTGAACAGCACGATCCGCAAAAAAGCGATTGAGATCGGAAATTCAATGCTCGAAGACGGCCATAAAGAAAGCGATGCAATCCCGATTGCGACCGAGCAGGCGAAAAAGTGGTATGACGATGCGTCGGAAAAAGAACGAAAGGAATTCAATAAGACGTCCGAGTCGGAGATTACTTCTCCGGACGAAGGCGATGATTCCCGGCCGGAAATGATGGAAAAAGACGTCTTCGTCCTGCCGCGCGACGACGGCTGGGCCGTGCAGTCGGAAGACGCAAAGCAGGCATCGAACGTGTACGATAAAAAGCAGGACGCGGTCACCCGCGCCAAAGAAATTGCCGAAAAGAAACAGACGGCCGTCGTCGTGCACAAAAAAGACAATTCCGTCGAGAAAACATACAACTATGATGAAGAAACGAAAGATAAAAGCTGATAGTTATAGACGAGAAGAGCTGCCGGAAGAAGGTGGTTCTTTTTTTGTGCGATGGGAAGAGTAAAATTTGCGGGAAGTGGCAGAAATACCGGGATAAGTGGAAGAATTATAATCTATTGGCAGAAATAGCGGGAGTAATGGCGGAATTATGCCCAGGAGTGGTGGAATTAACTCGAGGAGTGGCAGAAATGCAGGAAGAAGAGGCAGAATTCCTCGTTCATCATTCACGGAGTACAGCATTAGGGGCCGTTCTGCCAGGATATGACTGGCAGAACGGCCCTTAACTTTGGAGTGCGGAATATAAAAGAATAAAAGCGCCGTCAGCTTATATTTTTAGCTGCTCGTTTATTGGAGCGCCTTGTCTGCAGTACGGTGAAAAAGATGGATATGACGGTTAACGATAAGAACGTCAGCGCGATCGGCCGTGTGAAAAATAACGTCCAGTCCGGATCCGTCATAAAAGCTCTTCTTAAATTTACTTCTGCAATGGGACCTAGGATAACCCCAATAATAGCTGGCGCTAAGGCGAATTTGTATTTTGTGAACAAATAACCGATAAGGCCCATGACCAGCAGAATGTAGAGGTCGGAAGTCCGGTTATTCAGAACAAATGTGCCGACCACACACAGCACGAGAATTACAGGTACTAAAACGTGAGTAGGTATAAGGGTTACTTTCACGAAAAAGCGCATGCCTGCGAACTGGGTAATAAGCATCCAGAAAGAGGCTACGAAAAAAGCGAAGAAAATGCCTCCTACAATGTTCGGTTCTTCGGTGACAAGGAGAGGGCCCGGCGTGATGCCGTGTATCATAAGTGCAGACAGAAGAACGGCCGTAACGGCTGAACCTGGAATGCCTAAAGCTACAGTAGGAATTAAATCCCCGCCGACAGTGGAGTTGTTGCCTGCTTCCGAAGCAACGACCCCTTCTTCACATCCAGTACCGAATTTTTCGGGGTTTTTCGACCATTTTTTAGCCTGGTCGTAAGCAATAATATTGGCAATACTGCCGCCTGCACCCGGAATAGCACCAACGACAGAGCCGATAATGGAAGAGCCGGTAAGGGTGCCGGGTCTTCTGAGCACCATTTTCAATGTTTGAATTGGTTGCAGGACAAATTTCACTTTTTGAAGATCTCTCTCCTGTCTGTCCTTTTTATCCTTCTCCATTTCCGATTTTTCCAGAAAAATGAGCAGTCGTGAAATGGCAAACATTCCAATAAGAACTACAAGAAAAGGGATTCCTGCTCTTAAAACACCAAAATCAAAAGTAAAACGGGATAGACCGGCGATGGGGTCAGCACCCACCGTGGCGATTAATAATCCAAACAATCCCGCAATCAGCCCTTTAATTACCGAATCTCCAGTAACACTGGCGATAATAGTTAATGAAAGTATAATGAGGGCAAACATTTCCCACGGGCCGAACATGAGAGCAAAACGGGCCAGCTGCGGGGCTATAGTTACGAGAAGGAGCAGACTGATAATGGAACTTAGAAAAGAAGCCCATATCCCAATGGATAGTGCTTTGCCGGACAAGCCTTTTTTAGCCATAGGATAAGCGTCGAAAGTGGTGGCAATGGAAGACGGCGTTCCCGGAATACCGAGAAGAGTGGCGCTGATAAGCCCTCCTGACATGCCTCCGACAAAGACACCGATCATAGCTGCCACACCTGTAACAGGGTCCATGCCAAACGTGAGAGGGAGTGTAAGTACAATAGCCATCGCTACTGTAAAGCCAGGTATTAATCCGGCCAGAATCCCTACTATTACTCCGAGCAGAATAATAAATAATATATGCACTTGAAGAATTTCATTCATTCCCAGTATTAATAAATCAAACAAAGAAATAACCTCCCTTCCAAGTTACTTAGAAAAATAATCCTCCTGGAAATCGCACGTAAAGTACATTTTCAAAGAAGAGGTAGGTGCTGAAAGTTAGAATGACGGAAACGATGGATAATGTAATAAGATTCTTTTTCTTTTTCGGTCCGATCAGCATTCCCGCAGCAATGACGAAAAGAATCGTCGTTATGATAAAGCCGGTAATATCAATAAGAATTATATACAAAGCGAGTAAACCAATAATATGAAGCACGAGCTTATACTCTGTATAAAAACTTCCAAAACCAGCTTTAACATTTTCCATGGACATTTCAGACTTTTCTTTTAACAGCTTTCTGCTCTGGGAAATAATCAGAATCAGAGAAAGGGAAGCGAGCAGTACGGAAATCAGCTGAGGATACGTCCCCGGGCCTAATTGACTTTCATTAAGATGGGTGAAATCACCGGATTGGATAAAAATAACAATGCTGACTAAAAGAAGCAAACATGCTACTATTAATTCTCCCATTTTTCCTCCTCCTTTAAATATGCAGTACAGGTTCTCCCTATAAAAAGGGGGCATCCTAAAGAGTGAAATTGTCGTCTTTAAGAGCCCCTTTTATGTCTTTTATTGACTTTTATTACTCCAGCTCGTCCCCAAGTTCTTCGATAACATCGCTAATAATGCTGTCCTGCTCTTCAAGATGTTCCCTGTAATCAGCGGGGCCCATATAATCTACTTCCGCTCCGATATTTTCTACCGCTTCTATATATTCAGGGTCATTAGCAGTTTCTTCAAACTGTTCACCGAGATATTCAATTATTTCTTCCGAGGTACCTTCTGGAGCTACGTAACCACGATTCAACCCAAGAGTAAGATCGTAACCTTCTTCTTGAAATGTTGGTACGTCGGGAAGTCTTTCGATTCTTTCTGCTGTACCTATAGCTATAAACTTCATATCACCGGCACCGACGAAACTTTCTGCAGAAGGATAATCGACAATTGCCGCATCAACGTGATCTCCAGCGAGTGCCTGAATTGCCTCAGCCAGCCCTTCATAGCCAACCATATTATAATCAACCTCCAGCTCCCGGGCCATCTGTTCCACCCATACTCTCGGGATTCCGGAAACCGTACCGCCGAAGGTAATTTCTTCATTCTGTCCGTATTCTACAAATTCTTCCAGAGTATCTACGTCCATTTCACTGGAAACAGCCAGTATTTGGTCAGCTGAAGACATAGCAGCAATCGGTTCGAAACTGTCATAGTTAATTTCTGTAATGTCAGAATGGTGGGCAACGAGTAATCCTTCATGAATTTGTCCCAGTGAGTAGCCGTCTGCCGGCTCTTCTGTTAATTCTTCCAACCCTACTGTACCGCCGACACCAGGGAGGTTTACGACAACAAAATCATTATCCATCGTATTAGAAACGTGTTCGGTAACTAATCTGCCCTCAATGTCACTTCCGCCGCCTGGATCCCACGGAATGACCATTTCAATTTCCCGGCTTGGATAATCTTCTATGGATTCTTCTCCGCCGCCGCAGGCCGCCAGCATGGACGTTCCCGCTGCGGCTCCAGTTATCATTAGTACTCTTGCAGTTCTCTTTTTCATTTTTTTCTCCCCCTATGATATGTACTAAACGAGAATAAATTATTGCGGAAACTAAACAGTGGTTCCGGGAGTTATGATCGCAACTCCAGTTCCAATATTTACAAAAATTCAAATAAAATCAATTATTCGATACATAAAGTTTTAAAAACTTATTGTTTTCTTTCTTTATGTTTAGTTATTATAATATATAAACAATGAAAATGCGAGAAAAATCAAAATATTCTCGTTATTTTTTGTTTAGGATAAAAATACCGCCCCGTAGAGCAAGGCTCCTATAATGACGAAAGCTGGATGAATGTTGAATCTTTCCAGAAGCAGGAAGCTTGCCAGCCCAATAAATAATACTTGAAAGGGTGATGTCTGCATCCAGGAAGCCGAGAAAAATTGATAAGCAAGTACTGCCAGCAGAATGCCGATAACGGGACGAATCAGCATAGTCATGTATTTTACTTTAGGGGAATTGCGATGTTTATACAAAAGTCCGAGCAGAAACAGCATGGCGAGTAACGAAGGAAAAATAGTAGCCGATAATGCAATGCCGGCTCCAAGGATTCCCCCGACTTCAAAGCCTATATAACCTGCCATTTTCGTTGCTATAGGACCGGGAAGCGTATTGCCGATAGCCAGAAGTTCCGAAAATTCTTCCGTAGTCAGCCAGCTGTACCGGTGCACCACTTCGTATTCGATAAGGGGAATAGAAGCTGGTCCTCCACCGTATCCGACAATGCCTGGAATAAAGAAAGCTAAAAACAGGTGCCAGTATTCAAGCATGTCTGCCTCCTTTCTTCATCATCGGATGAATGACGAGAGCGTAAATGATCAATATGCCTATAAGGAGAGCGGGATGAGCTCCGATAATGATATAAACAACCACACTCACGAGTCCCAGAAAAAGCGTTCTGTTCCAGCCCATTCCTTTTTGTGACTGTTTGAAAAAGGAGTAGGCAAGGACACTCATCAGGACTCCTACAACGGGAGCGACCGCGGCTGTCATCCCCTGCATGATTCCTTCATCGATGAATGTGTGTAAAAAACCTAACAGCAGGAGCATGAGTAATACTGTAGGGATCACGGAAGCAATAATAGCCGTTAACAAACCGCTGGAACCGTTTACCCGGTACCCGATGTATCCGGCCATCTTCGTAATAATGGGGCCGGGAAGCGTATTGCCGATAGCTAATATGTCGCTGAATTCATCGTCATCCATCCATTTGTATTTACCAACGACTTCTTTATGAACAAGGGGGATAGAAGCAGGACCTCCGCCATAGCCGAGCATTCCGGCTCGAAAAAAACCGAGAAAAATCTGTTTATTGGTATGCCATGCCATAATCTCCCTCCTTTACGATTAGTAGACAGGAACAAAGGCTGCTAATATAATGATGTTCAAATTCTATAAGAGATGCCGAGGTGTAATTTTATGAAATTAACCGAAACCGACATGAAAATGTTGAATATTTTGAGTGAAGACGGCCGCATATCCTACGTTGATCTTGCTAAGCAGGTAGGAATGTCGAGAGTTTCCGTCCGGGAAAGAATACAGCAGATGCAGGAAGCGGGAGTGATAGAGAAATTCAGTGTCGTTATTAATTCCGAGCAGGTCGGTAAAGCCGTCTCCGCCTTTTTTGAAGTGGACTGCGAGCCGACAGCCTTAGTGGAAGTAGCTGAAAATCTGGCTGAAAACCCCCGCGTTGCAAGCTGTTATCAAATGACCGGCCCGAGTACGCTTCATATGCACGTTTTAGTAGAAGATTTCGTCAAACTGGAGCAGTTTATTAACGAAGAACTCTATTCTTTGGAAGGCATTACCCGGGTGGAAAGTCATATTTTATTAAGACGGTTTATCAGCCGGACCGGGATGAAACTTTAATTACCACGCGGCTATATGGCCATCGGTGCGTGGTTCTGTACCTCCGGCTAATACGCCGTTATCCGGATTTCTCCAAATAATCTGTCCCCTTCCGAAACCGCCATGGGTAAGGGCCCGCTCGATGTGGTGGCCTTTTCGATGTAATGCTTCTGCAATATGATTCGGAAAAGATGGATCGATGAGAATCTTTTTTCCGCTGACCCACTGCCAGCGGGGAGCATCCAGCGCGGCCTGAGGATTCAAATGGAAATCAATCGTACTCATGATGACCTGCAAGTGACCCTGGGGCTGCATATATCCTCCCATTACACCAAACGGACCGACCGGCTCGCTGCCCTTGGAAAGAAATCCGGGAATAATCGTGTGGAAGGTTTTTTTCCTCGGTTTAAGGGCATTCACATGGCTTTCGTCCAAAGAAAAGGTGAAGCCGCGGTTCTGCATCGATATACCAGTGCCCGGTACGACAATTCCCGATCCAAAGCCCATGAAATTACTTTGAATAAAGGAAACCATGTTCCCTTCTTCATCCGCTGTTGCCAGATAGACAGTGCCGCCTTTTGGCGGTGCAGCAGGAGAGGGATCGAGAGCATGCTCTCCGATATTTTCGCGGCGCTTCGACGCATACTTATCGGAAAGAAGCTCTTCTACTGTATGATTCATATGCTTTTCTTCCGTAATATGGGCAAGCCCGTCACTGTAAGCGAGCTTCATTGCTTCAATCTGGTGATGATACGTGTCGACGGCTTCTTTGCTGGTAAAATGGTCGTTTTTTAATATGTTTAATCCCATTAATGCTATTAATCCCTGGCCGTTCGGCGGAATTTCCCATACGTCATATCCCCGGTAATTAACTTTGATCGGATCGACCCACTCAGGAGAATAATCAGCTAAATCCTGCTTCGATAAAAACCCGCCGTGTTTTTGAAAATGAGTGGATATTTTTTCCGCCAGATTCCCTCTGTAAAAGGACTCTCCATTTGTTTCTGCGATTTCTTTCAATGTCCGCGCATGATCCGGAGACTTCCATACAGTGCCGGCTTCCGGAGCGTGTCCGTCCGGTGCGAAGGCAGTAAACCACGCCTCAAACTCTTCTCCTTCAAAAGTATTTTTGAACTTCTCCGCTGCTTCTTTCCAAAAAGCTCCGAGCGTCGGGGAAGCAGGATATCCCTCTTCTGCATAGCTGATCGCAGGCTTTAAGCTCTCCGTTAAAGGAAGTTTTCCGAACTTGTCAGCAAGTTCAGCCCAGGCTGCAGGAGCACCGGGGACAGTAACCGGGGTCATCCCGAACTGGGGAACAGCATCGTATCCTTTTGCCTTCACCGCTTCTATCGTCATTTTTTCCGGTGAATAACCGCTTGCGTTCAACCCGTGCAATTTACCTTTTATCCAGACAAGAGCAAAGGCATCAGAACCAATTCCGTTGGAAGTCGGTTCGAGCACCGTAAGAGAAGCCGCTGAAGCAATAGCAGCGTCGACGGCATTTCCTCCTTTTTTCATTACTTCAATTCCTGCTTCCGCAGCTAACGGCTGGGAAGTGGCTACCATTCCCTTTTTTCCATAGACGACGTTGCGTTTCGATGCATAAGGATAATCATGTGGATTCAAGTTCATCATATTCGTGCCCCCTCCATAATTTATTGAATATTCGAAACATAATGATGTATTTTAGCACGCAAAAGTCGAAATGGAAACACTTGATGAACAAAAAAATGAAATAAAACAATTTTTATATTCTTTTAAATAATATGTTCGAGACTAATCCGTCTTTTTGTAGTTTTTAAAGCCGTTATTTATACATTTTGTAAGTGGTTGTTTCTTTTGCGAAATAACATGAGGAAGGCGGCGGATGCTTTCGTCTATCGTGAAAGAGACATACAGCTTTCATCGGGGATATTACTGCAGGCGAATACCCGGGAAAGCCTCCTCAGAAAGTCAGAAAAGGCATTTTAAAACGTTTTCAGATCAAGTAAGACCAGGCGATGAGGATGAGTAAAAAGAGAAAACACATCCTAAGAGAAACTGTTTGATATATATGTTGAACTTAATAATTAGTCTCCACTTCTGTAACTAGCGGCTTTCGTTTCCATGGGGACGCTTTCCGGGCCGGCCTCAGCTAATCCCTTCCTCCCTGCGCTCGGTAGGGGTGGGGCTCGTCCTTATTCGCCCCGGGGTCGCCCCATATCCACTCCAGCGGTCTGTTCTCCATTTCTGTTCTTCCTGCAGATATGGTTGGCCGTTAAAAATGATAACACCTTTTTTTCTTTCGATAGGGAAGACCGCTTTCGAGGTCATACATTCTATCTTTATAAATATTAAGTTCAATTTATATAGATTTGCAGCTATAATAAGTGAGACTGAAGTGGAATTTGGAATATCGAGCCTGATGAAAAGCGGGGAAATGGCAGAATTATTGGCGAGTGGCAGAAATAAGGGGAGTAATGGCGGAATTATGCCGGCGAACAGTGGAATTAACGGGAGGAGTGGCAGAAATGCAGGAAGAAGCGGCGGAATTCCCCTTCCTATGCGCTCCACCCACCGCAGAAAGGCTTTGATTAACGAAAAACGCCAGCAAAATGCCAAATTGATGTCTCCCATCAGCGGAATTGGAAGCCTGATCCGCCAAAAAGCCACCACGACGATGGGTGTCATGGCGGCTCATTGGTGCAGGCGGTTGCTGAGGTTACTCTTCTTGGTATTTTCGAGACTGCAGTTCAGCGACGGCGTCGTTGAAGTCATGTTCCGTGTACTTATAGAAGTACATAAGCACAAGGCGGATCAGGGAGCCGAGTGCCGGGAGAAGGGCGATGACGAAAAACAGTCCGGTGAGCGTTGATTCCGTCTGCGCTTCGTTCGGTGTGTAGTTGATGACGGTAAGAATAACCCCCGTCGCACCGCCGGCAATCGCAACGGAGAGTTTTCCTGTAAATGTCTGGCCGGAAAAAGTAACCGCTTCGGAGCGCTGGCCGGTGCGGACTTCTGTCAGCTCAATCGTTTCAGCGAGCATTGCCGAAATGAGCGGGCCGGTTGCCGTGTAGAGAATCATCGTCACGGTTAAAAAGCTGAGAACGACGATCGTGTTGCTGTAGCCGCTCAAAAAGAAGCCAATACGGACGACGATATCGATGATCAGGACGGTCATTAAAATGTGTTTTTTGAAGAAATGCTTCGTGAGCATCGGGATGAAGAAAAACCCGACACAGGCGACGAGGCTGATGATCCCGAAGGCTGCCATTAAGGTAGCGTTTCCAAGATTGTAAGTAAAAAAGTAAATGTTCAGCGTCAGGGTAATATTGACGAATACGTTACAGAAAAACGTGGCGAGCATAATGAACATCGGCTTGTTGCCTTTGACGATTTTAAGGGCATCGCGGATCCTGACTTTCTCTTTCGGCGGTTCCACACGCTCTTTCGTATTGCGGAAACCGATGTACATCAGTGGAAGCATGCACAGTGACAGAAGAATAACCGCATAGAAAAATCCGTCATTTAAACTGCCTCCGCCGAGAAATTCGGCAAGCGGGGTAAACAGCAGCGTCGGGATGCCGATTCCGACGAAGACCCCCAGGTTGGCATACGTTACGAGCTTCGTCCGCTCCTGCGGATTCTGGCTCATCACAGCCGACATCGACCAGAACGGTACGTCGGAAACGGTGTAAAAAACGCCCCAGAGAATATACGTCGCACCGGCAAAAATGACGGCAGCGGTCGGATTTAAATTGAGAGGCAGAAACGCGATGATCGTAATAAAAAAGATGAAAAATGGCATGTACAGCAGGTACTGGCGGAACTTGCCGTGCTTCGAACGCTTCGTATCAATGATCGAGGCCATCAGCGGATCATTGGCTGCGTCGAACGTTCGTGCAATGATAAAGATAACGCTCGCTGCCATCGCTGAAATGCCGAGTATATCGGTGTAGAAATACATAATGTACGTGCCGACGAGTCCAAAGCTGATACACTGGCCCATCCCGTAACTAAAGTAGGAAAGGACCTCCTTATTGCTGATTTTCTTCGTTTCCGGTGCTGCCGTCTGCAGTTTCGGTGCTCGTTCTTCCATTTTCCCCGCTCCTTTCGTTTCATTCGAAAATAAATCCTCGATTGTGCTTTTGACTTAACAGCTGCTTTACGTCATCTGGATTAAATTTATACTGGTGATCATGGGTGAGCAGGCCGTTTACTTCCTGCTGCACGTCCGCAAGCTGCGTATAGCAGAACCCGCAGAAGTGATCGTTGTTCATAACGGCAGTAATCAGAGAAGAAATTCTCTCCCATGCGGCTTCTTTCGTTTCAGGACGATCGCCGTAACCCCAGTCGTTTTCGTGCAGCGTTTCTTTTTCGCTGTAGGCGACCCCGCCGAACTCGCTTAAAAGAATCGGCTGCCCGTCGTAGGCGTACCCTTGCGCAAACGTGTATTTATTGCTCGTCTGCGCCGGAGCTCCTTCTGCAAAATGCTCTTTCGTCTCATAGGCCCGGCTGATTTTCTCCGGGGACTGCGTATAGTCGTGAATCGTGAGAATGTCCGTTGCCGTGTGCTCCCAGCCGTCGTTGCCGATGACGAGCCGGGTCGGGTCGAGCGCTTTCGTCATATGGTAGAGAGAATCGACAAACGCCTGCTGCTGCTTATTGGCATACACTTCATTGACTCCCCACGATTCATTCATAATGGTGTAAATAATCGTGCTCGGATGGTTGTAGTGTTTTTGAATAATTTCCTGCCACTCCGCATAAGCACGTCCGGCCGAGTCCCGGTGAAACTTGTAAAAGCTCGGCATTTCCGCCCAGGTGACGAGCCCCAGCTTGTCGCACAAGTATAAAAACCGGTGGGAGCCGATCGTCTGATGGCGGCGGACGCCGTTAAAGCCCATCGCTTTCACTTTTTCGATATCCTCCCGCTCGGCAGCCGGGGTGGGGGGCGTCATGAGAGTATCTGCATAATAGCCCTGATCGAGAATCAGCTTTTGGTAAAATTTTTCGTAGTTCAGCTGGATATCATTCTGTTTTACGGAAATATGCCTCATGCCGAAATAACTGGCGACTTCGTCGACGTCCCCGTCCGCTTCGAGCGTGAAAGTAATGTCATACAGCTCCGGGGATTCCGGGGACCAGGGGGCAATCCGGAAGTCGGGAAGGTCCGCATCCACTGAGAGTGTGGTTTTCACGAAGCTGGAAATGTTTTTCACTGTTACTTCGGTTATCAGCTGCCCGTGCAGGTATACGGCTATTGTCAGCTGCCTGCGGGCGGCATGCTGCTCCGGGAAACGGCAGAATGCCTCGACCGTCAGCTGGCCGCTGTCAATGTCCGGCGTCATCTGTACACTTTCCAAATAGGAATCGCTTACAAATTCCATCCACACCGTCTGCCAGATTCCTGTCGTCCGTTCGTACCAGCATAAAAAGTTATCCTCTTTCCAGGACTGCTTGCCGATCGGCTGATCTGTGCGGTTGTAGTCTTCCACGCGAATCGTCAGCCGGAGCTCGTCTTCGCCTGCGGCAGGCTCGTAGAAAACGGTGAAAGGGGTATGCCCGCCCTCGTGTTCTCCTGCATGAAAACCGTTGATCCAGACCGTTGTTTTGTAGTCCACCGCTTCGAAGTGAAGAAGAACGTTTTTCTGCTGTGCTTCGTTCAGCTGAACGTGCCGCTCGTACCAGACGACCGGGGCGTTTTCAGATGAAGAGGAAGCGGTCTGACTCTCCTGCACGAAGGGTACTTGGATCGTGTTACCTTCAGGGATTCCGGTAAACCAGTGCCGGGCTTTCCCCTCATCCTTTGGGTCAGCGGCAAACCGCCACTCCCCATCCAGTTCCAGCCAGCTTTCTCTTTGAAACTGGGGGTTCGGAGCGAGTTTCTGTCCGAGTTTGTTTGATAAATCGAGAGCCATGTTCATCCGCCTTTCATTTCCGTAATTATGGTTTTATTACTATTAAAAGAGTAATAATAACTAAAAATAAAGCGCCTTCATTGGGCGTGAATTTATTGTAACCGCTTTTAAAGTAATAAACAACCTTCTTTTTTAAAAGTTTTCAGATAACTCCTTTTGTCCTATATGCAGAAAAAACGGTGAAACCCTAGAGGTTCACCGTCATCTGTATGCCTTGTTCATAATTTCCGAACCTGCGTCCGAATAAATTAAAGCCGCCTTTGTTTTCTGCCTGATCTTTTATTCCTATTTTAATTGATATAAAAGGGTGCTTTTCCAAATGAAGCGTATCGATATTCGTTTCCGTGCTTTGACTGCTGCCGTCGATAAAGCAGCCTTCCTGCGTGATTTTCCACCGCTTCAGCATGCCGTACTGCGTATAATTTGTGTGCCACCAGGCAGGAGTAAGCAGTCCGCGGGTGCCGCCGTAGTCGCTCGGAGAAGTCCACGTTCCGACTTCGACTCCGTTTACCCAAACTGTAATGTCGGACGGCCAGTCAAGCTTATGATTCGGAGCCTCTGAGCACAGTTCCGCTGCGATTTCGATTTCTTTTGGTTTCGACCCGTCAGGAATTTTGTTCTGAAAGCGGTACTCGACGAACCCATGGCGCATGAAGAGAAGTTCGGCATCTCTTCGGCCGGGCTCATAAAACGCACGCGGATCATCCTGCTCGCCGATATAATCTTTCAACCCGACAAGACCGCAGTTCGGATGAATGTCGCAGTCAAAGTATTCACCGATCGGCATATCGATAAAGATCTGCTTCTCGCTGTATTCGGTGTCTTTCTCAAAAAGATCGAGAATAATCCGGTCGTAGTTTTTGGCGTTCACTTTCTGTGTTCCCCGCCCCGGGACGAGCTCCGTCGATATCAAATTAACGTCCTCGAGCTTTTTTACGTTCGTGGCCGTCGTCGAAAAAGGCAGGTTCAATTTCTCTGCCAGTTCATTGACGTTATGAGGGCGGAAGCTCAATATACGCAGAATTTCCAGCCGGTGCTTGTTTGCGACCGCTTTTAAGACTTTCAGCGATTCTTCATCATAGGATACATATCTGGATTTCACTGTCATCCCCCGTTTCGCTCTGAATCATGGTTACCCTGGTTTCTTCTATGTAAGGAGTCCAAGAAGATTCCTTAACGTTTAGTATAACAATTCTCGTGATAAAAAGTACGGCTGGAGTGGAGAAGGGGACTGAAAAAATATGCAGTCAGCTGAAATTTCTTTACAGAAGAAATGAAAGAGACACACTTCCGGTGCAAGCCAAGTATTGGAGTAAGGGGTGTGTGCGAATGATCGCGCACCTATGAGAAGTGGCAGAATTATCGGGGGAAATGGAAGAATTATTGGCGAGTGGCAGAAATAAGGGGAGAAATGGCGGAATTATGCCCGCGAGCGGTGGAATTAACGCGAGAAGTGGCAGAAATGCGGGAAGAAGCGGCGGAATTCCCCCTCTCATGCTTCTCCAGTCCCGGCAGCAGAGCCCTGATTTGCGGAAACAGTCTCCGAAACGCCGGTTGGAGCCTCTGCGCCCCCGGAAATAACCTCATCAACCTTCTTCTATGTTAAGATCCCATTACAAAACAATTAAAAAACACAACAATGATGAGAAATCGTTGAATGGAAACATTTATTGAAGTTATAATGTTCACTATAAAGTATATAATTGTTCTCAAAAAAGGACTATTTTCCCTCATTTTAAACAAAATCAAGCAGAATACCTTTTTAAAAGACAGCCGGCGGAAACTACCGCCGGCTTTTTTCGTGTGACTATCGGTATGTATACAAGAAAAGTCCTGCGTGTTAGCATACTGAAGTTGTGAAAATAAAAGACGAAAGAAACTGTTTAAAACTAATAAGTGTTAATGATGTAAATAATTTCTATTTTATGTTGCTGCAGGTTAGGGAGGATCGGGTGATCGCTCTCATCAAAAAGGAGCATCTTTTTTGTGCGGAAAAGGTGCAGTAAAAATAAAGAAACAAACACGGAGGGTACTATGTGGGAAACAGAGCTGATTGTAACAGCTGTCATTTTTGCGGTTATTTTATTTTTGGGTGTCCGGGAACGAAAGAAGCATGCGAAAGCGCTGGAGAAAGTGCCGGTGAGAATTAACGTGAACGGGGTGCGCGGGAAATCGACCGTGACAAGACTCGTCACCGGCATTCTCCAGGAAGCAGGCTACCGCACCGTCGGCAAAACGACAGGAACCGATGCGCGGATGCTTTACTGGTTTGAAGACGAAGAAACGCCGATCAAGCGCCGCCTGGAAGGGCCGAATATCGGTGAGCAGAAAAAGGTGATCCAGACGTCTGCCGATAAAAAAGCCGATGCGCTCGTCAGCGAATGCATGGCGGTAAATCCGGATTATCAGGAAGTGTTCCAGGAGGAGATGCTGCAGGCGAATATCGTACTGATCGTCAACGTCCTGCATGACCATATGGAAGTGCTCGGCCCGACGCTCGATCACGTGGCGGAAGCTTTTGCCGGCACGATTCCCTACAACGGCCATTTGATCATTAATGAGAGTCCCTACGTGGAGTATTATACGAAAATTGCCGAAGAGCGGAAATCGACAGTGAAAGTGATTGAAGCCGATAATGTCACGGAAGCGTATTTGAAGAAGTTTCCCTATATGGTCTTTCCGGAAAATGCGGCCCTCGGGTTCGCCGTAGCGGAAGCGCTCGGCATCGATCGGGCCGTGGCCGAAAAAGGCATGCTCCAGGCGTGGCCGGATCCGGGATCGATGAAAATTCTCACAGTCGGCGACACGAAAGAACCGTCGCACTTCGTCAACGGCTTCGCGGCGAACGACGCGACGTCGACGATTAATATATGGAAGCGGGTGGAACAGCTCGGCTTTCCGGTACAGGATCCAGTGATCATCGTTAACTGCCGGGAAGACCGGGTGGAGCGTACGGAGCAGTTTGCGTCAGACGTACTGCCCTATCTGCCGACGGCGAATCTTGTCTTGATCGGCTCGGTCACCGACCCGATTGTAAAAGCGTGCCACGCCGGAACGATTAAAGCAGGCCAGGTGCTGGATCTGGCCGATAAGAATATCGAAGAGGTTGTGGAAGAACTGCAGCCGTTTTTGAAAAACAGGACTATTTACGGCATCGGCAACATTCACGGAATGGGCGAGCCGTTGATTCATGAGTTTGAAGAAATGATGAAAAAACGGGACGAGCAGGAGCTCGAAACAGAAAAATTAGCGGAGGTACAGTAATGTTTGGTGGAGAATTATACGTTGCTCTCATAGTCGGAGTGCTTGTCAGTTTGTTGTTTACAGAAAAGTTCGGGGTGCTCCCGGCAGGATTGATCATCCCGGGGTATCTGGCGCTCGTGTTTGATCAGCCGCTCTTTTTAGCTGTCATTATCGTCGTCAGTATCGTTACGTACCTGCTCGTCACCCAGGTGATCGGGAGGTTTGTCACGCTCTACGGCCGCCGCAAGTTTGCAGCGATGATGGTCGTCGGGATCGCGTTGAAGATGGTGTTTGACTACAGCTATCCCGGCATGCCGTTCGTGATTCAGGAGTTCCGCGGCATCGGTGTTATCGTGCCGGGACTGATTGCCAATACGATCCAGCGTCAGGGGCTCGTGCCGACGCTGACAACGACCTTTGTGCTGAGCGGCATTACTTTTGTGATCGTTACGCTCTATCAGTGGCTGTAGGAAAGCGGGGGAGAAAGCATGAAGAAAAATAAACAATCGTGGAACCGGAAAGAAAGACATCTGGACCGCATGAAGCGGCACAAAAAACATTCGCTCAGAGACTCCGTTATAACGCTCGTGCTGGTGATCGCAGCCGTAGCCGTTTATCAGCTTCTGCCGTCGGGACAGCCGGGAGCGGCTCCCGTCGATACAGGAGCGGATGAAGAGCTGTCTATTAGTCTTACAGGAGATATGATGCTCGGGCGTTTCGTCGAAAATCTGGACGAGGAAGAAGCGGCGGACACGTTTGCCGAAGCGAAGCCGCTGTTTGAAGAAACGGATCTTGTGACCGGTAATTTTGAAAACCCGGTCGTAAATGGAGACCTTGAAAATTACGAAGAAGACAGCCTTGATAAATCGGTCAAGCTTCATACCGGTCCGGAATCGGTGAAGAAGCTGAAAGACGCCGGATTTACGAACGTGAATCTTGCCAATAACCACCTGTCCGATTACGGCACCAACGGCGTATTCGATACGCTGGAAACATTTAATGAACAGGAACTGGAGACGGTCGGGGCAGGAATCAATATCGACGAAGCCCGGGAGGTTCAGTATGAAGAGGTCAACGGCCTTACCGTAGCGACGCTCGGATTTAACGACGCCTATATGACCGAAGAACGGGAAGCAACGACTTATCAGGAAGGCGTCGTTCCGATGAAGGCCGAATATTTCGTGCCGGATATCCGCGAAGCCGAAGCGAACGCAGACGTTGTCATCGTACATGCGCACTGGGGGGAGGAGTACGATAATTCCGTCCATCCGCGGCAGCGGGAACTGGCGCATGCGATGGTCGAAGCAGGAGCGGACGTCATCGCCGGGCACCATCCGCACGTTCTGCAGCCGATAGAAGTTCATGATGATGCGGTGATTGCCTACAGTCTTGGAAACTTTGTCTTTGACCAGGGGTGGTCGATGACGAAAGAAACAGCCGTACTGCAGTACCGCTTATCAGAAGAGGAAATTAAACTTGAAATTCATCCGATGTATATCGAAGAAGCGCAGCCGCGGCAGGTGACGAACCGCTATCGGCAGGACAAAATCTACAGCCAGCTGACGGAAGAATTTATCTACGGTTCGTCATTTACGGAAGAATGGGACAGGGAAGACGATAAGCTGACGAAAACAATCGAGAGGTGATGACGATGAAGAAGTACGGTGGATGGACAGTACTTGCGCTTGCTCTGGCGGGAGCAGTGTATGGGTTCACCGGCCTTTCTTCGGACTCGGAAGACACCCGGATTCCCAATCCTGCGAAAGAAGAAGAGAAGGCGGAATCCGAAGCGGACGGAGCGTATGAATACGGAGTCTCATCCGACCATCCACAGGCGACGGAAATCGGTATGGACGTGCTCGATGAGGGCGGGACAGCTGTGGATGCGGCCGTCGCGGTCAGCTATGCGCTCGGTACGCTCGAACCTCACTCTTCCGGTATCGGAGGGGGAGGCGTCATGCTCGTCCAGGAACCGGAGGAAGAACCGGAAGTCTACGACTACCGCACAATCGCTCCGGAAAGCGGACCGGTGCCGGACAGCGGCGCAGGGGTTCCCGGTTTTGCGGCTGGAATGGAGAAGGTGCACGCCGACTTCGGCAGTCTGTCGATAAAAGAACTGATTAAACCGTCGATCGATCTGGCAGAAGAAGGGTTTACCGTTGATGAGGTGCTTGAAAAACGGTTGACCGCCTCCTCCTACCGGCTGCCGGTCAAAGAACTTCCGCAGTTTTATCCGGAAGGGACACCGCTTCGTGAAGGGGAGCAGTTCAAGCAGGAGGAGCTGGCGGAAACGATGCAGACGATTGCCGACGAAGGAGCAGAAGCGTTTTATGAAGGAGACCTGGCGGGAAGCGTCGCGGAAGACGTCGGCGGTCTTGAAGAAGAAGACTTTGCTTCCTACGATGTGCTGGAAAAAACGCCGGTGAAAGGAAATTTCTACGGCTACGACGTGTACGCCCCGCCTGCTCCTTCAGGCGGAGCGATGTTCATTCAGTCTCTTGAAGTGACGGAGCTGCTTGACCTTACTTCAGCAGAAGGGGACCCGGAGCAGCTCGCGTATGCGCTCGGCGAAACGAACCGGCGTGCGCACAAAGAGCATCAGGAGTATGTAGGTGACCCTGCCTTTACGGACGTCCCGGAAGAGAAGCTGGTTGAGGAGGATCATATGAAGGAGCTCGCGGCTACGATTGAGCCGGGAACGCTTCAGGAGGACTTCCAGTCGCCGCTCGTCACAAAAGCAGATGAAGACAATCATCAGAATACGACCCACGCCGTCATTGTCGATGACGACGGAACGATGGTTTCTTTTACAAATACGATCAGCAACTTTTTCGGTGACGGTATCTATACGAACGGTTTTTTCATGACGAATCAGCTGCGTAATTTCAGCTCTTCCGAAGATTCTCCAAACAGTCCCGAAAAAGGAAAGCGCTCGAACAGCTACATGGTGCCGAGCATCCTTTCCTATGAAGGGAGACCGGTCATCGGTATCGGAAGCGCCGGCGGCAGGCGGATTCCCTCTGTCGTCACCCAGGTGCTGACGAGGGCGGTCGTGTTTGAAGAAACGTTTCAGAAAGCAGTCGATGCCCCGCGTTTTTATCTGGACGTGTTTGAAGATACGTTTTACACCGAAGAAGGCTTTGAAATGAAGCCCGAAGCGGGAGAAAAGCTCATCGCAGAAAGCAGCCCGATCCAGTTCGGAAGCATAAACGGACTGTTTATCGAACAGGAATCAAAAACAGTGCACGGCGCTGCCGATTCAAGGCGCGGCGGCGCATGGAGCAGTGCAGAAAAGGAGAAATGATGAATGATTAAACTGGCAAAAATGGTCTATCCACTGGCAGTAATTGCTGCCTTTTTAAGTATATTAATAAGTTTTAAGCACGATGCGACACTTACGGGAGAAGAAAAACAGGAAATTGACAGGCATCTTGCAGGCGCAGCACCTCAGGCAGCTGAGGAAATCAGCACAGTTGATGCAACGGCACCGTCTGTTGAAGTGAAAGAGGCTGCTGAAAGCCGGTCGACCTTTTCTTTCACGAACAGAGGAGAAGCGGAAGTATCGCTGAAAGCAGAGGAAGCTATGTGGTTTGAGCTTTACGATGTGGCAGAAGATGAGAAAATCAGCGAAGGCCGCTGGCAGGCAGGAGAGGAGCAGACATGGGACATCTCCGAGTATGAAGAAGTCTATTTCCATTTTGACAATGCCCGTGCCGCGGAGCTTGCTGTAAATGGAGAACCTTTGCCGCTGTCTAAAGCAGCCCCGGCTCATTACGCTTATATTGATATCGAAACAAACGAGTAATTGAGCTCTGCCTTCCGGCGGAGTTTTTTTATGTGTAGAAATATTCTTCCTTTCCGCAGCAGTATCTGGCGTGTGAAGAAGCCTGCTGCTGGAGTCCGCTTCATCAGAAAACGCTCCGCAGCAGGGAAAGCGAACTGCAAAAAACCTGCTTTTAAGGAGTGTTGTTTCTCTTTGGGAAATGGTATAGTAGGAAACAAATGGTGTATTTTTCAGCAAGTCCTGAGAAATTCTTTCAGGACGAGAAGAGTAGAAATAAGAAATTTCATTATATAGAAGAAAGCAGGGAAGTTCATGAATATTACGATTGCCGGAGCCGGCTATGTCGGGCTCTCCAACGCGGTGCTGCTTTCGCAGCATCATACAGTAACAGCACTTGATCTTGATGAAACTAAGGTGGCAAGCATCAATAACCGCCAGTCGCCGATCGTCGATGATCTGATTTCAGAGTATCTGGCGACGAAGGACCTCCATTTAACGGCAACGACCGATAAAACGGAGGCAATTCGCGGCGCGGATTACGTTATTATTTCTACACCGACAAACTACGATCCGGAAACGAATTACTTCGATACGCGTTCGGTGGAATCCGTTATCGAAAGTGTGCTTTCGATTGAACCGGAAGCGGTGATGGTGATCAAGTCGACAATTCCTGTCGGCTATACGAAAGAACTAAATGAAAAATACGGCACAAACAACATTCTGTTTTCTCCGGAGTTTCTCCGCGAAGGCAAAGCGCTGTACGATAATCTTTATCCGTCCCGCATCGTTGTCGGGGAAAAGTCGGAGCGTGCCCAGACGTTTGCGGCCATGCTTCAGGAAGGGGCGTTAAAAGAAGAGATCGACGTACTCTTTACCGACTCTTCCGAAGCAGAAGCGATCAAGCTGTTTGCAAACACATACCTCGCCATGCGCGTCGCGTTCTTTAACGAACTGGATTCGTATGCGGAAGTAAGAGGACTGAATGCACAGGAGATTATTGAAGGTGTCGGGCTCGATCCGCGTATCGGCAGCCATTACAACAATCCTTCCTTCGGTTACGGCGGCTACTGCCTTCCTAAAGATACGAAGCAGCTGCTCGCCAATTATGAAGACGTGCCGAACAACATTATCGGGGCGATTGTGGACGCAAACAGCACCCGTAAAGACCACGTGGCTGAAATGATTCTCAACCGCCGGCCGAATGTTGTCGGCATCTACCGTCTGACGATGAAACAGGACTCGGACAACTTCCGCCAGTCGGCGATTCAGGGCATCATGAAGCGCGTGAAGGCGAAAGGTATCGAAGTGGTGGTTTATGAACCGGCACTTCAGGAAAAAGAGTTTTACGGCTCGGAAGTGCTGCACGATCTTGATGAATTTAAGCGCGTCTCGTCGGTGATCGTTGCGAACCGTTTGTCAGAGGACTTGAAGGATACCGCTGAAAAAGTGTACACGCGGGATTTATTTCAGGCGGACTGAGGAAAAACGAATACATTGTAAGCAGGTCGAGAAGAGACGTTAACAATAATGCCTTCATGAGAATAGGTATCATGGGGGCTTTTTGTTTTCGAAGGCCTGCCAGATAAAACGGAACGTCAGGCGTGGGAAAAGTGAAGTACTCTTCGAATGAAGAGAACCGCCGGTGATTAACAGAACTTTTGCCGGAAAGAGAAGAAGGACGGCCTGAATTAAAACTATCCCGCCCATTCATAGAACGAGCGGAAATTTTAAGAGAACCGCCGTCGCTTCCCGCTGATTTTCCCGTTAACAAGTCTGATCTTTATAGTATAATAGAAGATATTAACATAAATGTATGCCATGAGCGCCAGGAAATACATTTTTATAACCAGAAGGGAAGTGGAAATATGAAAGTAAAAAAAGCGATAATTCCAGCTGCGGGTTTAGGGACGAGGTTTCTGCCGGCGACGAAAGCCCAGCCGAAGGAAATGCTCCCGATTGTCGATAAGCCGACGATCCAGTATATCGTCGAAGAAGCGATTGAATCAGGAATTGAGGACATCATTATCATCAGCGGCCGCGGCA
Organism: Alkalicoccus halolimnae; assembly: GCF_008014775.2. Lineage (GTDB taxonomy): Bacteria > Bacillota > Bacilli > Bacillales > Salisediminibacteriaceae > Alkalicoccus > Alkalicoccus halolimnae. The sequence continues at coordinate 3,247,664 of NZ_CP144914.1, read as the reverse complement.
AGCGGGCAATCGAGGATCACTTTGACAAATCATATGAGCTGGAAGAGACGCTCCGGCAAAAAGAAAAAATGGAGCTTCTTAAGGAGATCCAGGACATTTCCAATATGGCAAACATCCACTATATCCGTCAAAAGGAGCCTAAAGGACTCGGGCATGCGATTGGCATAGCGAAAAACTTCATCGGTAACGAACCGTTTGCTGTGCTGCTTGGTGACGATATCGTCAAAACAAATGGAGGCAAGCCGTGCCTGCAGCAGCTGATGGATGTTTACGACCGCTACAACTCTTCGGTCGTCGGCGTGCAGCCGGTGCCGGAAGAGGACGTTTCCAAATACGGGATCGTTTCTCCAAAATCCAATGAAATTGAAGACGGCGTCATTCACGTGAAAGATCTCGTGGAAAAGCCGAAAAAAGAAGAAGCACCTTCCAATCAGGCGATTATGGGCCGGTATATTCTGCGTCCGGAAATTTTCGAGATTTTAGAAACACTGGCGCCGGGAGCCGGCAATGAAATCCAGCTGACGGATGCGATTAAAGAATTAAACAAAACGCAGATCGTTCTTGCCTATGAATTTACCGGGAAACGTTACGACGTCGGGGATAAACTTGGTTTCGTTAAAGCAACAGTTGATTTTTCCCTCGAGCGTGACGATTTAAGAGAAGCGATGCTCGAGTATCTGCAGGGGCTGGCCGATAAGCATCTGGCTAATCATAAATCCTAGCGGTTCCGCCGCTCTCTTCAGCAGAAGTTTTCCTGTGGAGCCGTCCGTTCTGCAGGGAATCGCTTCGAAAACATTACAGATAGTGTCATTCAAAAGACAGATCCGGTGCTGAAAAGCCGGTTCTGTCTTTTTTATATGGCTCTTTTTACGCTGTCTCTGACAGGGGAAGGGTCTGTTTAGTGAGATGCCGGTAAAAAATTCCGCTGACAGTACTTTTGAAATAAGCTGTCCGCATGTATTTGTCTTTCCTGCGATATGCTATAATCTATAGGGAAATGGAGTGAGATTGTGCTAAAAAACAAATACGCAGCGTGGTCTGCGGTTCTCATATGGATGGGAATTATTTTTTATTTTTCTCATCAGCCGGCTGATCAGTCGGAGAATTATAGTTCCAGTATTCTGGTTTATGTTAGTGTACTGGCTGATTTTTTTTATCCATTCAGAATAGAGGAAGAGGCGCTGCACCTGTTTATAAGAAAAGCTGCCCACGTACTGGTGTATTTTGTGCTTGGCGTCTTGACGTATCATGCGCTGCTTAGAAGCGGAAACCCATTAAAAACGGCCGGTATCTATGCTCTTGCTGTCTGCTTTTTCTATGCTGTATCGGATGAAGTGCATCAGCTGTTTATACCCGGAAGATCAGGAGAGGTGAGTGATGTCCTGCTCGATACGACGGGTGCAGCAGGTGGTATTGCCTGTATTTATCTATTTAATCATTTGAGAGATAAACGAAACAAATCAAAAAAAGAACGTTTACGTGAAAGGAAGAACGCAGGTGAAACAACTTAGTATTATATCAGGATTGATTATCCTTGTATCTTTCAGTCTGCATTTGTTAACAGATCAACTGCTGCCGCCCGATCCATATGACGATGAGGTGACCAGGGAAAATGTTTTAATGAATCGCTTTATAGGGAATTATAATGTTGGGTTTCCAGTTTTGACTTATCAGGAATTCAGTGAAAGCAGTTCTGAAGAAGGGGCGGTAAGTGAAGCTGTTTTTCGGGAGCACCTGGAAGCGCTGCAGCGGGCCGGCTATACCTCTATTACGGAAGAACGCCTCGTTTTATATAAAAATGGAAACCGCGAAGCTCTTCCGGAAAAACCTCTTCTAATTACAATGGACGACGGTTATAAATCCAACTATGAGGTAGCTTATCCTGTCCTGGAAGAAATGGATATGAATGCCACGATTTTTACCGTAGCAGGTCGTCGGGACCAGGGAGTTAACAATCATTTCACGTGGGAGGAAGCCCGGGAAATGGTGGAAAGCGGCAATATCTCCATTCAGTCCAAAACATACGATCTTCATGATCGCGTGGAGAATGAAGAAGGAGAGGAAGTATCCAGCCTGACATACCGCATGCCGGAGGAATCTGATGAAGCATACAGAGAGCGGGTCAGAGAAGATTTGGAACTCAGTGTGGACAGAATTGAAGAGGAAGTGGGTAATGAAGTAACTACTCTTTCTCTTCCATACGGAGACTACAATGAAGAGGTGCTGGAAATATCGGAAGATCTCGGAATTGAACTTTTCTTCAGTACGTATCAGAACCTGAATACGGAAGAAAATCTGGAACGAGGCATGATGTACCGGTTTGGCGTGGAGCCTGATATGAGCGGAAGAGACCTTGTGCAGATGCTGGAACAAACAATGTACGTTGATTGATTTGAAAGAAAAAGCAGCCAGCTGAAGCTTAGAAACGGGAAGGAGAAACAGAGATGAAAAAAACCGGGGTGTTAATAGCTGGGCTTATTTCAGCTGCTTATTTTCTGCATCTGGGGGCAAGCCACTTTTTAATCCCGTCTGAAGAAGAATCAGAGGAAGAGACGGTAATAAATAATCGTTTTAAAGGAAATTTTGCAGGAACTTTTCCTGTACTCATGTATCGGGATTTTGACCAAACAGGGCAGGGGGATTTAGTTGTTTCTGCAGCACGATTTGAAGAGCAGCTGCAGGCTTTGAACGAAGCAGGCTATGAAACAATTAACGAACAGGAACTGATAGAATATGAAAATGGAGAGCGCAGCAACCTGCCGGATAAACCGGTTTTGATTACAATGGACGATGGTTACAACTCCAATTATGATATTGCTTATCCTATTTTGAAATCTCTCGATATGGAGGCGTCTATTTATACCGTCGTGAAAAGGCAGGACAATGAACATCCGGATCATTTTACGTGGGATGAAGCGAAGGAAATGGTAGACAGCGGCCACGTATCGATTCAGCTTAAAACCTATGATCTACATGGAAAAATTCTGGCTGAAGGTGAAGAAGAACCTCGTCTGACACACGTACGAGACGGTGAAACGAAGGCGGAATACCGCGAGCGTGTGGAAGAAGATCTTCGTTTAGGGATTTCACGTATAGAAGAAGAGGTCAATAATGACGTTACTGCTTTTGCCTTCCCATTCAGCAGTTACAATGACGATGTTCTTGAAATTTCAAAAAGTCTCGGAATTGAACTTTTTCTGACATTGGACCCGGGCGTGAATAAAATGGCCCAAATTGAGGAAGATATGCTGCGCCGTATAAATGTTCAGGAAGATATGAGCGGGGAGGAGCTGGTAGGGGAACTTGACCAGACCCTGTATGAAAATGAATTGGTTGATTAGAATTGGAGCGAAATTGAAATTTGGAAAAACGATGCACGCAAAAATGAAAAGAGTGGAAGTACCGACTGTGAAAGTCTTTTGCAGGTTTCTCCCTCAGCTTCTGTCAATCCGGGTTTAACCTGATGCGCTGATTCTGTTTAAGGTGAACGAAAGCAAAAGATTGCGAAATTTTACTGGGAAAAATAGGTATTATCTTATATAATTGATTTAAGGATCTGCCTGTTACATAACGATTTTATGAATGTATTGCAGATAAAGACCTTTTTAAAATTTTATAAGTGAGGGAGCAGATGTATGAATATACTTGTCACTGGTGCTGCAGGCTTCATCGGTATGCACTTATCAAAAACATTATTGGAGGAAGGTCATCGTGTTGTCGGTATGGACAGCGTAAATGATTATTATGACGTGCAGTTAAAGCGGGATCGGTTGAAAGTGCTTTATCCATTTGATTCCTTTTCGTTCTATGAGGAGGATCTGGCAGATCAGCAGGCTGTGAATCACTGTTTTGAGCAGGAGAAGATAGAGGTTGTCGTAAATTTGGCTGCTCAGGCAGGAGTACGTTACAGCTTGGAGAATCCTTTAGCGTACATCAATGCAAATATTCAAGGTTTTACAAACATATTGGAAGCGTGCCGGCATCATGATATTAAGCATTTAATCTACGCTTCTTCCAGCTCCGTTTACGGGGCAAACGTCAAAATGCCCTTTTCCACTTCAGATGAGGTGAACCACCCGGTCAGCCTCTATGCGGCTACAAAAAAATCAAATGAACTGATGGCTCACACTTACAGCCATCTGTATAACGTTCCTACGACAGGGCTTCGTTTCTTTACTGTTTATGGGCCGATGGGACGACCGGACATGGCTTATTTTTCGTTTACAAAAAGAATTCTTGCCGGTGAGCCGATTAAAATTTTTAACAACGGAGAAATGATGAGAGACTTTACGTATATCGATGATATAGTCGATGGGATCGTACGGCTTCTCGATAAGCCGCCAAAAGCAGATCCGGACTGGGACCGGGAAAAACCGGATCCAAGCTCCAGTTACGCCCCGTATAAAGTCTATAACATCGGAAATAACCAGCCGGTAAAACTGATGGACTTTATTGAAACACTGGAAAAACACATCGGTATCGAAGCAAAAAAGGAATATTTGCCGATGCAGCCTGGGGATGTCAAAGCAACGTATGCCGACATTGACGATCTGCAGCGGGATACCGGTTTTGAACCGAAGACGACCATTGATGAAGGGCTGGGCCATTTTGTGAAATGGTATAAAGCATACTATGAAGTTGAAGTGAAATAGCAGGGACGTTTTAAATGAAAGGGATGGGCCACGTTATGTGGCTCATCCCTTTTTCAGGCTGTTTATAAAGTGTTTTTTATGGATAGGCAGACAGTTCGCTGCTTCTTCGGGGAAGTGAAGGAGAGACATATACAATAAATAATCTGAAATGATGACTTAATCAAGACTTTGGAAAAGGAGCTGTCCCATAAGGAGAGACTTCGCACGGACAAAAGCTAAATAAAAATGACCTTGGTAATATAAAGGAGGAAAGCCGCACCTGAAAACGAGGTATCTATTGTGATTTAAAGGTGAATGATGAATTCGGATGCTGAAACGATGAATAATCGAGGATATGGCTTCGTTATTATCAGTTAAGTCTTCTCATTTGAGAGTAAATGTCCCTATTGAGAGTAAATCCCCGTTAAACATCAGTTAATAGCCGTTGATGTTAAGTAAAAAGCCACTATTGAGAGTAACCAGAACCGCTCGTAAATCCGGGGAAGTCAAAAAACAAATTCCACTCTAAAAATCACTATTAATTGGCAGAAAGCGTGATGGAAGAAAAGGTGAAAAAGATATATTTTACCTGAATCTGCTCCAACAGCAGGAGGAGCCGGGAAAAGGAAGTCTTTCCCGGACGCCGGGGGACGCATGATTCTGAATGACACCAGGTCTCCAGGGTAGACGGAATTAGCTGAGGCCGGCCCGCCCGGAAAGCGTCCCCATGGAAACGAAAGCGCACGTTTATCTACTTTATTTTCAAGGCAGCTTTTATTTAAATCTACACTATTTTTCTCTACAGTGAATATACTCAGTTTTAATTGTATAAAAGATTACGAATTTTCCAAAAATATCTTTATTTACTTTGAGGAACAGGATAAACTGTTTATTAAGAGGGTTTAAATATGAAAGGAGGTCGTTTGTATTGAAGGCATTCTGCATTCTCCTGCTTGCCATGATGCTTTTTACCCCGACGGTGATGGCTCAAGAAAAGTTTAGTGACGTGAAAGAAGGAGACCTTTTTTACGAGGAAATCATGTATTTAGCAGAGCGGGGGATAATTAACGGATACTCGGACGGCACATTTCAAAGCAAAAAGGCTTTAACGAGAGCAGAAGCAGCGGTGATGGTGGGGAGGGCTTTAGAACTGAGGGAAGATAGTGGGGAAGCCCGCAGATTTTCTGATGTGCCGCGCGAATATTATGCGGCTGGTTATATTGGAGCGGCAGCAAAGGCCGGCCTGATTAACGGCTTTCCCGGTGGTGAATACCGTCCGCAGGATGAGATGACCAGGGAGCAGATGGCAGCAGTTATCTCACGTGCTTATTACTTTGATCCGAAAGTGGGTGTAGATGCATTTCAGGAAATAACCGATATTTCGGTCAGTAGTTATGCTTATCGGCCGATTGAACAGCTTTATCGAGGAGGCATATCGAATGGTTACCCGGATGGATCGTTCCGCCCGAAGCGGGAGATTAACCGGGGAGAATTCTCTGCTTTTCTGACGAGAGCGATGAAAAATGAAATTGACCGCAGCTTCACGGGGTCATTAGATGCAGAAGATCTGGTAGTAAATGCGGAAAAAACCTTTTATGCCCTCGTGACGAGAGAATATTTGATGCAATTTAGAGGATATATTACTGTTCCTGCACGCTTTGAAGACGTGGAGGACGAGCTGAGACAGTGGTACGGAGACGACATGATGGAACGAATAGAGGAGAATTACTCTTTGTATTTCGATACGCACCTCATCTACTATTTCCCGGCCGTCATGTATGATGACATTTCTTCGATCCCGCTCGGCAATAACCGCTACAGTGTTTCTGTATTTGAAAAAGCAGGATTGGAGGGGCCGATCGAAACGACCGATCGTGAACATAAGTACTCTGTATATCCTGATGATGAAGGGATTTTTAAAGTGCAGAATCAGGAATAAAAGCCGGGGTTACGGAAACGAATCGAACGGAAATCACATTTTACGACTGTTTCTTTGAAGAAAGATACTCTTTTTTCCTGTTTATACTAAAGGAAGTCCCATGACAGAAAGTCGTCAAGGGGCTTTTTCTTTGTGCTGACCTGCTTCCCTGACAATGGCTGAATAAAAGGCAGTGTGTGAGATCCGTTGATATCGTGTAAAATGAGGGGATCGGAAAGAGAATATGAATCTCTTCCGCATAAACCCCGTTTGAACTGTAATCGATAGGGACACTTTACGGGATAGATAAACAGGAATGCAAAATTAAAAGCTTTGCAGAAAGAAGGAGTCGTTAAACTAATGAGAAAAATAGAAGACTTTGAGGAAATGGGAATGGATACGGATGATCCGGCATTTAAAAGATACTATAAGGCTGGATTATTGGAAGAGGCAGACGGAAAGTTTTTAAATCATAAAGTAAAATCATATTGGAGTCCATATCTGGATGACAGTGTGGATACTTCTATACATGCAGCATTTCACTCCATAGCAGGGTACGAAGAGCCTAAGGTCGTACCGCAGAAAGTCATGTGGGATATCGTTATGCCTTTTTTGAATGATATGTCCATGCAGCCAGCCTACAGCGATAAAAATCTCTACGATATACTGTTTCAGGCGGAAAGAAGCCCGGAAACGTATGTGAAGAGAATTGATTACAAATACTATGATGGGAAAAATAAGCCGTTAACCGGTGATGAGGCAGAAAAAATAATATCAGGCCTTGAAGAAGCGATAGTAAAGCCGAGTAACCGTGATAATGGCAGTGGCATTCAAAAAATAAAAATTGTTGATGAAATAATACAAGTCAATGGAGAGGCGATTGAATTTAATGACCTCGAACATCAGCTGGGATCAAACTTTATCGTTCAGGAAGTCATTCAACAGCATTCTGTTATGTCAGAACCTCATCCTGAGTCCGTTAATACATTACGCATGGTTACGCTGCGCTGGAATAATGAGATTCACTACTGTTTAGCGTTTGCGAGGTTTGGGACAAACGGAGCCGTTCAGGATAATGCAGGAACGGGCGGTGTCTGCGTTGGCATCACAGATGAAGGGGATTTCGTGACTCAAGCTGTTGATGAGCATGCGAATGTGATGGAGAAACATCCAACAACGGATTTTGACTTTAAACAAACTCTCAGCCGGATTCCAAATTTTGATACGTATATTGAATTTGTGAAAAGGCTCCATGAACGAGTCCTTCATCATCATTTTGTGTCATGGGATATTGCAGTAGGAGAGAATGGAGAACCAATTTTTCTGGAAGCGAATTTCAGAGGGGCCACCTGGCTTTATCAGCTTGCTTCCCAGAAGCCGGTATTGGGAGAGCTGACGACAGAAATCTTCGAGGAAATCAACAGGCTGAAACAAGCGGAGGAAATTGATTTATTGAAGGTGAGTCCCTCTGCAGCAGCCAGTAAGAAAAAGATTAAAGGTCTTCGCAAAAGAGTTCAAAGACTAAAGAAAGAAGCAGTGCAGGAGAGCTTAGAAAAGGAAGCGCTGGTAGGTGAAAATCAACGTTTAGGTAAAAGAGTTAAACGGCAGCGAAGAAAAATGAAAAGAGTTCGGCGGGAAGCGGATGAGCAGTTAAAGTGGAAAGAAAACCTCGTAAGCAGTTCCTATTGGAAAGTAACTGCTCCAATCAGAAAGGTGCTTCTCAACAATAGGGGAAAAGAAGAATAAAGGAGCAGTATAACAGATAAACTTTATTTTACAGTTTTCGCTTCTTAACCTGCATCTATCAAGTTGGATGATTGAAACGGCAGACGGCGACTCGGACGGAGTTCAGCGAAGTCTGAAAACACATTTTTCCAGTGTACAGCTCTGGAAGAATGAGTTGAAGACGAGCACCGTGGAAAGCGTCCGTCTGAAGTGGAAATCATTCACGATGTTTGGAAATCCCTTTCTTACAGCGGCTTATAAAATTGATTCATCTATAATAAATATGACTTTTCCTGTTATTCTCCCGGAACGTCCTATTTAACAATTTTGTAATATCTGGTGGGTTCAATTGCTTCCTATCCTGTCTTGATTAAACAAAAATAGTCCTCACTATGATATAATTTGAAGTTGAAATGTCCGTAACGGCAGCCAAAAATTTGGAAGATCAGGGGTTTTTACATGAGACAGTCAGTAAATGTGATGCACATGACGACGCTGCACCATCCGCTTGATCCGAGAATTTACTACAAGCAGTGCCGGTCCCTGAAAAAGGCCGGTTACGATGTAACGCTTCTCGCCCCCGTGCCGTCCAATACAGTAGAGGAAGAGGTGCCGTTTGAGCCGCTTCCAAAATACAGGAACCGCTGGAAAGGGCTTCTTTTCGGAACGGTGCGCGCCTATTTCCGCGCCAGAAAAGCGAAAGCGGATGTGTATCATATCCATGACCCGGAGCTTCTTCCCGTCGGCTGGCTGTTGAAGAATAAAGGAAATCACGTTATTTACGATATACATGAAGATTATGAGACCGGGATCGTACAGCGGCAGTATTTTAACCGCCCTGTACGGAAGCTGATCGCCGCTGTCTACAAAAAGGTGGTAGCAGTCTGTACACGCAGCATGGAGCTGATCCTCGCGGAGAAGTACTACCAGGAAAAATATCCGCAGGGAACGTGTATTTTAAACTATCCGCTGCTTCAGCAAAAACTGACGGAAATGGACCGTTCCTTTGAAGACGCAGACGGGCTTCTTTATACCGGAAACGTTACAAAGGACCGCGGCGCCCTGCAGCATGCGGTCCTTCCGGAACTGGACGGGCGTCTGACCGTCCACCTGTACGGCTACTGTCCGGAAGGCCTTGCAGCGGAAATGAAGCAGAAGGCAGGAGAGGGTGCCGGCCGGCTTTACGTCCATGGCGAAGGGTACTACGTGCCGAAAACAGACATTGATGCCGCCTACGAAAAGAGCGGCTGGCTTGCAGGAATTGCCCTGTTTCCACCGACAGAGCACTATATGAAAAAAGAACTGACGAAGTTTTTTGAGTACATGGCCGCAGGGCTTCCGGTTATCTGTTCGAACTATCCGGCCTGGCAGGCGTTTATGGATACATATCAATGCGGGATCTGCGTGGATCCTGATAATAAGGAAGAAATGAAACGGGCCGTGGAAACGCTCCGGGGCAACCCCGCTGAAGCAAAAGCGATGGGAGAGCGGGGCAGAAAGGCCGTGCAGGAGCACCTTCACTGGGGCCGCGAAGAAGAAAAGCTGATCGATCTCTACGACCGCCTTAACGGCATTAAAGCAGGTGAAAATGATGGCAGATAAAGAACGTCTCGTCTCGGTGATCACTCCAGCGTACAACGCCGCCGGGGTTATAAAAGAAACGATGGATTCGGTCCTCGGCCAGACGTACACGAACTGGGAGATGCTCCTCGTGGACGACTGCTCGACGGATGAGACGAGAGAGATCATCCGGGAGTACGAAGCGTATGACAGCCGCATCCACCTCATAGAACTGGAAAAAAACAGCGGGGCAGCCGCAGCCCGCAACAAAGCGCTGGAACAGGCGTCGGGCTCGTTTGCGGCGTTTCTTGACAGCGATGATCAGTGGCTCCCTCATAAACTGGAGCATCAGCTCGACTGGATGGAAAAACACGGCGCCGCGTTTACGTTTTCCCAGTATTACGTGATTGACAGCGACGGGCGGAACCTCGGTCTCGGCGATACGATTCCGCCGCGTGTCGGCTACCGGGATCTGCTTAAGCAGAATATGATCGGCTGTTTGACTGTAGTGGTCGATCTGACGCAGACGGGGCCGCTCAAAATGGTCGATATCCGCACCCGTCAGGACTACGTGCTCTGGCTCGAGCTCTGCCGCCGCGGTTTTACCGCCTATGGCATCAGCGAGCCGCTCGCCGTCTACCGCCGCCAGGAAGCCTCGATCTCCAGTAATAAAAAGAAAATGGCGCTGCAGAACTGGAAGGTGTACCGGCAAGTGGAACGTCTGAACCTGCTCGTAAGCAGCTACTATTTTATGCACTATGCTATGAACAAATGGAAAAAATACCGACGTGCTTCAACGTCAGGAAACGGCGGTGTCAAGTAACGATATGCGACAATATATGGAAGAAATAAGGAAACGGAAGGACTTGATCGTCTATTTGATCAAATCCGGACTGAAAGCGGAGCACCGGAACAGTTATCTCGGCTATTTCTGGTGGCTTCTCGACCCGCTGCTCGGCGTGGTCGTCTACTACTTTTTGATCAGTTTTATACTCGGACGCGGCGGAGAAAACTTTGCCGTTTTCCTCGTCATCGGACTCGTTTCGTGGCGGTGGACGAATACGGTTATTAACAGTTCAGCAAGGTCTATTATCAGGTATGCCTCGATCATTAACCAGGTCTACCTGCCGAAGTCGATTTTTCCGATTACCAAAACCTTTTCCCAGCTCGTTAACTTTTCATTTGGACTCGTGATTGTGGCGCTGTTCCTGATCTTTTTCGGCGTTATGCCGGGATGGCAGGCGATTTACCTGCCGGTGATTATTCTTGTGCAGCTCGTGTTCCTGCTGTCGATCGGTCTGTTTCTGGCCTACATATCCGTATTTATCCGGGATATTGAGAATCTGCTGACGCACGTCACGCGGATTCTGTTCTACTCCTCTCCGATTATCTGGGAGGGCGGACGGCTTCCGGAGGAGTACCAGTGGGTGGTGGATATTAATCCAATCGCCCATATTGTCAATTCCTACCGGGACGTTCTGATGTACCAGCAGTCTCCGAACTTTCTTGCACTCTCCGTTATTCTCGGAGTCTCGGCGCTGCTCGTTTACGCCTTCCTTTTCTACTACAGCCGGAACGAGTACAAGATCATTAAAGCTCTTTAAATGAGGATGTGAAAGCATGAATGAAAAAGCAGCCCCGGAGGACCGCGAAGTCGTTATCGAAGCGAAGGGTCTCGGAGTTAAGTTTGATTCCGGAAACCGCACGGATGACTATAAATCATTTGCCCTCCGCTTTATTAAGCGGGAGAAGGATCCGAATGCTGGAGAAGCTTTCTGGCCGCTGCGGAATCTCAGCTTCAAAGGGTATAAAGGGGAAATTCTCGGCATTATCGGCTCCAACGGCTCCGGAAAGACGACCATCTGTAAAATGCTCTCCGGTATTCTTGAAAAGGACGAAGGGGAGCTCACCGTAAACGGCCGCGTCTCCGCACTGTTTTCGATGGGGATGGGCTTTGATAAAGAACTGACAGGACGTGAAAACGCCTATCTGAACGGGATGATGCTCGGAATATCAAAAAGCCGCATTAATGAGTTTATCGATGATATCCATGAATTTTCCGGTCTGGGAAAATTTCTCGACCGTCCGACAAAGACATATTCCACGGGGATGAAAGCGCGCCTTGGATTCAGCGTGGCCGCCCACCTGGAGCCGGAAATTCTGATTCTCGATGAAGCGCTCAATACCGGCGACGCCTCCTTCGGACAGCATGCTGCGGACAAAATGAAGGAGCTCGTCGAAAAAGCGAAGATGGTTATTCTTGTAACACACAGCCTGAAATACGCGCAACGAAACTGTGACCGGCTTATCTGGCTTGATAAAGGCGAGATCCGGGCCGACGGCGATCCGAGTGAAGTAACGGAGCTTTATAAAGAGTCCGTTCCCGAAAGGCAGCCTCGTGCCCAGAAGCGTCTCGATATCGAAAAAACCGAGACGACCATCAAGGACGAAACGATTGTGAAAGCGACCAATGTCGGCGTCCGCTACGATTTAAATAAAGAGGAATTCTGGGCCTTGAAAGAGAATTCTTTCTCTATAAAGGAAGGGGAGGTCGTCGGCATTATCGGCCATAATGGAGCCGGGAAGAGCACGCTCTGTAAACTGATGACGAACATCCTCACTCCGGATGAAGGCACACTCGAACTGAACGGGGAAACGACGTCGCTTCTCGGATATGGAACGGGATTCAATACCCAGCTTACCGGGAGGGACAACATTTACCTGAACGGGATGCTTCTCGGGATATCGAAAAAGAAAATTGATGAGGACTATGAGCAGATCGTCGAATTTTCGGGAATCCGCCGTGCGATTGATCAGCCGGTGAAGAATTATTCAAGCGGCATGCAGGCCCGTCTCGGCTTCAGTATTGCCGCGACGCTCAAGCCGGACATTTTTATTCTTGATGAAGCACTCTCAACAGGGGACATTGCTTTTAAGCAGAAAGCGAGTGAAAAAATTCAGGAGATGATCGAGATGGCAAAGTGCGTCATTATCGTCTCCCACAGCATGAGCTTTGTTGAAAAAATATGTACCCGCACGATCTGGATGGACCAGGGGCAGATCCTTTATGACGGCGACCCGCAGGAAGCGATCGCCCGCTATAAGGAAAAGTACAACGTGAAAAAGAAAGTCAGGCTGAAAAAGCGCCGAAAGTAGTGTTGCTGCACGAGCCTAATTCCAAGGAAAGCAGGGGGACTGATTCATGAACAGACTGCAGATGATGAAAAAAAACATAAGCGCCAGAATGACGAAAGAGCAGAGAGACCGGCTGAAGCAGGTTCTCCCATTTATCGGCCTGCCGACGGCAAAGGTCGAAACAGCGAAATGGAAGCTGAACAACCTCGGATTTACGGAGCGGGGCCTTCAGGATCTGGAAGATCTTTACGAGCATGCCAAGCAGCCGGTAATGAAGCGCTATGCAGCATTCGAACTGGCTCTCTGGCACGTGAATCAGTATACCGAAGAAGGGGCGGAGAAAGCGCTTGATTACCTTTCGGCTCTGCTGACAACAGAAGAGGACCAGGAGACGATCCGCCGCGCCTCCATTCTTGCAGCAGAAGCGATGGGGCGCCTGGACGTAATTGACCGGGCAGAAGCGATGCTGGATACTCTCATAAAAAGGAAGCCGCATCCCGACCTTTATCTGGCCCGTGCCAATACGCTCAAAAATGCGGAATCACGGATTTCCTATTTGAACAAGGTGTTCTCTAATGCAGGCCTGCTGAACGTGCAGCTTGATCCTGCTGTTCACAAGCAGCTTTCTGCCTACGACGCGCTTGAAGCAAGAGTGAAAAAAGAAATCGTCAATCAGCCGGCGCTGCGGGACGTGAAAGTGACCGTTCTCGTTCCGGTCTACCATGCGGAAAAAACACTGCAGACGGCCGTGCGCTCCCTGCAGGCCCAGACGTGGACGAATCTGGAAATCTTCATTATTGATGATGCCTCAAAAGACGGAACCGTCGAAGCGGCAGACGCCCTGGCCAAAAAAGATGCCCGTATTAAAGTCCTTCAGGTGGAAGAGAACGGCGGACCTTACGCTGCGCGCAACCTGGCTTTAAAGCAGGCAGAGGGCACGTTTGTCACAGTCAACGATGCGGACGACTGGTCCCATCCGGAGAAAATTGAAAAGCAGGTGCTGCATCTGCTTGCTCATGACGACGTGGTCGCCAACATGTCCCAGCAGGCACGTATGTTTGAAGACCTTTCCCTTCACCGCCGCGCGAGGCCGGGAGAATTTCTGTTTAACAATATGTCCTCCTTTATGTTCCGCAGAGAAAAAGTACTGGATAAGCTCGGTTCCTGGGACAGAGTCCGCTTTGCCGCAGACTCGGAGTTTATTTTCCGAGTCCGGCGCCTTTTCGGGGAACAGTCCGTTGTCGAGCTTGCGACCGGGCCGCTTTCTTTTCAGCGGCAGTCCGGAGAGTCTCTGACAGGAAACGAAGCTTTCGGACTCCCGAACTATAAAATGGGAGTACGCCGCGAATATGAGATGGCACATGATTATCATCATAAGCATGCCGGTTCGCTCTTCTACGACCCGTACCAGAAGGTGCGCCCGTTCCCCGTACCGGAACCGATGCTTTTGGAGCGCGAAGGAAAAGAAGGCGGCTTCAGGAAGTTTGACGTCGTTTTTGCTGCCGATTTCCGAGCAGCAGACGCGCTTCCGCTGGAGGAGATGCAGGCTGCACAGCAGGACGACAAACGGATCGGTCTGGTGCTGCTATACCGTTATAACAGTTCGCCGTTTCCTCACGTGCATCCCCGCTGGAGAAAGCTGATCAATAACGGAGCGGCAGAAATGCTCGTCTACGGGGAAAAAATCCGCACAGAGGAAATCCGCTTTCCGGATATAGAAGCGCTGCAGGAAAAACAGCGCTACGTGCCGCTGATCGAAGCCGGTAAAGCGGTGGTCACCGGAAAGGTTCGGAATAAAGACCGGGTGGAGGAAGCCGTACGCCGGTTGAGCGGTAAAGCACCTGAGTGGAACGAGTAAAGGAGGATTCTCATGCAGCCATCTCCGTTTTCCCGAGTACGGGCGCGGCTCCTCGGCAGTAAAATGACACGGCTGGAGCAGGAAAATAAGCAGCTGCGCCGCCGGATTTACGAACAGGAAGCAGCATCTCCGCCTCCGATACCGGAAGCGTCTCCGGAAGAGCTGGAGCATTTGAGAGAAACGGTCCGCACTGCCCGCCGCGAAGGAACGCTTTTTGAGCTGGCGGCTGACATTGCCGCGAAAAAGCAGCAGACCGGTTACTACTGCCGGGAGGCGATGCTCGAAGCGCTCAAGCAGGCTTCCGCTGAAGGAGAAACAGCTGAAGACCGCATGCGTCGGCTTTTGATGCCGGCATTTACAACGTCCGAGCTTCCCGAGCGGTTCGTGCGCGGAATTGAGCACCGGGCTGTGCCGTCGCTGGAGTCTCTTGCTTCCTTTCGGGGACAGCTCACCTCCCGCGTCAGGCGCCGGCAGAAAGGCCATCAGCTTCCGGAATGGGAACTTGATGATAAGCAGGTGTCCCGGCAGTTTGCTTCAGAAATCGGCCTCCGCGTACCGGAAGTCATTGAGAAAAACGCTCCGCTGGCTGCGCTTCCGCTGGAGGCGGGCACGGTCGTTAAACCGGCCGCCGGCGCAGGCGGCCGGGGCGTCTACATCCTCCGGTCGGAAACCGATATTTTGAACGCGAAAACGTCGGAGGTGCTGACCTCCACGGCTGAACTGAAAGAGATCATGCAGAAAGATCTGCAGCACGGCCGCGTTGCTGAAGACCGGTGGAATGTAGAGAAGCTCTATTATGCCGACGAAGATACGGGAGAGCCGGCCAGGGACATTAAGTGCTATACGTTTTACGGGAAAACGGCTCTGATTCTGGAAATTACCCGCAGTCCGGAGACGGCTTACTGCTGGTGGACACCGGACGGGGAGAGGGTTGATACCGGAAAGTATACCGGAAGCCTTATGGAAGGAAAAGGAATATTACGGGAGGAGCTTGATGCCGCTGCCCGTTTAGGCGCAGCACTTCCAGCGCCTTTCTGCCGCTTTGATCTTCTCCGTACGACAGAAGGACTTGTTTTTGGAGAATGCACCCCCAAACCGGGAAACTACGACCAGTTCAATGAAACAATCGACATTGCACTCGGAGAAGCGTTTCTGGACGCCGAAGAACGGCTGTTCCAGGATCTCGTTAACGGAGCATCCTATCCATACTGGAGGAATTTGTTATGAACCCAACATGGCCGCCGCATCTGCCCATAGAAGTCGTCCGTCAGGCAGAAGGCCCGCTTCTGTGCGGATACTTGATCGCCCTGGAAGGCTGGCGCCGGGGGCTTGACCTCCATTTCCACTCCAATAGAAGCAGGACATTTACAGACGTACCCGCCTGGTATACCCACCGGCCGGGGAGACTGTTTACACTTTCCAGCCCGGAGCGGACCGTCCGTTTTTTCCGCTCACGGGGAGACGGCGTTGCTCCGGAAACGGTAAAAGCCGGGGCCGATAAAGCAATCTCCAAAACGCACTTGGAAAAAGCAGGTGTCCCCGTCCCGAGCGGTGCCCCCATTTACGGGAAGGAAGATCTCGGGAAAGCAGCAGTCCGCCTGAACGGCCCATTTGTTCTGAAAGTGAGCGCAGGCAGTTTCGGCAGAGGAGTGCTGACGAACCTCGAAGCAGGTCCGGAGCTTGCAGAAGCTTATGAAGAGCTGAAGCAGGGACATGCCGGAGAGGAGATTCTGCTGGAAGAGCACGTGGAGGGGCCGGAATAC
This sequence comes from Alkalicoccus halolimnae, assembly GCF_008014775.2. Taxonomy (GTDB): domain Bacteria; phylum Bacillota; class Bacilli; order Bacillales; family Salisediminibacteriaceae; genus Alkalicoccus; species Alkalicoccus halolimnae. The sequence goes on along the minus strand of NZ_CP144914.1, from coordinate 3,231,074 downwards.
CGGCTTTACGTTGTCGGCGAAGAGGTGGTCGGCGCCGTGCGCCGTGATCCCGCTTCGGTGACCGGGGACGGAAAAACTCCGGTGAGGACACTGATCGAGCGAAAAAACGAGGAGCGGAAAAAGAATCCGCGCCTGGCAACTGCGCTTATTACGATCGACCGTGCCCTGGAAGCGGAGCTTGAACGGCAGGAGATAACACTCGACAGCTGTCCTTCTGCAGGTAAAATCGTTCCGCTCCGCAGGCAGAGCAACGTTTCTCTCGGCGGCGACCCGGTAGACGTTCTGGATCAGCTTCCCGAAGGTATGAAGCAGACGGCTGTCCGGACGCTGAAAGCTTTCCCGGATTTTCCGCACGGAGGAGTGGATATTATCCATTCGCCGGAACGAGGTCCCGTCGTACTGGAAGTAAATCCAACGGCTCAGATTGCGCTTATGGTTTTCCCTATGGGCGGCACCGGCCGTGATATTCCGAAAGCGGTCATTGATTACTATTTTCCGGAAACGAAGCAGGCACCGCGTGCTTCTCATGCTTACTTTTCGCTTGCGGACAGCCTTATGGCTCTGGAAACAGGAGCTGCTGTAAGCTCCAGAGTACCGGACTGCCCGGCTGATATGCCGGACGGTCTCCACTGTCTGCTTGAAGGCTCTCTCCACGCGGCTGAGCGCGAACTTATCCGCACGAAAGCGATGGAGCTGCACGTAACAGGCTGGCTCAAACCGAAAGCGTCCCGCTGGCATCTGTATGCGTCCGGTGAAAACGCAGAAGAACTGGGGGAAGCGGTCCGGAAGATGACAGGTGAAGGAGCCTATCTGAGAACGGGTCCGGCTTTTATCACACCGGCTTTCACCGTTCATGAAAGCAGGGAAGATCTTCAGCGCGATACGAAGGAGCTCGGAATACTCATCCAGCAGACAGCCGGAAAACGCAGACGCACAGAAAAAGCACTTGCTGCACTGAAAAACAGCGCCGGACTGCCCGGCAGACTTCAGCAGCTTCTTATAAAGAGGAGGTCATAGCGGATGGAACAGACAAAGCCGGTCTGGCTGCCTCACCTGGAGGGAGCGGTGCCGCTCTCGGCAAAGGATAAAAAAATAAGTCTGTACACGATCGCCCTTGAAGGCTGGCGCAGAGGACTGGAGCTGACATTCTGGTCGATCCGCGGAGAGGACGGCGAATTTCAGCTCCGCTATCAGCTGACGGACGGCCGCAGCATCCACCAGTTCCAGGGATCAAAAGGAGCCTTCATTACCGATGAGGCGGATGCGGTCTGTGACGATAAGTCCCTGACAAACGAAGTGCTCCGCCGCAGCCATGTTCCCGTGCCCCACGGAAAAACGTTCGGGGAATCCGACAGCGATGGAGAAGTTACAGCCTATGCGCTCCATAAAGGCTTTCCGCTCGTATTAAAACCGACGAATGCTTCGGGTGGAAAAGGGGTGATCGTCAATATACGCGATGAAGCGACGCTCCGTCGCGCCGTCGCCTATGTCCGGCAGGAGCTGAACTTAAAACAGGTTATTGTGGAACAATTCGTCGAAGGGGAAGAGTGCCGCGTCATGGTACTGAACGGCGAAGTGCTCGGAGCGGTGCAGCGGCGTCCGGCAAGTGTTACCGGCGACGGAAAAAAGACGATCGCCCAGTTAATCGAACAGAAAAATGAAGACAGACAGCAGGTGCCTCATCTGTATCACCGGCCGATCAAGCTCGACCGGCAGTTTTACAACACGATGCACGCCTCCGACTGGAAGCTGCGCACCGTGCCGAAAGCCGGCGAGACAATTGTCGTCAAGCGCGTCAGCAATATTTCCGCCGGCGGAGATCCGGTGGACGTGACCGATCTTCTTTCCGAGTCGGTAAAAAATACAGCCGTGCGGGCCGCAGAAGCCGTGCCCGGCCTGCCTCACTGCGGTGTAGACCTGATGATGGATCCGGAGTGGAAGGAAGCAGTCGTGATCGAAGTGAATACAAAGCCCGGCCTTGGCTCACACCTGTTTCCGATCACCGGCAGAAGCAGGGACATTCCCGGGGCACTGATCGACTTTTATTTTCCGGACACAAAAGAAGCATCGCGCGCCGATTATGCATTTTTTGATCTGCGCACGATCGAAGCAGCGATCAAAGCAGCAGGCGCCTCCGAAATCACCGTGGCACCCGCACCTGAAGAGAAGCCGGATGTGCGCGTGATCGAAGGAACCGGCCCCGGAATCAAGCAGAAAAAACACCAGCTGGAACGATTCATAAAGGAGCTGCCTCTGATCGGCACGGTTCACATTAGAAAAAATAAGCAGATCAGCGCCAGGCTTGCCGGAGCGTCCGCTGACCTTGAAAAAGTCCCTCCTTTTCTGGAAGGGCTCGGGACGGAAAACGTCACCGTAGCAGCAGCTGAGGGACCGACGGCGAATGAGCTGACGTGGCTGGACGATACAAATCCTTCTTTCGCGGAAACATACGTCCACAGGCAGCGGCTTATGGAGGATTGGAAAGCAGAAGAGAAAGCAGCGGCGCGGACGGCACGGGAAGCAGCGAGCCTCCGCAGCAGACTGAAGAAACGATTCGGCAGAAAATAATCTGCCCGGACAAGGAGGAAAACAACGTGATACAGCAAACAACCTATCAGTGGCTTCCGCATTTAGAAGGAGCCGTACCTAAAGCAGGTCAGGGAAAAAGGATCAGCACGTATACCGTCGCACTCGAAGGCTGGAGACGCGGCCTCCGTCTCCGCTTCTACTCGGAATTTGATGAAGAGATGAAGCTGAAAGTCCGCTACTCTCTGAAGTATAAAGACGAAGAGCACCATTTCGCTCTGTCGAAAGGAGACCTTGTCACAGATGAAGCATTCGACATTTGTGATGATAAAGATTTGACGAAAAAATATCTCGCTAAAGCAAATGTACCGACCCCGCAGGGCAGAAAATTTCCTGCGGAAAGCTCCAATGAAGAAATTCTCGCCTACGGAAACGAACTCGGCTACCCGCTCGTGCTGAAGCCGGTGAGTGCAAACGGAGGCAAAGGCGTGTTTGCGAACGTTCGTGAAGAAGAGGTGCTGAAAGGAGCAATCGAGTACGTCCGCGATGAACTCGGTTATAAAGAAGTGATCATTGAAACCCACATTCCGGGAGAAAAGGAATTCCGCGTCATTGTGCTCGGCGAAGTAGTACTCGGCGCGATGCACCGGATTCCGGCGAACGTTGTCGGAGACGGAAAACGTACGATCCGGAAGCTGATTCTGGATAAAAACAAATTCCGCCAGCAGAATCCGCACCTGACGAGCCGGATGATCCGTATCGATAAAGAAGTGCTCTACATGATTGAACAGGCAGGCTACGAGCTGGACTCTGTTTTGGAAGAAGGAAAACGCATTTACCTGCGTGTGCAGAGCAACCTGTCCAACGGCGGCGATTCCGTTGATGTCACCGAAGAGCTCTCCCCGGCACTTGAACGCATTGCGATCGAAGCCACAAAAGCAATTCCGGGTCTTGTCCAGAGCGGTGTCGATATTATCGTGGATGATGAAACCGGGGAAGGACAAGTGATCGAAGTTAATTCCCGCCCCGGGCTCGGCGGGCACCTGTTCCCGATGATCGGTACGCCGCGAGACTTTGCGAAGTCGTTTATCGATTATTATTTCCCGGAAACGGCAGATTTTCCGAGGTCGAACCTGTATTTTGATTTCGATAATGTGATTGCACCGATTAAAAGCCGCTCAGCAACGATGGTGGAAGTTCCGAAGCCGCCTGAGGGAGAGCTATACGGAAAGTGCTATACGTTACGGGGGAAGGTACAGGGCGTCGGCTACCGTGCATGGATCAAGCGGGAGGCACTTCTGCGGGAACTCCACGGATATGCCCGCAACGAAGCAGATGGATCTGTTACTGTCGTTGTCTGTCATCCGAATAAAAAGAAAGTAAATAATTTTAAGAAGGTCGTTATTGAAGGGCCTGCAAAAGCAGAAGTAGAAGAAATTCTTGAAGAAGAGTGGACCAAACCGGTCCGCGTAGGCTTCGTCACAAAGCAGGCGAAGAAAAAATATTCAAAAGGCGACCACCGCGGCCTCTCCAAAAATGAATATAAACGTATAGCGAGAAAGTATGATCAGCTCGTTCACAGTACGACATGGAAAATGACGCTGCCCGTCCGGAAGACGCTTGATTGGATAAAAATTATTCTCCGTAAAGGAAAGAAGTGATGTAATTGAAGCAGGCTGCAGAAATTCTGTTTAACGATCTGTTGGAAAAAAGCGAAGAACTGCGGGATTTAGGGCTCAAAAATGAGGATTTCGACACGCTGGAAGGCCGATACGTGGCCTTTATAGCTGCTGCGGATAACAGCGGAAACCGGGCTTACGTCACTTATGGTACTTCTGAATCCGTTCAGGGAGCAGTTGAAAAAGCCTATCATGATTATTTGACGAACCGTCCATTTAAATTCAAACCGAAACATATAAAGCTGGACATTATTACGAAAGTTACTTCAGAAAATAACCTGACCGGAGGAGTCGAAAAGCATATTTATAAACACAACCGCGGTGTCAACGGTATCGCTTTCGGCCCGGGAATAAAAGCCGTATTTTCACCCCAGGAAGTGGAGTGCTACAAACTTATAGATGAGCAGAAACTTTCAATAGAAGCTGCTGAACGGGCGCTGTCGCAGCAGCTTTCAGCAGGGCAGGACTGGAAGCAGGCCGACGTGCTTTTTAAGTTTAAAACTGCCTCCGTTTATGTGAACAGTGAAGAGACAGTGGAGCTGGTCCGGGGACACCGGGTATTTGATTCTTTGACAAAACATTCTCTTCTCGAAGCAATTAATCTGGCAAAACATAACTACTTTAAGAAAGTCGTAAATGAAAAAGGGAAAATGACTTACATTTATGATCCGGCGCGCAACGAAAAGCCAGCTAAATATAACATTCTCCGTCATGCCGGAACGATTTATTCCATGCTGGAAACATATGAAATTGAAGCAGACGAGGAGATCATTCGTAAAGCAGAACTTGCTTTAAATTATATTGTAGAGGAAACAAAAGAAGTAAATGAAAACGGGGAAGACGCTCTCGTTCTCGTGGAGCGTGACGTGAATAAACTGGGCGGAAACGGCCTGCTCCTCGTAGCGCTTGCTAAATATATGAAATTGACGGGCAGCCGCCAGTATATCGATACGATGCAGAAATTAGCTGTCTGGATGACAGCGACCCAGAAAGAAAACGGGGATTTCGGTATTCACAAGCAGATTTTCAGCACGAAAGAAGTAACGGATTTCCGCTCCGATTTTTACACAGGAGAAGCGATTCTCGCGCTGGCCAATCTGTATGAGCTTGACGGGAACACGAAATGGCTCGACAGTGCCGAGCAGGCAACCGCTTATTTAGTGGAAACAGCGAATGCCGGAGCGACGCTGGAAACGGTGCAGAGTGATCACTGGCTGCTTTACGGCATCCGCGCGATCAGCAGGTTCCGACCGCGGGAGAGCTTCCGTCAACATGCAGAGCTGATGGCAGAATCGATTATGAAAAGCCAGTTCAGTGGAGAAAAGTACGATCTGGAATGGCAGGGAGGTTATCCTCCGCAGGAAGGCCGGAATCCGAAATCGGTACCGAACGCTTGTAAAACCGAAGGACTGGCGAACGTCTTTTATTTAACCGAGGATACGGAAATGAAGAAGCGGCTGGCGGATACGATTAAACGTTCCATTCAGTTTCAGCTTCAGATGCAGATCCGTCCGGAAAAGGCGATGTATTTTGAGAAGAAAGGTCTCTCAACGGGAGCTTTTCACAATAAGTTTAAAGTCATTGAACTCCGCAACGATTTTACACAGCATAACATTTCCAGTTCGATTGCCCTGTACCATATCATGAATGAATTGGAATAAGGAAGTTGTTCCGAATTCAGAGAAATTCTTCTCATCAAAATAGTGTTCCGGTATTCTCTATAAACAGCTTCTCTCTTTTTTCCTGCGCTCACCAGCGGATGCTTTCCGCTGTTTTTGGGGAAGTCCGGCTTCTCCAAAGAGAATCTTCCGACGTTGCTTGATCCCGACGGAGACCCCGCCGTTCGCTTAGGGAAAGGCTGCCTTGAAAATAAAGTAGAAAATCGATGAACGTGCGCTTTCGTTTCCATGGGGGCGCAGGGCCGGCCTCAGCTAATTCCTTCCTCCCTTCCGTCGGGGGCGGAGTGGGGCTCGTCCTTCATCGCCCTGTAGTCGCACCATGTGCCCTGCAGCTTACGGTAAAAAGACAGAGCAGGATCTTCAATCTAATAAAGAAAACTCTGCTTCATTTTTGGTATATAGATGAATGAATTTCATCATACATATTAGTACGGGTAAACACGAAGATTCGATAAGATCTCCGTTTCAAACGGATTCAGTCCCGCGGGCTGGTCTTCATGGAAACGAAGGCGGACGAGGACCAAAAAGGAATTCCTCATAATAGATGTATTATTCTCAAGGCAGCCTTCATAAAAAGAGATTCGTTTCCAGAAAGACAGGCCTATTATTTGGTTTACAAACATCGAAGCGGAAATATCCTCTGGAATAAGAGCGGAAGGTCGTACAGGACGTAAGCTCACCTGAAGATCTCCTCTAAAGCAGAGCCGCAGCTTCATCTTTTCCGAACGGCAGCACCGGAAAGAAGCAGAGTTTCTATGAAAAACAGGAGGGACGAATTATGCAGGAAAAACGGTTACTTTTCGCAGGAGATTTTTCCCTGGGAGACTATTACTTTCATAAACCCGGGCGTCAGAAACGTCTGGTACAACTGGAGGAAAACCCGCAGTCTTTTACAGCTGGTTTTAAAAAACTGGCTGGAAACCCGGATTTTTTTCTCATTAATCTGGAGACCGTTTTACTGGATCAGTCCTCCGAGGTTCCGGCTGAAAAAAAGCCGAAAAGCAGCTGGGACGATGCGGATCGGACAATGACGGAACTGAAGAGACTCGGTGTAACCCATATTACCTATGCAAATGATCAGGCAGGGCGTCATAGAGGGGCTTCGGAGAGCGTATCGCTTCTCGAAGCTGCTTCCTTCGACCTTCTTGGGTATGGAAAAGTAGAGAAAGAACTGCCTGCCCCTGTCATGAAAGCAGCAGACAAAAATATTTATGTGATCGCTGCTGTTATAGAGGAAGAAATGGATAAAAGGATCATCAAGTATCGGGCGGATACAGAAAAAGCAGGTGTGCATGTGAAATCGGTAGAGGAGATCAAAAAAGAGATCATCTCGATTAAAAACAATGATTCACATGCGTATATTATCGTTTCTCCTCACTGGATAAATCATGATTATGAAACTGCAGGCACGCAGCGTACTGTTATCGAACCGGCAAGAGAAGCGGCAGAAGCTGGAGCAGATCTGATTATAGGACATGGTACTCATGCTGCAGGCACGGTGGAAAAGCACGCTGGAGCGTATATCATTTATTCGACGGGGAATGCGGTTTACAATTCGTTTGGAAAATATGAGCAGTCGGAAACTCCCGCTTACAGTTGTCTCGCGGAAATTATTATAAAAGAAGATGAAAGCTTCTCTGTGGATATCAATCTGATTCCGTATCTTTCAAACAATAAAAAGACGGATTTTAAAACGAAACCTTTATCCCGTAAAGGGACCCAGCGCTTTCTCGATTATTTGACAGAAAACGCGCCTCCTGACAGTGAACCGGTTCAATTCAGACTGAATGATCAGGGTGCTGTAGAAGTGAGAGAATCCAGTAATCCGCTGACAACGTTTGGAATAAAAATAAACAGACCCGTTTATAAAAAATATAAAAGCGCCGGACTTCTTGATTCGATCAGCGCGGAGGAAATTGCAAAAGTGCAGATCTACTGGAAGCGGATTTACGGTAAAAATATCAACGTAACGATTCACGAGGCGTTCCGTAATCTGACGGGACGAACAGAGGAACGGCTCGTGCCATTTAACATTATGAAAGAAATTTTTATCCCCTATTTCAATACGGAAAAAACGATGAACATGTATAAGGATAAAAATATTTACGACAAGCTGATTCAAACGGAAAACAAACCGGCAACAGTCCTGAGGCGGATAAAGGGAGCCTATTTTGATGCCGATTATCAAATTCTGTCGGAAAAGGAGGCAGAAAACGTGCTTGTTGATCATGGGGAAGATATGATCATGAAGCCGACAACTACGAATAATGGTAAGGGCATCTATAAAATAAACGTAGTTGGAAAGGAATTATATTTAAAGGATGAAAGAATGAGTATTCGTCAATTGGAAGAGCTGCTGGGAAGGGAGTTTATCGTACAGGAAACGATCCGCCAGCATAAAATACTGGCTTCCCCTCATCCAAGCTCTGTAAATTCATTAAGAATGGTGACGCTGCGCTGGAAGGGGGAGATTCATTATCTTCTGACGTTTGCCCGTTTTGGGGCCGGGGGAAGTGTGAAAGATAATGCTGGAGCAGGCGGCCTCTGTGTTGGAGTAAATGATGAAGGGCAGCTGCTGTCCTTCGGAGTAAATGAACATGCGGTTAAATATACCGAACATCCGACGAGCGGCTATTCGTTTGCAGAAACGGAAGCGGTTATCCCGGATTTTGCTCTCTTTATAGATTTCGTGAAAGAGCTGCATGAACAGGTCCCGTATCACGATTATATATCCTGGGATATTGCGGCAGGGGAAGATGGAAAGCCTGTCTTTATCGAAATGAACGTCCACGGAGTGACCTGGCTGTACCAGCTTGCTTCGCAGAAACCGATTTTCGGTGATTTGACAGAAGAAGTTGTTTCTCATATTACGAAAAGGATAATTAACAATAAAACGAATGAAGAAGTTTCCGTCCGATAAAATAAACCGCCCTGAATAAAGGCGGTTTATTAGACAAAAACATGAAAGCGCTGCCGGGATTGGCATGAACTTGTATAGTAGAATGATAGAATGTTAGTACACAGGAGGTAAGTGACGTGAGTAAACAATATACTGAACATAACGCAAAGTCCGCAGGTCCACTTTTGAAAGTCGGCATGCTTCGAAGGCGGACCAAACCTTCTAAATCTGCAAGATCCGTAGCCGTAGCCTGCAGCCATTATGGGATTGAGTTTTTTTATTTCAGACCCCAGGACGTGAACATGGAAAGTAAAAAAATAAATGGCTTTTTTTTAGTAAGAGATGAATGGGTACGTAAAAGCGTGGATTACCCTTCAGTAGTCGATAATTCTCTCCCGACGAAAGACACGAAAGAGCTGCACGAAGAACTTGAAAAGCATTGTATTATGACCACACATAGAATCGGGTCAAAAAATGAGATATATGAGATGCTGGAAAAAGACGGTACATTTAAACATATATTGATTCCATACAGAATGGTTCATTCTAAGAAAGATATCGATGATTTCCTCACAGAATACAAGGAAGTTATTTTGAAGCCGTCGAAGGGAAATCAGGGTAAACGCATTTATGAGGCGGAAAAATCAAACGATGGGTATAATCTTCATACAGACAGGAAATCAGAATTATTGTCGGAAAAAGAGATGGAAACCATGACAGAAGAACAGTTTAAAAAACGTAAATACCTGGTCCAGCCATTTATTAAATCCCGCACGAAGGAAGATCATCCATTTGATATTCGGATACACACGAGACGGGCTAAAAATGGGAAGTGGAAGTGGATTACCCTTCTTCCGAGAATTGGGATGAGTAATGCAATCACATCCAATGTAAATCAAGGAGGAGCAGTCAGCGAATGGGATTCTTTCTTGGAGGTTCAGTTTGGGGACAGAGGTCAGGAAATTAAAAAAAATCTGATTGATATTGCTGAAAATCTCCCTCCCTGTGTGCAGCAGTTTTACGATTTTCCAATTGATTCGATGGGGATAGATATTGGCATTGAGCCGAATGGAAGTTTATGGTTTTTTGAAGTGAATACTTCACCCGGGACAAAATTTTTCGAATTGGAAATTGCTGAAGCAAGAGCACAGTATTATGAATACCTCGAAGAAACGTCTGCAAAAATTCCAAAAGCTGAAACAGTAAAAGAAAAACCATAATAAAAAAATTAATTCAGCAGGCCGGGTGAAATAGTCCCGGCTTTTTGTTTTGAAATCGCTGGAATATAGTTTCATGCTTTCGACTTTCTCCTTAGAGACTTTTATCAGGATTAAATAAAAACCCGCTGCAATAAGCGGGAAGCTCATCTGTGAAAAAACGCCCACGGCGGGAAGCAGCCGGACAAATATCTTCAAAATGGAGAGCGCTTTTTTAGGTCGTACTGAATCTCTTTGTAACATTTCCTCCCAATTGTCGTCTGTTACTTTAACGTATCAATTTCCCAAAAAAAGTAGCATACCTCCCCTAAAACCACTATAATGAAAAGAGCATGAACAACGCTGCAATAGTGGATGCAATGGGGGATATAGAGAGAGGTTTTAACATGTATAGCATGGCTGACACCAGGAAACATAAATTTCTAATTATTTTAGGGGATTTACTTTGTATTTTAATTGCCTATATCAGCGCGTTTTATATCCGTTATCTCGATTTTCCGGGCCGGAACTGGGATGCGTTTATTTCACTTCTTCCGTGGATTCTGCTGATCGGGCTGTTTTTCATTTCTGTCTATGAGCTTTACAGCCTGGACCGAAAGCATACTTTAAGCGATATCGTCCGCAAAATTCTTGTGGCAACAGCACTCATGACGTTTTTCACGATGGCTGCGTCCTACTTGTTCCGCGAGTTCGCAATGCCGCGTTCGGTCGTCCTGATTGCGAGCGTGTTCACGGTGTTCCTTATGGTAATTTTCAAAGTTCTTTACTTGAAAGTAACGCGGGGCAGTAAAATCGGCAAGGTGCTTCTCATCGGGGATGGGGAAAGTACGTCGAAGCTGCTTTATAAAATCCGCCACCCGATGCTGAAAGGCACAGAGGTGCGGCACGTATCGGAACATATTCCGATGGAGGAGCTTCATTACTATTTGGATGAAGTCGACTTTGTCGTACTGGCAACAGATATTTCCAAAGAGAAAAAATCACAGATCATTTACTATGCGATGGAGCGGAATAAAGTTGTTTATGTGATTCCGGAGCTGTACGAACTGCTGCTGCAGAAATCGACGACTTCTCCGATGGAGGATACGCTCGTTATGGGGGTGCGTCCTTTCCTGCTCACGTGGGATAAGGTGTTTCTCAAGCGCGTGTTTGACTTTCTGTCATCGCTCACACTTATCATACTCGCATCGCCGGCGCTTATTATTACGGCAGTAATGGTTAAACTGGAAGATCCAAAAGCAGATATCATTTATTCACAGGAGCGGCTCGGGAAAAATAACCGGCCGTTTACGATCTACAAATTCCGTTCGATGATTCAGGGAGCGGAAAGCACAACCGGTCCTATTCTTGCGTCATCCGATGACAAACGGATCACGAAAGTCGGCAAGCTTATCCGGTCCACACGTCTTGATGAGCTGCCGCAGCTTTTTAACGTGTTAAAAGGCGACATGTCCCTGGTCGGTCCGCGGCCGGAGCGGGAGTTTTTCATTAAGGAGCTCACGCAGAAGTATTACCACTATAGCTACCGGAACCGTGTAAAACCCGGGATCACCGGGTATGCGCAGGTTATGGGGAAATATACGACGGATGCAGAGGATAAGCTCCGCTTCGACCTTTACTATATCCGCAACTACAGTCTCTGGCTTGATATCATTATTCTGTTAAAAACGTGCCTTGTCGTTTTCGATAAATCAAAGTCGGAAGGGGGATGGGATGATCAGTCTAAAAAGCTGGAACTTCCGGAAGAGAATAAGAAAGACGATCCATCAAGAAGAAAGAATTCATCGCTGAACTTTTAGATTCGGTTTGAAGAAAGGGCTTTTTATATGCAGACTATTTTTGTAACAGGCGGAGCCGGATTTATCGGTTCCCACGTCGTTGAGCGGCTGCTCTCACGTGGGGACCGTGTCGTCGTTTACGACAGCCTGACGACCGGAACGGCTGGCAATATTCCGCCGGAAGCGCTGTTCATTAAAGGGGATATCCGCGATAAAGAGCTTGTAGAACAGTCAGTTGCCCGTCATCAGCCGGACGGCATTATTCATCTGGCGGCGCAGAGTAAAGTCGGTCCGTCGCTCGAAAAACCGGAAGAGGATCTGTCTATCAATATTCTAGGTACTGTCCATATGCTCGAAGCAGCGAGAAAGACGGGGGTAAGCCGGTTCGTTTCTGCCTCTTCCGCGGCTGTTTACGGGGATGTGGACAGACTTCCGATTATGGAAGTGTCTCCGAAAGAGCCGCTCTCTCCGTATGGAACTTCAAAGCTTGGAGCGGAGCAGTATATTCAGTCCTATGCGAGGCTTTATTCAATCCGCACCGCTGCGCTTCGCTTTGCGAACGTCTATGGACCTCGGCAGACCGTCGACACCGAAGCAGGGGTTATTACGATTTTCTGCGAGGCTCTTCTTGCAGGAAGGCAGGTATATATTCAGGGAGACGGCGGGCAGACACGCGACTTTGTCTACGTAAAAGACGTGGCAGAGGCTGTCATTGAAGCTCTTAATAAAGAAACGGTCCGCGGTGTTTATAACGTCAGTTCTGAGACGCAGACGAGCATTAACGAGCTTCTTCAGCAGCTGAGCCGTGCAGCTGGAAAAGATCCTGAACCGGATCACGGAGACCCCCGGCCGGGTGATATCCGCCACAGCTTTCTTTCGTATCAGCGCCTTCACGAAGCAGCCGGCTGGAGTCCCAAGGTGTCTCTGGCGGAGGGGCTTAAGAGGACGATGGAGTATTATCAGCAGAAATAAAGGCCGCCTTTGGACGGCTTTTTTTGTTTGGGTCTCCGGCAGGTATAGAGAAACCGGAGTTGAAGACAAGCCCCACGGCAGGCTTCCGCCGGTAAGCGGAAGAGAAAATACAAGGAATAGAATACATATACTTCTTTCTTTACTTAATCAACACTCTAAAGCTCCATGACGGTTTGGCGTCATGGAGCTTCTCTTTTCTTTTACGTTACTTGCGGTCAAGCTGCTTTTTCTTCGTCCATCGGCTCTTTCCGGTCGACGATGACCGCAGCGGAAGCGTCACCGATAACGTTGACAGAAGTACGGAACATATCAAGAATCCGGTCAATACCGGCAATCAGCGCAATGCCTTCAAGCGGCAGTCCGATATTTGTCAGTACGAGCGTGAGCATAATCAGACCGGCACCGGGAACGCCGGCTGTACCGATGGAGGCGAGGGTTGCGATGAGAACCACCGTAAGCAGCTGCATGACACTGAGATCGATGCCGTAAAACTGGGCGATGAAGATGACTGCCACGCCTTGATAAATGGCGGTGCCGTCCATGTTAATTGTCGCTCCGAGCGGCAGGACAAAGCTGCTCGTTCCTTTTGAAACACCGAGATTTTCAGTCGTATTTTTAATGGTGAGCGGAAGCGTGCCGGCACTGCTTGCAGAACTGAAAGCAAAAATCGCAGCCGGCGCAATTCCTTTAATAAACGTAATCGGACTCATTCTGCCGAGTGTTTTTACAGCGATGCCGTACGTAACGACAACGTGGATCACACATGCGGCAATCATGGCGAGTATGACCTGCAGCAGAGGCAGAAGCACACCTAGACCGTGAGTTCCGATAATCGGTGCGACAAGGCCGAATACCCCGATCGGAGCGAGCATGATGACGAGTCCGGTAATTTTAAACATCACTTCCGAGAAGGCTTCGAAAAAGGTCAGTACCGGACGGGCTTTTTCTCCGACTGCAGAAATGGCAACCCCTAAAAACAGCGCAAAGAAAATAATCTGCAGAATATTCCCTTCGACGAGAGATTCAAATGGGTTGGTTGGAATAATGTTTAAGAGCGTATCGACAATTCCCTCCGTGCCTTCGGTTTCGGCAGCGGATTCGTCTATGCTCTCCGTCGGAATGTCGACTCCTTCTCCGGGAGAAAAAAGAAAGCCCATTCCGAGACCGAGCGAGATTGCAATGGCGGACGTCACGAGGTAATAGGCGACGGTTTTTCCACCCATGCGCCCGACACGCTTCAAGTCCCCGTGTCCAGCCACCCCGACGACGAGCGTGGCAAGAATGAGCGGTGCGATAATAAACTGAATCAGCCGGAGAAAGGCATCCCCGAGCGGAGAAACAACCTCAATCGATGGACCGACGACCGCGCCGAGAATCACCGCCAGCACAAAGGCGATAAAAATCTGCGTAAGAAAATTAATCTTCATTATGTATTCCCCTTTCGATAAATAAAGTCCAGCCGGCCGCAGCTTGCTGCTGCCTGTGAAGCAGCGGTTTTCCAACGGGACTTGGTGAATGTTTTCACAAACATTTATTTTTAGTATATCACCATTACTCTCCGGGTGTACAAATTTTTTCGATAAAGTTGTGGGAAGGGAGAGGACGGGGGACCGGAAATGGCGGAATTATTGAGAAGTGGTGAAATTATCGTGGGTTATGGTGGAATTATGCCGTCGAGTAGTGGAAATAACATGAGGAGCGGCAGAAATACACGGAGAAACGGTGGAAATACGACCTTACACCCTCCCTCAGCGTCTGCTGAAGCAGCCCATTCAGTTACCCAAGGCCGTTTTTCACTTAAAAACGTCTGAAAATAGGAGAATAGCCGGCTGAATATGTGGCTGAACTTTATGCGGCGGCAATCACAGGCGTGCTTTTACAACATTTCCCGTTGTGCAGGCATTTATACATTCATTTGTTAAAAAGGGGAATATAATTAAGTATACATCTGAGCGGAAATCTCATTGAGGCTTCTTTCTTTATCATAACGTACACCCATCTCCATAGACGAAATTTTTTGTATCCGATAGGCTGTGTTCTTTAAGTACAAGAAAAAGCATTTCAGGAAAAGATGCTTTTTTTCCTGTTGCCTGTGATCAAAAGGGAGGGGTCTCTGGTGCATAAAGAAGGAAAACTGCTGGAAATTGAAGGACTGCGGGCTGTGGCAGCGGTGCTCGTCATTCTTTACCACTACTGGATTGGCGGAGTTTCCGGAGGCGTGGATATCTTTTTTATCGTATCCGGATTTTTGATCACGACGATACTTGTCAAAATGTATCACAGGGATGGGAGAGTGGACGTTGCCGGCTTTGTGGTGAAACTGTCCCAGAGGTTATTTCCACTTGGATTTTTGGTGCTGTTTGTGAACGCAGTATTGAGTGTCCTGATACTTCCGCAGACGATGTGGAGCCAGCTTACAGATGAAATTATCGCTTCTGCTGCTTATTTTCAGAATATCCATCTAGCTGTGACCTCGACCGATTACCTGGCACAGAACTTTGAAGCGTCCTCCTTTCAGCATTTCTGGGCGATGTCGATTCAGGGACAGTTTTATTTAATATGGGGGCTTACTTTTTTCGTGACGCTTCTTGTTTTAAAATGGACGAAGAGCACCCTTCCGCTTCCTAAAGTATTAACCTGGGTTTTCGCTCTGTTTACAGCAGGATCTTTCAGCTTTTCCTTATACTTAACGGGCGTTAATCCGGAAGGAGCTTATTTTAATACGCTGACCCGCGTATGGGAGTTCGGATTAGGCGGACTTCTCGCTCTTTGCATAACAAAAATACGAGTGAATAGAAAAGTGGGGTTTGTGATGGGATGGGCAGGACTGCTGCTTCTGCTGCTTTCCGGTCCGCTCGTCGGGCTGACTCAGAACTTCCCTGGTTGGGCCGCGCTTCTTCCGACAACCGGCGGCGTACTTATTATTTTAAACCGAAACTATGAAGACACATTTACAGCTAACCGGCTGCTTTCAGCTCCTGTAATGACGAAAATCGGCGGTTTATCCTACGGGCTTTACTTATGGCACTGGCCGCTGCTGATATATTACTATGAGATTACGGGCAATACGTCGGTTACATTATGGGGTGGAATGCTGCTGATCGGGCTTTCTTTTCTCCTTTCGTATGCCAGTGTAAGATTCATTGAAAATCCGATCCGCTTTCGAAAAGGCATGCGTACGAAATCTGCCAGCGCGGTTGTTTCCGGAATGATTGCACTGCCGGTTGTGCTGTTTGTGGCCGGATTTTCCTTATACGTAAATTTCCTTGAGCAGTCGGCAGCTGAGAGCATTGGAGATGAATCCCACCCCGGCGCCCAGGTACTCGC
Organism: Alkalicoccus halolimnae; assembly: GCF_008014775.2. Lineage (GTDB taxonomy): Bacteria > Bacillota > Bacilli > Bacillales > Salisediminibacteriaceae > Alkalicoccus > Alkalicoccus halolimnae. Next base: position 3,214,997 of record NZ_CP144914.1, on the reverse strand, counting down.
TCTCGGAGTGGAAGATACTTTTGAACAGGACGATATTATTCCGATCCCCGCGAACGCTCGTGAAGAAATGCCGTTTGTGTATGAGGAAGGGTGTCATCAGACAGAAGAAGATTCAGAAGTCATCGTCTGTACTTTCGGGGAAGAAGACAATCCGGAAGCGGAAATTGCTTTGGTCGGCGGTTCGCATTCTGCCCATTGGATTCCAGCTTTTGAAGAATTCGTCGAAGAACATAATCTGAAAGTTTATTCGATAACGAAGAGCGCCTGCCGCTTTAGGAATCCTGAAGATGAAGAAGAAAGCTGCGCTGAATGGAACGAGAGATTGATGGAAGAAATTATAGAAATTAATCCGGATCTTGTTTTCACAACGGCTGATGCCGGATCTTCTCCAGGGAGGGTGCCTTCGGGTTACAGAGAACGATGGGAAAAGCTCGCAGAAGAAAATCTGCGTGTATTTGCGATAAGGGATAATCCGTGGTTCCCTGAAGATGTTCCCGTTTGTTTAGAACGAAACGGGCCAGAAGCGGAGGAGTGTTCCGTTTCAAGAGACGAAGTGCTCCCGGAACCAAGTGCGTGGGAAAAGCTTGGGGACGAGCAGCCGGAAAACGTGTACTATGCCGATCTCAGTGACTACTTTTGCGGCGACGACACATGCGGTCCTGCTTATGGAAATGTCATGGCTTACAGGGACTCCCACCACATCTCTGTGCCGTATGCCCGAACCCTCGCTCCTTACTTGGAGGAGGAAATACTGGAGGCATTGGAGTTTGATCGGTGAATAGGAACATGTGCCGTAAATGCTGGTGAAGTGCTGTAGAAAATAGCAGAATTACCAAATCCAACGGCGGAAATACAGAGAAGAGCGCAGAAAAACATTATTCTTTTTCTCTAGCTTTGTTAAAGTCTGGGCTTTTACGTGAACGTAGGAATAACAAGAAGAATATTTAATAAATTCTAATGAAACGAATATCAATTATCTATGAAAGTCTGTTCTATCGGGTTTTTCAGTAGAAGAACTCCTCAAGAAAAATTAGCAGAAAAACGTATACCCTTTTTTACGTAAGAGCCAAGTCTGATGTTGATGAAAGTATAAACTTTGCTGCGGCTCTGCCGTGGCTTTGTTTTTTAACTTTACAAATCCTTCGTTCAAATAGATGGCCGTCTTTTTTTGTATTCAAAAATCCAAATGAAGTGGAAACATGCCTAAAAACAAGAAAAACAGAGGTCCCATGAACAGTTCAGGTGGCAGCAGACGAGTACCGAGACAAGATTAAGAAAAATTTTCTGGAATAATCTATAACAAAACCTAAAACACTGCTTGACATGTAACCGGTTACATATTAGAATTTCATGTAACCGGTTACAGAAAATGAAGGAGAGACAATTATGCCGACAATTAAAGATGTGGCGAAGCAGGCCGGTGTGTCAGTAGCAACTGTCTCACGGGTTCTTAACAAAAAAGGATACGTGAGCAAAGAAGCTGAGAAAGCTGTTTCGGCAGCTATTAAAAAACTGGATTACCGGCCGAACGCCGTAGCACGATCTTTATATCATAAAACATCCGGTATGATTGGTCTCGTACTTCCCGATATCAGCAATCCGTTCTTCCCGGAGCTCGCCCGGGCAGTAGAGGACGTAGCCCTTGCCTATGGATACACGGTGGTTTTTTGTAACACAGATGAGGAAGTTGAGAAAGAACAAAAATATTTTGAAGCATTAAAACAAAAATATGTAGACGGAATTATTTTATCCACGAGCAGTCAGGAACAGGAAGCCTATCATCAGCTGGATCTTCCGCTAGTTGCCCTGGACCGTATACTTGGTGAAAATATCCCTACGGTCGTTTCCGAAAATAGAAAAGGGGCAGAATTAGCCGCAACCCACCTGCTTGATAATGGGTGCAGACATCTTGCACATCTGAGGGGTCCGGAGGGAGTAGGACCCGCTGATGAAAGATATGAAGGTTTTATGGAAGTTGTGAGAAGAGAAAAAATCCCCTACATCATCAAGAATGCGGGATTTGACATGGAGAAGGCTAAGCAGACAACGCTGAAATTGATTCGTTCCAATCCTTCTATAGATGGAATTTTTGCAGGCAGTGACATTACTGCAGCCGGTGCTATGCATGCTCTCGCAATATTAGGAAAGAAAGTACCTGATGACGTAAAGGTCATAGGGTTTGATGGAATTCCGCTTGGCAGCATGCTGGTCCCGGGACTGACGACGATCGAACAGCCTATTTATAAAATGGGAGCACTAGCAGCCCGGCTGTTGATCAAGCAAATCGAAAAAAACCCACACGATAAGATTTATCACGAACTTCCTGTAAAACTTATTGTAAGAGGAACGACAGAGGAGGTAAAAAATGACTGGAAAAGTGACGGTAGTCGGGAGCATTAATGTCGACATGGTGACGACTTCGGAAAAAATGCCGAAGCAGGGAGAAACGATTCTTGGAGAAGCATTCCACACCGTACCCGGGGGGAAGGGAGCAAATCAGGCCGTGGCTGCTGCCAAACTTGGAGCTGATGTTACGATGCTCGGAAAAGTTGGAGAAGACGCAATTGGGAAAGAAATGATTGCAAATCTGCAAAAAGAAAAGGTTTGTACGGATTATGTGGAACCGGTTACAGGCATCAGTACAGGGGTTGCTACCATTCTTCTATCAGGAGGAGATAACCGTATCATCGTAACGCCGGGAGCCAATTTGAAGGTTACTCCAGAGTATGTAAGGCGCCATGAAAAAGTTCTCAGGGAAAGTGATATCGTACTCATTCAATTTGAAATTCCTCTCGAAACGGTCGAAGAAGTGCTGAGAATTTGTGAAGCGCATCAGGTGCCGGTAGTTATTAACCCTGCACCTGCCCAAAAGTTGAAGAAGGTTTTCTGGGAGAAAGCGACTTGGATAACTCCGAATGAAACGGAAAGGGACGAACTGTTTGATGGACATACCTTTTCTAATAAAATGATCGTCACGCTCGGAGGAGAGGGAGTTTTGCTGCCGGGAGCTGAAACAGTTATTCCAGGATTCTCTGTTACTGCTGTGGATACGACGGGAGCTGGAGATACGTTCAATGGAGCTCTTGCTTCTTCCCTTGCTGCAGGAAAGCCTGTTACAGAGGCCGTCTCATTTGCCAACGCTGCTGCAGCTATATCCGTAACGGAATTTGGCGCTCAGGGTGGTATGCCTTTGAAAAAGGCGGTAATGCAATTATTGGAAAAGGGAGGTCCGTATGCAGAAAAACGGAATACTTAATCGTGATATAGCAGGTATCCTGGCGAAACTCGGTCATACAGATGAGATTGTTATAGCGGACTGCGGCCTTCCTATTCCGGATGATGTTCTGTGCATCGATGTGAGCCTTCGTTTGGGATATCCGGATTTTGCAGAAATTTTTAAACTTTTGATGAAGGAGATGCAGGTTGAAGGACTTGTGGCGGCCGAAGAAAGCAGTACCAGCAATTCAAAAGTTACTCAGATAATAGAACATCAACAGCTTTTTCTTACTTACATTCCACATGAGTTATTTAAAGAGCGGACACGAAAGGCAAAAGTAATTATCCGCACTGGTGAGAACACTCCATATGCCAATGTAATTCTTCAGGCAGGGGTTATATTTTAAGGAGGTGACCGCCGTGATTATTAATATGAAGGGCATTGATAAAGCATTTAGTGGAAACCAGGTGCTGAAAGGGGTAGATTTTTCTTTAGAAAAAGGGGAAATTCATGCTTTGATGGGGGAAAATGGAGCTGGTAAATCTACGCTTATGAAAATTTTGACCGGAATTTATGAACGTGATGCCGGAGAAGTTCACGTAAATGGGGAACCAGTTCATTACAAACATCCACGTGAAGCAGAGAAAGATGGAATAGCTGTCATTCACCAGGAATTAAACATTCTTCCAGAGTTGACAGCTGCGGAAAATCTATTTCTCGGAAAAGAGATCACGGCTGGAAAATTTGGTTGGATGAAAACAAAGCAGATGAATGAAGAAGCGGAGGTGGCGCTCGAAAATCTGGGATTGAAAGTTCCTGTAACACGCCGGGCGGGGACTTTGTCTGTAGGACAGCAGCAGCTCATTGAAATTGCTAAGGCACTCGAGACGAATGCCAAAATTATCATTATGGATGAACCTACTGCTGCACTGACCGACAGGGAGATCGACACTTTATTCCAAACGATTAGAGAGCTTCAAAAAGAAGGTGTTTCATTCATTTATATTTCCCACAGGATGGAGGAAATTTTCGACTTGTGCCAGCGAGTGACGGTTCTCAGGGATGGAACCTATGTGGGGACGAAAGAAATTGCTGCTCTTACCTTCGATGAAGTAGTCAACATGATGGTTGGAAGGGAAATCGGAGAACGCTTTCCGGAAAATGATGCAACTCCGGGGGAAGTGAAACTTGAGATAAAAAACTTTTCAAAAGCTGGTTTATTCAAAGATGTTTCTCTGTACGTCCGGGAAGGAGAAATACTGGGGATATCCGGATTAATGGGATCGGGGCGCTCTGAAATTGTGGAAACAGTTTTTGGTTATCGAAAAGAAGATTCGGGAGAGGTATTTATTGACGGAAGGAAAGTAAAGATAAATTCTCCGAAAGACGCTATCGATCATGGCATTGGTTTTATTTCCGAAGATCGAAAGTCTAAAGGACTTGTGGTCGATTTTTCAATAAGGGAAAATTTAGAAATGACCAATCTGGAAAAAATTTCAGATTACGGATGGATCTCTTCCAAAAAGCAGCGGGCTCTTTATGAAGAACTTATCAATAAACTAAGTGTACGGACTTCGGGGCCTAATCAGGCGGCTAAATCTCTCAGCGGGGGAAATCAGCAGAAAGTCGTTATTGCCAAATGGCTTTATATGAAGCCGCGTGTGCTGATTCTTGATGAACCTACAAGAGGGGTTGATATCGGTGCAAAAAAAGAGATTTACAACATTATGGTTGATCTTGCTAAAACAGGAGTAGCAATTATCATGATTTCTTCAGAACTTCCGGAAGTGATTGGGATGAGTACAAGAGTAGGTGTCATGTCGGAAGGGAAGTTAATGACCGTTTTGGAGAGAGAAGAATTAAGTGAACAAAGAATCATGCACTTCGCGACAGGAGGAGACAGACATGAAAAAACGTAGGCAATTAGCTTCCATTATGAGAACACTCGGGCCATTTATCGGGCTGTTTATCATTATGGCGATTATTACTATTTTGAATCCAGGTTTTCTTTCTCCGGCGAACCTGCTGAATGTATTGAGGCAGGTATCGATTAATGCCTTAATTGCGTTCGGGATGACATTCGTGATTTTAACCGGAGGTATTGACCTCTCTGTTGGTTCGACTCTGGCACTCGCGTCCGCTGTCTCAGCATCGCTTATGGCCTCGGGATTGGATCCCATACTGGCAGTTATGGTCGGTCTGCTCGCAGGAGCTGTGCTCGGTGCATTTAACGGGGTTTTCATAGCGAAAGGAAAAGTCGCGCCATTCATTGCTACACTAGCTACGATGACGATATACCGAGGTTTAACGCTCGTTTTAACAGACGGAAGACCAGTTTCAGGACTTGGTGAGTCTGCTGCATTTGAAATGCTGGGAAGAGGATACTTCCTTGGTATACCTGTTCCTGCCATTACGATGATGATTGCATTTGCAGTGCTGTATCTCATATTAAAGAAAACAACCTTTGGAAGAAGAGTTTATGCTGTAGGAGGTAATGAAGAAGCCGCTGTTTTGTCAGGTATTAAAGCAGATCGTATTAAAATATACGTCTATTCCCTGACTGGTATGCTGTCGGCTCTGGCCGGAATGATTTTAACTTCGCGGCTGAATTCTGCACAGCCTACAGCGGGAACCATGTATGAACTGGATGCTATTGCGGCAGTTGTTCTAGGAGGAACGAGTTTAACGGGAGGCAGAGGTTGGATTGTCGGCACTTTAATTGGTGCCTTGATCATAGGGGTATTAAATAATGGCCTCAACTTATTGGGTGTTAGTTCATTTTTCCAGCAGGTGGTCAAAGGTTCGGTCATCCTGTTAGCGGTTTTATTAGACCGCAAAAAATCAGCATAGGAGGAATTAATAATGAAAAAGATTTTTGTATTAGTAATGATGCTGGCAGCAGTACTTTTAGCAGCGGCCTGTTCGACAGAATCCCCGGTGGAAAATAATGAAGAAGCAGCAAACGAAGGAAGCGGTAATAATTCCGGTTCAGAAAATACAGAAGTTGAAACAGCCGGAAATGAGGATGCAGAATACACAGTTGGCTTTTCTATTTCTACGTTAAATAATCCCTTTTTCGTAACGCTTCAAGAAGGAGCTGAAGCTAAAGCAGAAGAGCTTGGTGTTGAATTTATTATGGTGGATGCTCAGGATGACAACTCCAAGCAGGTAAGCGATATTGAAGACCTGCTTCAGCGTGATATCGATGTTCTCATGGTAAACCCGACTGATTCGACAGCTGTAATCAGTGCAGTGGAAAATGCTAATGACCAGGACATTCCGGTTATTACGGTAGATCGGGCGGCAGACGAAGGAGAAGTAGTAACTCATATTGCTTCCGATAACGTGGCAGGCGGAGAAATGGCTGCGGAACTAATGGTGGATCTTGTAGGAGAAGGCAGTCCTGTAGCAGAATTGGAAGGTATCTCCGGTTCCTCCGCTGCCCGTGAACGTGGTGAAGGTTTTAATAACGTAGCTGAAGATTCTTTGGACGTCGTGACTTCCCAGACCGCAAATTTTGACCGGGCAGAAGGTTTAACGGTAATGGAGAATATTCTGCAGGGTAATCCGGATTTGACCGGTGTATTTGCTCATAACGATGAAATGGCTCTCGGAGCTCTCCAAGCAATTGAAGCAGCAGGAAACGAAGATGTTGTGGTCATCGGTTTCGATGCTACGGAGGATGCTGTAGAAGCTGTGGAAGAAGGAAGAATGGGTGGCACTGTCGCACAGCAGCCGACTTTGATCGGGGAAGAAGCTGTCCAGGCATCCATGGACGTTATCGAAGGAAATGAAATAGAAGAATTTATTCCAGTGGAGTTGGAGCTGGTAACGGAATAAAGTTATCTCTAAACGAAATTTTCCGGGAGAACTGCTTTTGTTTCCTGTATAAAATGAAAATTAGTAATAGACAGATTAATTTGACGGAAGATGGGAGAAACCCCTGCGGGAATTCGTTAAAATGTCTTTTCCTTGGCGTGCAAAATCAAAATGCCTTCATGACACCAGTCGTGAAGGCATTTCTTCTTTTTAGTTAGGCTTTGTTAAAGTACCGTGTTGTTGTTGGAGGGCAGGCGGCTCTTCCGCCTGCCGCGCACGCCGCTTTCCTGACGTCCGGGAGTATCTTCCCGCTTTCTTTTTCCGCAGGCGTCTCTGCCCTGCCCCTGGTTTTAGAGGAATGAGAAATATTGTTCGTTAAAAAACACAAGTATGGCTCTTTCGGTACAAAAAAATGAAGCGGAAACATGCCCGTGGAAGAAGGAGATTGGAAGATCCCGCAGGACACAGGTCCTACCCGGAAAGATCCTCCACGGCAGAGCTGCAGCGAAGTTTTCTACATTAATCAACGCTTGACTTTAACAGAGACACTTATGCAAAAACCTTGCACCATAAAGGATGAAAATGTCCTTTTACAGGAATGGAATTTCCCCTCTATAAGGGGGGATGAATGATTTTCAAGAAGGAATTTTCTTTATTAGATGGCAGATACTTCTCTATCTTTTTACCGTAAGCGGAAGAGGACATGGGGCGACTCCGGCCCGCCCGGAAAGCGTCCGCATGGAAACGAAAGCGTATGTCTATCGCTTATCTATTTTATTTCCAAGGCAGCTTTTAGTTAAAGAGATACTTTCATTCCATATCATCCGGGAACGTTACCGTTTCAAACACTTCTCCGGTTTCTTCATCCTCGGCATGGACGACAACTTCGTAATCATCGGGGTCGACTCCGGCAAAGAGCTGATAGAACATACCGGAGATAGCAATGGCAAACGACGCGAAGGCGTCAAATCCCTCTTCATACGCTTCCCGCTCAACAATGAAAGTGAACTCGGAAAAGCTTTCGTTATTCTCTACTTCCTGAATAGAGGGAAAATCCCCGCTGTTTTCAATTTCATCCATACTCTCCCGCAGATCTGCGGCAAGCTCCTCCATCATTTCGCTGTGCTTCTCTCCGCTCATCGTATAGGTGACTGCTCCCTCGTCATCGACGGAAATATCACGGATGCCTTCCTCTTCCTCCGCGGCGAGAATTTCTTCAGGGTCTCCGTCCACTTCCTCCATGAAATCTGCAGGAAGGGTGACGGTGACGTCTTCGGGAGAATCCGCTCCCTCGTCCGCTTCTTCAGCGGGCTCACTTTCCGCATTCTCAAAAGGATCGTCGTTTTCCAGCTGTGCGCTTTCTGCTGCCGGGGCTTCGTTATTATTTTCCGGAGCCGCCGGTTCTTCGCTGCTGCCGCAGGCCGTTAAAAATAAAGAGACTGCTGCAATTAGTACGACTATATGTTTTTTCATGGGGCGTTCTCTCCTTTGCATAGTATCTGTGCTTAGTATACACTTGTTGTGGTATTATTTGGAATAAATAGATTGTATCTTGAAAAAGAAAAACGGCTCTTTCAACGATTAAACAGAGCAGGGATGGGGAACACGTACTGTAAAACATGCGCAATGGATGGAGGAATGGAAGTGAAATTAATAGACCAGATGTCGGAAGACTTAATCAATACCCAGCTCGAAGGGACGACACAGGAAGAAATTATAGAGGAAATGATGGAGCTTTTCGCAGAAGATAACGCGATCAATTCCAAGGCCGATTTTAAGAAAGCCATTCTTGAACGGGAAGCGCAGGCTTCCACCGGAATCGGACATGAAGTAGCCGTACCGCACGGGCAGTCGGATGCTGTAATTAAACCGGGGGTTGCATTCGGTATTGTCCAGGGCGGCGTAGACTGGCACAGTCATGACGGAGCTCCTGTGAAATTGATCTTTATGGTTGCGGCACCGGAAGGAGATAACGGAGAGGAGCATCTCCGGATTATGCAGATGATCGCAAGTAAATTAAGGGATGAAGACTTCCGGAAAGAACTGCTCAAAGTAAAAAATTTCGCGGAAGCGTATGAACTTTTAAAAGAAATAGAATAAAAGATGCCGGCTCTAAGAGAGTATTGCTGCTCTGAGAGCTGGCTTTTTATGCGGTGCGGCAGTGTGAATGAAAAAGATAAGAGGAGGAAATCAAAGATGAAAGAATTAACCCATCTGGATCAACTGGAAGCAGAAGCGATTTATATTATCCGGGAAGTGGCGGCGGAATGCGAAAAACCTGTCATGCTCTATTCGATAGGGAAAGACAGCTCAGTGATGCTTCATCTCGCGCTTAAAGCGTTTTATCCGGAAAAGCCGCCGTTCCCTTTTATGCATATTGATACAACATGGAAATTTAAGGAAATGATCGAGTTTCGGGACCGGAAAGCAGAAGAGCTCGGCATTGAAATGATTGTACATACGAACGAAGCGGGGGCGGAACAGGGAATTAACCCATTTGACCACGGGGCAGCCTACACCGATATTATGAAGACCCAGGCGTTAAAAGAAGGTCTCGATAAATACGGATTTACGGCTGCTTTCGGAGGCGGGCGCCGGGATGAAGAAAAATCACGCGCCAAGGAAAGGGTCATTTCCTTCCGGAACAAAAACCATGCCTGGGATCCGAAAAATCAGAAACCGGAGATGTGGAAGCTGTTCAATACGGAAATTAATAAAGGCGAAAGCATGCGGGTCTTCCCGCTGTCGAACTGGACAGAAAAAGATATCTGGCAGTATATTCTCAGGGAAAATATCGACATTGTCCCGCTTTATTTTGCCAGGAAGCGCCCGGTAATTTACAGGGAGGATAATATCGTGATGGTGGATGATGACCGGATGCCTCTCGAGGAAGAGGAGGAAATCGTGGACCGCAGCGTGCGTTTCCGAACGCTGGGCTGCTATCCGCTTACCGGGGGAGTAGAGTCCACCGCCTCCACGCTTGAGGAAATTATTGAAGAAACACTCGGAGCGGTGTCGTCGGAACGAACGAGCCGTGTGATCGACCAGGAAGCAGCAGGAAGTATGGAAAGACGGAAAAGAGAGGGGTATTTCTAAATTGAAGAGCTTGCTGAAATTCATTACGTGCGGAAGTGTAGATGATGGGAAATCAACGTTGATAGGCCACATGCTCTATGACGCGAAGCTGCTTTTTGCCGATCAGGAAAAAGCGCTGGAACTCGATAGTAAAGTCGGGAGCCGGGGCGGGGACATTGACTATTCCCTGCTGCTGGACGGCCTGATGGCAGAAAGAGAACAGGGGATAACGATTGATGTCGCCTACCGCTATTTCACAACAGAAAACCGTTCGTTTATTGTAGCGGATACGCCGGGACATGAAGAATATACGCGTAACATGGCAGTGGGAGCCTCTTTTGCAGAAGCAGCCGTTATTCTTGTGGATGCTGCCAAAGGAGTAAGCACCCAGACGCGGCGGCATGCACGCATCTGCTCCTTTATGGGCATCAAGCATCTCGTTCTTGCCGTTAATAAAATGGACCTCATTGAATACGATCGGGAACGCTTTGAAGAAATTAAGAAGGAATTCACAAAAATTACCTACGACTTTGATATAGACAGCGTTACTGTCATCCCGGTATCTGCCACAGAAGGGGACAATATTACAAAGCAGTCGGAAAACACACTCTGGTATAAAGGGATGTCTCTTCTGGAATGCCTGGAAAATATAGATGTTTTTAATGAAAAAGACAAAGAAGATTTCGTAATGCCGGTGCAGCGGGTCAGTCGTCCGAACCAGCAGTTCCGGGGCTTTCAGGGACAGGTGGAAGCCGGAGAAGTGACGGTCGGCGACGAAATTACTTCCCTTCCCAGTAAAGAGAAAGCGAAGGTGAAAAGCCTGTTTGTCACAGACCGTGAAGAAAAAGCCGCAGGTACAGGCGAACCTGTAACTGTCCAGCTCGACCGGGAAGTAGATGTTTCGCGCGGCTGCGTACTCACGACAAATCCGAATGTTTCCACCGCAGACATGTTCACCGCGACACTGCTCTGGATGGACGACAGCCCGCTTGTGCCCGGCCGGAACTACTTTATCAAAGCCGGCACGAATATTCTTCCGGGTACCGTTATGACGGTAAAACATAAAATTGATATTAATACAGGAGACTTTATCCCGGCAGATAGAGTATTTAAAAACGAGCTCGTGGAGTGCGAAATATCTCTTTCTGAAAATATGGTATTTGACTCATTTGCCGATAACGAAGCGCTCGGCGGCTTTATTCTGATCGACCGGGTATCCAACATGACGTCGGCCTGCGGAGTGATTGAGAGTCCATTGAGCCGTTCGGAAAACGTCGTCTGGCAGGATTCGGATGTAACCCGCGAGATCCGTTCCCAGCAGAAAGGGCAGATGCCGGGGACGATCTGGTTCACCGGCCTGTCAGGATCGGGAAAATCGACACTTGCCAACGAAGTGGAAAAACGTCTCGTTGCAAGCGGCTATCATACGATGCTGCTTGATGGAGATAATGTGCGGCACGGCCTGAACAAAAACCTCGGTTTTAAGGAAGAGGACCGGGTGGAAAATATCCGCCGTATCGCAGAAGTGGCCAGGCTCATGAACGATGCCGGTGTTATCACACTTGCTTCCTTTATTTCTCCTTATGAACAGGACCGGTCCAACGCCCGGGATATAATCGGAGAGAATTTCATTGAAATCTATGTGAGCACCCCGCTTGAAGAATGTGAGCGCAGGGACGTGAAAGGATTGTACAAAAAGGCACGTACCGGGGAAATTCCCAATTTCACAGGGATTTCCAGTCCGTACGAAGTGCCGGAGCAGGCGGATCTGCACATCGATACGAGCGGGACTCCGCTTGAAGAATGTGCTTCACGTGTCGTGGAGCATGTCATGAACAAATTCGGTGAGCGCTGAAGGATCTGATGTAAAGGATATTTCCTGATGACGATGGAAATTCTGCTTGTCCTTTTTATGATCCTGCTGCAGGCAGTTATTTAGGTCACGACTTATATTTTCACGGAAATGATTACAAGCACTCCTTCAGCTGCATTAATGCTCCCCGTCGGCCTCCATGGACGTTTCTTATATGGACATCCAGACAGGATATCGGTTGCGGCTTCTAGCGGTTTCATTACTCCGCCCGGCTTTCAGACGCACAGGATTGTATGCGGTCCGGGAGGCTGTCCGTTCAGAGAGTATGGGAAGGCCGGAACTCCGTTGAATGTGTTAGTCATACTCACGAGAGTCCCTATTGTTTACATGGTGTGGTTTTAAATGGAAAGAAAAGAAAGAAAGTCTCCTTTACAGAAGGAGGCTTTTTTTAAACCTTAAAAAGGAGGTCTCTTAAAAAAATGTGATAAAGATACCTGCACTGTGTGAAAATACATAATTATGTAAAATAAATGAGTCTTCAAGTATTAGCGTTTGAATCATATGAATAAAAGGAAAATTAATAGTAAAGATAGAAGGAGGCCGATCAACGATGAAAATTGCATTTGGTGCAGTCGTCGTCATAGTTTTTCTGGTTCATCTGTTTATTAGAGACTATCCTTTCGGTGGTGCGCTGCAGACGATTTTTGATGTACTGGTAATCTCCCTCCTTGCCGTTGTTGCTGCTATGGCTCTGGGACATCTGGCTTACAGAGTTACGAAAAAAGAAAAGCCTCCGATTCGTAAAGATGAAAACCCGGAAGACTTTAAGGGCAGTCAACAATGATTTCCGCATGTCCGGCGTTAGGTGCCGGGCATTTTTTAGTGAAAAAATTGCAGGGGTGGAGAGCCTGAAGAACTACGGAACCTGTATGTATGATTCTATATACTTAATTTATATATAGGTAGTTTATTGATAAAAGAAAGGGGAAATATGGAAAGGTATATCGCATGAGGAGGAAATATGAATGAGTAAAGTAAGAGATTATATGTCCACGCACGTGCAGACAGCCGATGCCAGTACTGAATTATCAACGATTGCGCAGCTTATGAAGAAGGAAGATGTCGGGTTCATTCCTTTACTGGAAAAAAAGAATACGTTGGTATCGTGACGGACCGTGATATTGTTGTGAGAGGACTGGCGGAAGGTAGTATAGAGAAGAAAAAAGCCTCGGATATTATGACAAAGGAAGTAGTCACAGCCACACCGGACACTGCAATTGAAGAAGCTGCACGTATCATGCAGGAACACCAAATCAGACGGCTGCTCGTTGTAGAAGAAGGGAAAATCCACGGCGTCGTAAGTCTCGGAAACTTTGGGGTGGAAAATGCAGCTGATATAGCAGGGGCCATCGTCCAGGCTGCGTCTAAAGGAAAAGGAAATAACTGAAAAATCTCTCCTGAAGCCATAACTGATAATACGGTAATGGCTTTTTTTGAGGTTCAAGGGAATATTAGGACTAACGGTGGCTCCCTGCAGCGGTGAGATACATAGAGTGTTACGACAGCACTGTTGTGGGAGAAATAAAGAGAGAAATGGTGGAAATAACAGCGGGTGGCAGAAATACTGAAGGAAGCGGTGGAATTAAGTCGGACAGTGGCAGAATTAAGGGACGAACTGTCAGAAAAAACAAAAGAAGCGGCACTATTACCATTCCAGTGCCGCTCCCCCAGCGGGAGATGCTGCGAAACGGGCCGCTCTACCGGGAAGAGGTTTCTGTTGGGGAAGGAAGGGGGAATGAAAAAAGAGAGACTTCGTACAGAGAGGGGACAGCACCTTGGAGTGGTGGGACTATCTCGGATATTTGATCGTTATTATAAATATTTTTATTGGGTTTATTATTATCTTCCGGGAGCAGAAAAGTGCTTCAACAACGTGGGCCTGGCTGATGGTCCTGTTTTTTGTGCCGGTTATTGGACTTCTTTTGTACTTTCTGTTTGGAAGAGAGCTGAAAAAAAGCCGCTGGGACGAGTCATTTTTATACGAATCGGATAAAATTCTCCAGCGTCAGCAGCATGAGGACAAAAAGGAACAGTTTACAGAAAAAGGAGATCTGCTGAAGAAACAGAGCAGCGTGATGGATATCCATCTTTATCACAGTTCTTCTCCGCTTATCTATGGGGAAGAAATAGAATTTATTCTCGATGGAAGTGAAAAATTCAAAAGGCTCTATGCTGATATAGAGCAGGCACGTTCGACCATTTACGTGCAGTATTTCGGGATTGAAAAGGATGAGATGGGCCGCAGGTTTATTAATCTGCTCACAAAGAAAGCCGGCGAAGGGGTAGAGGTCTTCCTGCTGTTTGATAGTTTTGGCTCATTAAGCGTAAACAAAAAGTTCCTTAAGGATTTTCGACGCGCCGGCGGAAAAGCAAAAGCGTTTTTTCCTCTGCGGACAGCGCTGAGTAAAGCAACTGTAAATCATCGGAACCACCGGAAAATCGTTGTGATTGATGAAATGATCGGATATACGGGCGGGTTTAATGTTGGAGATAAATATGTTTCCTTCAATGAATCGCTGGGCTACTGGCGCGATACCCACCTGCGCATGACAGGGCAGGCAGCTTTCTTCCTTGCCGAGCACGTGCTTTCGGACTGGGACAAAGCCAATCCGAATGACTCACGCACACTGAAAAATAAAGCTCTTCCTCAACCTCCTGCTTCAGGGAAAGGTACGTTGATGCAGATCGTGCGCAGCGGACCCGATGCCGAGCGGGACCAGGTGCATCAGGGTTTCCTGAAAATGGTTCAGGAAGCCGAGGATTACATTTATATTCAAACGCCGTACTTTATTCCTGACTCGAGTTTATTAAGTGCCCTGCGCATGGCTGTTTTGAGCGGGGTCCAGGTGAAAATTATGATTCCGAACAAGCCGGATCATCCTTTCGTATACTGGGCGACCTACTATTATGTCGGGGAGCTGTTGAGAGAAGGTGCAGAGATTTACAAGTATGAGGAAGGATTTCTGCATGCGAAAACGCTGACGACGGATGATGCAATCACCACCGTGGGCACGACGAACATGGACGTGAGAAGCGTGAGCCTCAACTTTGAAATGAACGTCTTTTTGTACGACAAAGCACTCGCTCATGGGATGAAAGCCTCTTTTGAAAAAGATATGCAGCACTGCAGCCAGTTGACGTGGGACGATTATCAGAAACGGTCAGCTGTCATCCGGACGAAGGAAGCATTTTCCCGCCTGCTGTCTCCGCTGCTTTAAGCTGCTGAGACAGGAGAAAGTAGTGGCAGAATTATCAGGAGAAACGGGAGAATTAATGGCGAGTGGCGGGATTATCAGGAGAAGTGGCAGAAATAATTCAGGTAATGGCGGAAATACAGGACAGAATGGGAGAAAAAAGAAAAGAAGTGGCAGAATTTCCAAACTACCGATCCTTAGAAATAGGATAGGCGTAGAAAAAGGACCGTTTGAGCATACGAAACAGCTTTAAAATTTCATTAAATTACCATATAATGATAAATATTGACAAAAAGGAGCTGTTCAATGGAAATAAAGCCGCAAATCCGCCCACCGGTGCTTGATGAGTATGAGGCATTACTGGCCTGCCTCCCTGTTACGCACTCCGAATATCCTCGCATCCACCAGTGTTATTATCAGCAGCATGCAGGCTATCAGGGAGAGAAAATGCTCCCTTACTATCTTCAGTTTCTCCCGGAAAACTGCTTGATTCTTTATCAGCTTCGTCTGCAGAACATCCGAAATTACTATTTTCAGATGGATGCTGTAGTCGTTACTCCTTATATGATCTTGATTCTGGAAGTGAAAAATTATAAAGGAAAACTGCGGATTGAACCGCATTATTCCCAACTGATTCAAAAGACGGAGCATGGTGAAAAAGTGTATCCCTGTCCGCTCCAGCAAAGCCGCAGGCAAGAGCAGCAGCTCAGGTCATGGCTTACCTCCCACGGATTTCCCTCTATCCCGATTTACTCCCACATCTGTATTGCCAATGACTATTCACATATTAGTTCCGATGAGCCAATTCCAAATTTGTCCCACATTACCAAACTGCCGGAAGTTTTTACGCAGCTTTCTTCAGAAAATAAGAGGCGCCGGTTAACGGATAAAAAGTGTCTGGCTCTCGCGGAAGAAATGGTGAGAGCACATGAAGAGGGGAGATCCGATTTAATGCAGAAGTATCAGCTGACACCGGCAGACCTGCAGTTTGAGGTTCAGTGTGCTCATTGCCCTCAGCATTTCCTAAAGAAGGCACGAGGAGGGTGGATCTGTGAAACGTGTCAGTACAGAGATGAAAAAGCCCACGTAAAGCTTTTTCGTATGTACGCACGCTTTGTCAGCAGCGAGATAACGATGAAACAGGCGTCGATGCTTCTCGGAATTGAGGGCCGGAACACTGTCAGGCGTCTGGTGAAGCCTTACGTGCAAAAAGCAGGCGGAAGCACGAAAGCAAGCACTTACTGCTTCATAAACGAGCGGCTTACGTAGAAAGAAGTGGCAGAATTATTAGGAGAAACGGCAGAATTAATGACGAGTGGCGGAAATATCAGGAGAAGTGGCAGAAATAAGCCCGGCTCCGGGAGAAATATCAGAAGAAACAGCGGAATTATGCCCCCAGCCGGCACAATTTCCCCATCAGTACCTTCTTCCGTGTGCTTTTCTTGTGAAAAAACCGGGTACAAATCTTTCTATACCGGGTATAGCCTGACTATCAGCCCGATTAGGAGGGGTAACTTGGAAAAACTAACAACAAGGATATCGAATGTGATTGTAAAGGCAGGCAAGCTGCCGGGATATAAGATGCATCCTTATGAAACGTACCGCCGGCTGAACAAGGACAGCGGCGTTGATAAGCTGCAGCACCCGCGCGAGATTTACTATATTGACCAGAAAAAGCTCGACAAAGCTGCTGATAAGGCGATTACGAAGCATAAGCAGCGATTTGCAGCGACCGGGGCAGCGGTTGGAGCTCCGGGAGGACCGGTAGCGATGTTCGGCGGAGCGGTTATTGACGTGGAAGAGTATGTCCGCCGTATGTTTTTGCTTACCCAGGAACTCGGTCATATTTACGGAGTGCTGCCCAACCCTTTCACGTATGAAGAAACGGGATCTTACGATGATTATTTCGATTCCATCCAGCATGACCTGCTAAAAATGATGCTGCTAGGACTGGGAGGCAGCGGGGTCTCCATCGATACGCTCGATAAGAAAGACGATGCCGATAAAAAAGAACCCGCAAAAGTGGACGAGGAAGTGATGTATAAGGTCGCTGTAAAAATTGCGGATATTGTAGGGAAGAAAAAAATGAAGAAACATGCCGCGAAAATGATGGGCCGTTCCGTTCCGCTTGTCGGCGGTGGAATTAACGGGACATTAAACTATTATTTTCTCAATCAGCTCGGGAAAAATACGAAAAAGCATCTTAAAAAAGAACACGAAGAAGTACGGGCCTATTTGAACCGTTAAAAAGAACCCTTCCATCTGCTTATGAAGCAGCGGAAGGGTTCTTCTTTTTAGCAGCGTACGAGACGATCAGTTTCGTAGTGACAGCCGCTGTGATAAGTCCGAGAAGCGCACCCGCAAGTGAATCAAGGGGAAAGTGCATTCCTACGTAAAGACGCGTGTACGCAAATATTACCGCAAGCGGAATGGCCCAGTATTTTGCGGACGGGAAGAAGTAGACCATGACGTACATAGCTGCAAAAGACGAGGCAGCGTGGCCGGAAGGAAAAGAGTCCGCTATGGGAAGTTCCACCAGCTGGTTCACGTTTTCTTCCGTAAGCGGAGGGCGCGGCCTCGCAATGAGGTATGCTGCGGCGTTTCTTGCCATAAAAGCCGCAGCAACTGCCGCAGCGAGCGTCAGACCCGGCACATAGCTGCCGATTTTTCTGCCGGCAATTAAAAGAATAACAGCTGTTATCCACCAGAAGGCAGCAACATCGCTGATCGTTGTCAGGAAGACCATAATCGGATCAAGCCAGTCTGCACGAAGCTGCTGATTCAAAATTTCGAATAATTGTTTGTCGATGCTGATCAGATAGTCAAAAATAACAGATACGCCCCTTTTTAGTGAAACTCTCCTGCCACTATAATATAAAGGGAAGTAACATGCTTTTCAAACGATTGGAGCACAAAAAAATCCACACCGGGGACGCGGTGTGGTAAATAAGGGGTTATTCAATATTAATCCTGTGCCCGTTTTCTTTTTTCTCGTCTTCTTTCGACTTAGGCACTTGTAGGGTTAAGACTCCATTGTTAAAAGAGCCTGAAATCTCGTTTTTGTCAATTTCTCCTATGAAAAAATGCCGGCGGAACGACCCGTAGGAACGCTCTTTACGGATAAAGCGGCCGTCGCCCTCTTCGATATGGGAGCTTTTTTCCCGTTCTCCTCTTATTTCCAAATATCCATCGGCGTATTCCACGGTGACGTCTTCTTTCGTATAACCGGGCAGATCCACATCAAGGACATAGTGATTTTCTTTTTCTTTTACATCGACCTGTGGAAAATAGATTTCCCCGAAAAAACGATCCACGTAGTCCGCTTCCAGTCCCCGGTCAAATAGACTTGGAAAGAAGGAATCACGTTTTCTTGGCAGGCGCATTTTCATTTGTCACTCCTCATTTCTTGAATTCGTTCTATATAACGCATTATATACCTTTTTTAAAATATGTCAATAGATTAAATTAAATCCATAAAAAAGAAAATAATCATGACTATTAATGAAAACAAAAGAAGGTTGTAAAAGGCTTATTTACAGCTGTTTTTATGTGTAAAAGCAGTTTTTTCACTTTCATAAGGTCATAGTAGAACCGATTCAATTTAAAAACCTCAGCCTTGTTGTAATGAAAAGTTTATCCGTAAACATCGCCTGTGTTGTTCTTTATTAAGGTTTTTGTGAAAAGACATTAAACAGCTTTTATTCTCCCCCTGATATACAGTTTTCAGTGGTTTTGACGAAGTGCATTCCTCTCCCCGTAAAATTAATTTTCAATTTGAAATTGTGAAATAATTGTGTAATAGTTATCTTTAAATATAGTACTTAAAGGAGGACTTTTTTTGGATTTTCTTTCGGAAAAAACTGTAAGGGAACATTTGACGATGGAGAAAACGATTCAATCCATCGAGGAATTTTACCTGGACAACGAAGAAGGGAATATTCGTTCACCTGCCCGCATGCACGTGGAAGACGGTGATAATACCAATTTATTAATGCCGTCCTATTATAAAAATTACTATGCTACGAAACTCGTCGGAGTGGCACCGGGTAACTCCAGGCTCAATAAGCCGACGATCCACGGCATTATGGCTCTGTACGACAGGAGTACGATGGAGCCGCTGCTTTTATGTGACGCCATGCCGATAACGAGCATGCGAACAGGAGCACTGGGCGGACTCGGAATGAAATATTTAGCGGGGAAAGAAGCGGTTCATTTAGGCATCGTCGGAACCGGCACCCAGGGCTGGAGCCACCTGCAGTCGGCTTTGGCTGTCAGAAATATTGAGAAAGTATTTGTATTTAACCGGACGAAATCAAAGGCGGAAGACTTTATTCAAAAAGCGGAAGCTGAGTATCCTCATTTACATATTGAAGCAGTGGATTTAGAAAAACTTGTGCAGCAGTCCGATATTATCGTGACCGCAACGACGTCAAAAACACCTGTTCTGCCGGAATGGAACAAAGACCTCTGGAAAGGGAAGTTAATCGTCGGCGTTGGTTCTTTTCGTCCGGATATGCAGGAGATTCCGGACAGTATTCTCCAGAACGCCGACGAAATTCATGTGGACGCAGAAGGCGCTTTCCGGGAGTCGGGGGACATGCTGAAAGCGCAGGAACTCGGCAGAGAAAAGAGCTCATCCTATACGCTGAAAGAACTGATTTCCAAAGCGTATTTTCCTGAACATCCCGAAAATAAACTTATCGTATTTAAATCAGTGGGGGACGCCATATTTGACCTTGTCACAGTCAAGGCACTTTATGAAAACAAAACTTAAAGCGCAGGGAGGCGGACGAATTGAAGGAGATTACCAAATCGAAATGGAAAGATCCCGGAATTATCATGACAGGTATTTTAGTTTTTATTTCCGCGATTGTGTGGATCTGGTGGCCGGCTGATACGTATATGATGGGGATTTCTCTTGTGGCCTGGCTGATGTTTTTCTGCTTTTTCATCTGGCTGCTGCTGACAATAATTCACGTGGTGTGGGTCGAAAAGATCGAAAAAGACAATGGTAAAGGAGTTTAATTATGCTGATAATGGAAGCAGTTATTCTCGCGTTGTATCTTGTCCTAATGACAGTCATAGGTATCTTTTTTGCGAAACGGGCGCATTCTTCGGAGGACGATTATTGGACTGCGGGAAGAAACATTAACAGTTTCGTAGGTTCTTTTGCTCTTTTTGCTGCCGTAGCCAGTTCCAGTTCCCTGATGGGTGCTGTCGGATCCGGTGTGGCGCTCGGCGTTCCTTTCTTGTTTGCCTACGGATTTGGTGCTGTAGCTATTCCTTCTTTTGCATTATTCTTAATTTCCGCCCAGATCCGCCGCTCCGGGGTAAGGACGGTTCCTGAGTTTTTCAAATTTCGTTTCGGAAAACCGGCCCAGCTCGTAGCGGCCGGGGTTGTTGTTGTCACGATGACGTTTTATATGGTGCCGCAGCTGACGGCTTCCGGGCTTATAGGATCGTATGTATTAGGCATCGATTATGAAATTGCTGTGATTCTCCTTGGTGTGGGCTTCACACTCTACGCCGCACTTGGCGGTATGTGGGCGATTACATACACAGACCTTATCCAGGGAGCGATCATGGTTGTCGGACTTTTCGTACTGGCTGTTGTCATTTTCTTCGAACACCAGGGCGTTGCCAACTTGATTCAGGATGCGCTCGCAGCGGACCCGGATTTCGGATCGATTACCCAGCCGTGGATGTCGTACTTCGGTCTGTTTCTGGCCTTCCTCTGGTTTGGTGTCGTTTCTCCGTCGGCGGTTATGCGTAATTTCGCTTCCCGGGATGCAAAGACGGCGAGACGATCGGCGCTCGGCGCGTGTTTTCTATATTTATCTGTTTTTGTGTTCGGTTTTTTCATTGCTTCTGCAGGCGCAAGTCTGGGAATCGTTGACTCGCTCGAGAATCAGGATATGATTTTTATTTCCGTCATAGAAAATTATCTGCCGGCACTGCTTGCAGGCGTTCTTCTTGCAGGGCTGCTTGCAGCGATCATGTCTTCTGCCGATGCGATGCTGCTCGCAGTTTCGGCCGGGGTCGCGCACGACATTTACAAAGGATATATTAATAAAAATGCTTCCGAAAAAACTGTGACGAGGCTTGGATTTGCCGTTATGATGCTGGCGAGCTTTGTAGGGATCTTTTTTGCCATCGATCCTCCGCAGCTGATTGCAGTTATGGTCGGATGGGTCGGCGGAGCGCTTGTGTCTATTTTCGGTTTCCCGCTTGTACTGGGGATCTGGTGGAAGAGAGCAAACCTTGCAGGCGCTCTGGCTGGGATGATTGGGGGAGGCATCGCTTTTCTGATTATGATTGCCCTGCCTTTTGCTCTCGTAGCTGAACCGATAGTTGCCCTGCCGGTGTCTGCGATTCTTGTTGTGGTAGTCAGTCTTCTGACGAAAGCACCTTCTAAGGAGATGCAGGCTGAAGTGGACCGCTACCACGGGTACTCCTAAACGAAAGGGAGGCCGTTGAAAAGGTAGTCTTTCTTTTTTAACAAAGGCTACCTTGAAAATAAAGAAGAAAATCGGTGAACGTGCGCTTTCGTTTCTATGGGGACGCTTTCCGGGCGGGCCGGCCTCAGCTAATTCCGTCCTCCCTTTGGTCGGGCGGAATGGATCTTCGGCTCGTCCTTATTCGCCCCATGTCCACTCCAGCGCCCAGTAAAAATACGGAGCAGGATCGGCCTTCTAATAAAGAAACCCCCTTCTGCCTATCCTTTATTCGACCTTTATAGAGGGGGGCATTCCATTCCTAATAGAAGGCCATTTTCATGCCTTATGGTGCCGCCATCCTGCATAAGTGTCTCCGTAAACAGCCGCTTCTTTCGTTTGCTTCCAGGCTAAAGCTTTCCGCGGGACTCGTCTTCAGCTGTTATTGGCGAAGTTTGAAGTGAACGTAAAGAGTATCTGATGAAGCGGATTCAACTATATAAATTGTACTTAATATCTATATAGATAGCATGTATGACCTTGAAACCCGCCTTCTTCATCGAAAGAAGGAGGGGCTCCCATTTCTAACGGCAGACCGTTCCTGCCGGAAGAAGAGAAAAGCGGCTGGTTACAGAAGCGGAAACGAATTATGAAGTTCAACATATATATTGAATTTGAGCAGCTGGGAGACCTATCCTGTATATCTTTTCAGCAGTGTCGACGAAAGGGGAGTGAATTGATGGAAGCAGGTGAGGATGTGCTTGAAAAAGTACAGATGTTAGGAAGCGGTGAGCTTATTCGGGAAGAAGAACTGGCTTCCTGTATTTATAAAAGCCTGAAAATGACGGATAAATGGAGGCGGGAGGTAAACGCTGCTTCTATAAAAAAGCAGATGATTGAGGCAGAATTTATTTTTCATCCGATGTGGATAGTGAAAACCCTGGTTATAGCCGAGCGCAGACCATTTCCTTCTAAAGTGATGCCGAATATGCTTTTTATCGACAGCGTTTCCGGATACCGCGGTTTGTTTTCCAAAGTTCCGGAAATGAAGGGGACGGACGCTGAATCGGCGCAGCTTCGGAAACCGGCAATTTCCAGACAGGAAGCTGTAGACAAATATGTGCCGGATATTCAGCAGAAGCAGATTAATCGAAGCTATATACTGAAAAAACCAAAACATGAACTGGAAAAGATCGAGCTCGTTTATCTGCCGCTCTGGAAAGTCAAAGTCCGCTTTGACGGCTCTGTTAAAACCTATTATATTAATGCCAATACGGGCGAATCGGAAGCGCTCGTAAGTGAACTCTGGAACACGAGGGAGTGGATTCTTCCTTCGTGACCTGTAAAAATCTCCGCCGCATTAATAATGGGGCGGAGATTTTTTTGGCAGAGTGAAGGGCAAGCTTTGCTATTAGAGATTGGATCTGCGGGTCCACAAAATGGTGCTGGACAAAAAATCCTTTTATGAATGGGCGAAAACGTAGCGTCCGCTGCCAAGGGTAACAACAGTTCCTGCAAGGGCAGAATTGTTTGTTTGGAAATGCAGTTCTGTCAGTCGCCCGGCTGTGCCTTTTTTAAAGTGAAGGATTTTTCCGCCAAGCTGTATTTCCACCGGGGAAATGGTTTCGAATCCGAAAAGCTCGTGCCAGTTCCTGACGGCAGCTTCGGGATCGGCCGTTTCCATTACGGCTTTTTCAAGAGAGATATCTCCGGCAGGATGTGTCGTCAGTCCTTTCTGCTGGAGGGTTTTAAGGCGCTCAGGATCGGCTTCTTTCCATTCGATGAAAAAAGGATAGAGCAGCCCGTTATAGTCTCCGTCTATTGTCAGCATCCGCCATTCGATCAGTCTTCCTTCGCTGTCCGTTCGTTTTCCCTGTTTGATCGGAGAAACGTCAAGGCCGCTCCCCTTAAGGGAATCCGAGACAGCATCAAGGTCATCCGTCCTTACAGCTATACGGCTGAGCGCTTCTTGTTCCGGGAGATAGGTGAGTGCGCTCTGGGCAATCAGGTTCGGCTCCGGCGGGTTTTTGGCGGTCTCCCAATTTTCCACGCTGATAAATTCGAGGTAAGTCAGTTCGAAATAGGCCAGCGCGTTATGCGTCCCCCACAGTTTGTGTGATCCTCCGTGAAAAACGTTTACGCCGTGCTTCTGAAAAGCTGCTTTCGCTTCTTCCAGATCGTTTACATAGTGAACCGTGTGGTCAAGCTGGAATTCCGATTTTTGATTCGTCATCGTTCCCTCTCCTTTTTTAATTATTTTTCAAATTAATGGAAATTTATATGAGTGAATCAGCTTCATTATAGAAGGCAATCCGTAAAAAACGAACAATGTACAGGCTCTCCGCTGCAGACGGACGCTTTCCCGAGGGCTTGTCTTCAGCTGACTTTTGCGAGTAGCCCTTTCGCAAAAGTGGATCTTCAGACGGCGCTGCCTCCTCCGGGAGTCGTCGTCTTTCGCTTCGGTCAACTTTAAATACAAACGTTAGAATATAATTATTCTGTTTATATTAGCCTGCTAAAAGCATATATGAAATTGAATTGAATGGATCAATTTCAAAAGTCGTTATAAAAAGGCATTCTCGAGTATTATGAATGATCCCCGCTGAAGACGGAAGCTTTCACGAGGGCTGAGGCTCGGCTTTTCTTTCTCTTTTATACTAACAGAGTTTTACTATAGATGATCGGGAAGAGCCGGGGGTATTTCGTCTAGATGTCAGGAACTTTTCTTATTTCCACCGCAAATTCTGTTTAATTCTTTTAATACAGCTTTCGTCGTGTATTCAAATTTATACGGATGGTGGAGGGGACAATACAGCGGGTGCTTCAATTTATGAATCAGAAATGAATACAGTGTTATAATAAAATCATTCATTTTCTTTCGTTCCCGGAAGAAAGAACAGCCCGGGGAAACACGGCTGTTGCGCTGAATAACGATTAATTTAGAAAGAGGGGGCTCATAATGCTTCGGGTAGTCATAGTGGAAGATGATCAGCTCGTGCGCAAAGGAATCATTTCAGCGATGCCTTGGGAAGATTTCAACATGAAAATTGTTGGAGAAGCGTCGAATGGAAAAAAGGGGCTGGAAGTACTTAAGGAAACAGCAAGTGATCTGCTGATTACAGATTTAAATATGCCGGTGATGTCCGGACTGGAACTGATGCGGGAAGTGAAGAAGGACTTTCCGGACCTGCACGTCGTAGTTCTTACGCTGCATCAGGATTTCGAAGCGATTCAGGAAGCACTCCGGCTCGGGGCCCTGGATTATATTGCGAAAGTCGAACTTGAAGAAAATAAATTTGAACCGGTACTTCAGCGGATTGCTTCTATTATTGAGACGAAAAAATTTACCTCATCAGAAGAAAAAGC
Source organism: Alkalicoccus halolimnae (assembly GCF_008014775.2). Taxonomy (GTDB): domain Bacteria; phylum Bacillota; class Bacilli; order Bacillales; family Salisediminibacteriaceae; genus Alkalicoccus; species Alkalicoccus halolimnae. The sequence goes on along the minus strand of NZ_CP144914.1, from coordinate 3,190,019 downwards.
ACCATCGTTGGAAATAGCGGAAAGTCTCGTTTTATATAAGGGGGAAGGAGAGCAGTTTTCTGAGAGCGTTATCCCGGATCTGCATGGGGTTCAGAAGACACAGAAACTGAACAAAAGGACGCTGCTGATTCCGCTTCAGAAGGGAGTTTCCAAAGAAGAAGTTCTTGCTGGATGGGAATATGCCGGAGAAAATTACTGGATCCTGCATACGTACCGGATGGAAGCTTATGATGAGACAGATATCTATTATCTGCTCCGTTCCTACGCCCCTGTTTTTACCTTCTACGAAAAAAAGGGGGAACTCGTTTCTCTTCCGCTTGCCGGGATTCATGAAGAGCTGAATACAACTCTTGATAATTACTCAGCCTTATTTGAAAGAGTACGCCGGCTTACGTGGATTTTTGATGAAGAGGCTTTTCACGATCTGATTGATGCGGTCTACCGGTGGCGTCTCACGAAAGAGGATCTCGTTACGCTTGCAAGGGAAGTCAGAAAAGAACTGCGGGACCGCTTTATTCATGTACCGTCCCAGGAAGAAGCTAACATAGACGATGTCACCTCTTGGCAGGAGTGGCTGCAGTTCATTACCGACTACCGGCTGCGAATGCAGCGGCAGCAGCAGAAAAATTATTCTCAGGAAGTCCTTGCTTCGGTGTACAAAGCGATTCACCAGATGGAAACTCGTTACGATGAATCACTGACCGCAGATCAGGTGGCGAACGACGTTAATATGAGTAAAAGCTATTTTAACCGCTGCCTGAAAGATATGACTGAGCTTACCTTTCATCAGTATATGATGCGGCTTCGCATGAACAAAGCGCAGGAGATGCTTGCTTTGACGAACCTGCCTATTCTGCGTATTGCAGAAAAGTGCGGCTATATAGATGAAAAATACTTCAGTAAGAACTTTAAAAAATACGTCGGGATACTCCCGAGTGAGTTCCGCAAGCGGCAAAGTAGTAAAAATGACTTTTATACGGGGTGAATTCGGCTTGCGTGTATGTGTTCACATACACGTAAAGCCTTTTTTTTCACCTTATGTAAGCCAAATACACGAGATGTAAGCGCTTTAATTTTGCTACTATTTTGTTAACGGCAGCTGAAGGGGGTTCACTTTCTTCAGAAACGGGGAAAGCAGCTGCTTTCAAACTAAAGAAATAAGGGGAGGTTAAGCAATGAAATTATGGTCAGCAGGAATTTTGGCAGTCAGCTGTGCAGCTTTGGCCGCATGCGGCGGCAACGATAATGCAGAAGGAGAAACGAGCGGTAATAACGGGGGCGGTGAAGACGGGGAAGAAACCGTTGTCCGTGTCTGGTTCGGACGGGAAGACTTTATCCCTGCAGATAACTTTGAACAGTTTCACGAAGACAATCCCGATATCCGGGTGGAAACGGACGTTGTTCCACTGGAGCAGGCTGTTTCTGACTTTATGAGAAACCATTCGGCAGGAAATGATCCGGATATTGTCCAGGTTTTCCATGACAATGTCGGGACGATGGTCTCGCAGGGAACGTTAATGGAGATGGACGAATATATTGCCCAGTGGCAGGAGGAAGATCCGGAATCATTTGATAAAATTCTCGATCAGGCGTGGGACATCGCCGGATGGGAAGATACGAGCTATGGGATGGGCATTCATGTAGGGCCTTACTGGCACGTGTATCGTCAGGACTGGTTTGAAGAAGAAAACCTGGAAATTCCGGAAAACTACGATCAGCTTCTCGATGCGGCGCGTACGCTCGATAACGACGAGCGTGACGGATACGCGATCGTCGGAGGAAGAGAGCATCCGGCATGGTGGCTCAGTACGCTGTTTGTATCGATGGGCGGAGAATATTCAGACAGCGGGCTCCCGCAGCTTGATACCGAAGCAGGGCACTATTTAATTGAATTTTACCAGACGCTTATGGCAGAGGAACTGATTGATCCGAGTGCCATTTCCTGGTCATCCGGTGAAATGCGCGGAGCGTTCATCGGCGGCAATGCAGCGATGGCTCCGATCGGTGATAACATCTTCCCGTTGATCCAGGAAGAAATGGAATATGGCGAAGAGTGGACGGCAGCACCTCAGCCGGCACGGCCTGGAATGGAAGGAGAAAACGAACACGAACTGTGGGGCTGGCCGATGATGGTAAGTTCCAATACGGAGCATCCGGAAGAAGTTATGGAAGTGTTCAAGTATCTGAGTGATTCGGAAATCGTTTCTGAAGTAGCGAACCGCTACCAGCCGACGACGAATCAGGAAGTGATGAGCAGTGATGAATACCAGGAAGCGAAACCTTGGGCTGCGGACTTTGAAGAAGCTTTCGCGGAAGCGATCATTATGCCGTCCCACATTAATCAGGGGGAAGTGCACCAGATCCTGCTCGACGTTATGCAGGAAGCACTGCAGAATCCGGAGCGCGATGCAGAAGAAATTGCGCAGGAATTCCAGCCTGAACTGGATGCCCTTGATTAACATAACGGTTCCCGGGATCTCCCGGGAACACTTATTTTCCAGTATGCCAACGATTTGACTGTAATCGTGAGGAGGGAACGCATGTCTACGATATCTTCCACGGTGGAGGAAAAAAACGCGGTACAGGAACGACGGGATAAAAAGCGTATGTTCCGGCGGAAACTGATTCCTTACCTGCTCATTACTCCGGCCGTTCTTTTTGTATTTGGCGTCCTTGGATACGCCGTGATCGGCGGGCTGACGATGTCCTTCTTCGACATCCGCCTCTCATTTGGAAATGCTGCCTTCGCGGGCTTAGAAAACTACGTTTACTTATTTACGAATCCGGCCTTTTTAAATTCCATGTACGTGTCACTTATCTTTGTGTTCGGGAGCGTCATTCTCGGACTGTTGCTTGCTTTAAGCTTTGCTTTAAGTCTGTATAAAGTACGCAGCTTCAGTAACTTTTTTAAAGCAATGGCACTTGTGCCCTACCTTGTATCCGGTATTGCAACAGCGATCATGTTCCGTTTTTTGTTCAGCGGAGATGTCGGTATGATCAATTTGATGCTGGAAACAGTTGGGCTGTCATCGGTTAACTTCCTCGCAAGTCCGGTATGGGCGCTGATTATATGTATTCTTGCAAACGTCTGGTTCGTCGCCCCTTTTGCAACGCTGATTCTTCTGGCGGGGATTCAGGGTGTGGATAATGAACTCTTTGAATCTGCGACGGTCGACGGAGCAAAGAAACATCATATTCTCTTTAAAATTATTCTGCCGCTTATCGCTCCGATGATGGGGATCAGCCTCATCTGGCTGAGTTTTGCAAGCTTCAATATGTTTGACGTGATTCTGCCCCTGACTAACGGCGGTCCGGGACGGGCGACGGAAGTAATGGCGCTTTATATGTATAACGTCGCTTTCAGTGAGCTTCAGTATTCCCTTGGAAGCACCGTCATGGTTGTCATTTTGTTTTTCAATGTGCTCGTTAGTGTCATTTACTTAAAAGTATTTAACGTTTCCAGTGGAGACTAAGAAACGTTCAGGAGGTGGCTGCTTTGGCTGAACAGACAATTAAACCGAAAAAATTCCAGCGCTGGTTTAGTGACAGACTCTATTGGATACCGCTGTTCGTCCTGCTTGTATGGACGGTGACCCCGCTGATCTGGGCGGTGTCGGCTTCCTTCAAGTCAGCAACGGAAGTATATATGACGCCGATTTCCCTTATTCCGAGAAATTTCAACTTTGATAATTACCTGCGTGTATTTGAGTATCCGAACTTCTGGCAGTATTTAATGAACAGCGTGTTTCTCGCTATTACGTCGACAGCGCTGGCTGTGTTCGTCAGTATTCTGGCAGGGTACGCCTTTGCCCGTTATGCCTTTAAATTCCGGCATATTCTGCTGCTCGTCATTCTGGTGCCGAGAATTATCCCCCGGGCAAGCATTATCGTTCCTCTTTTTACAGGTATTGCCTTCTTCGGCATGCTTGATACGTATCTGGCACTGATTCTGACCTATACAGCGACAGCGGTACCGCTCGCGACGTGGATTCTCGCCGGCTTCTTCCGGGTTATCCCGAAAGCACTTGAAGAAGCGGCGGCCATTGACGGGGCGAAACCGTGGCAGATCATCTGGTACATCGTTATCCCGATCTCTCTTCCGGCGATTATTACCGTCAGTATTTTTTCTTTGAGAGAAGCATGGAATGAATTTCCATTTGTTCTTGCTTTTACGACTTCCCAGGACATGCGGACTCTGCCTTACCAGCTCTTTATGCTCCGGGACAGCATGGGCATGCAGGACTGGCCGATGGTGCTTGCTTTTACAATCGTTACGATTCTGCCGCTTTTGATCGTCTACATTATTTTTGAGAAGAAAGTAATTAATAATATTATGAGCGGAGCTGTGAAATAGAGGAGGAAGCGACATGGCTTTTTTAGGATTAACCGATCTCGTATACCGGATAACGCTGCAGTGTGCGAGGTTCTTCTACGCGAATATGCTTTGGATCTTTTTCACGATTGCCGGACTGGGGATATTCGGTCTCTTTCCGGCAACGCGGGCGCTCGTCAGCCTCGTTCATATCTGGGATGAAGACCGGTCTGCACCGATTTTCAAAACGTTTTATAAGGAATTCCGGGAATCATTTCTGCAGGCAAATGCAACCGGATGGATGCTGACGCCGCTTGCGGCTCTTCCTGCCTACGGGATTTATCTCGCGCAGAACTGGGCAAATCCGGCTTCGGTATACGTAATGTTTATGCTCGTCGGCCTGTTTTTATTTGTCTTAAGCTACGCCTGGTTTGTTTTTCCGGTTCAGTTCCTTACCGGGGAAAAGAGGCTGGCAGCTTCATGGAAAAACACGCTGTTTATCAGCATTACGTCCCCGCATATCTTTTTAGGAATGGTTTTTGCGTTTCTCGCTGTCCTGGCAGTGCTTGTTTTCACCGGATTTTTTATCTTCTTCTTTGCAAGTGTAAGCGTATGGATTATGATGAAAGGAACAAAGTTTGCCATGCGTCATATCCAGAAGCGTCAGGATCATTCGATGCCTGCGCTTACTTAAAAGAGCAGGGAGGATAAGCTGATATGAGAACCGCAGGACTGCAGCAGTTAAGGAATATATCGCTTCGAAAGCGGATCCTCATTCTGTTTGTCCTGGCTGTTTTCGTTCCATTTTCGATTACAGTCTGGGTCTCCTATAAAAATATTCAGTCGACGATTGCCACGCAGATCGAAGAAGGGGCACAAAGTGATCTGCACCAGCAGCTTACGCATACGGAATACGTGATGGACACGCTCGCCCAGGTATCCCAGCAGTTCATCTATCCAAGTAACATCGCGAGAAATATTGGCAGCTACCTGGAAGCGGATGATACAGCGGAGCTTCTGAGCCGCAGTGAGGAAATCAAGCGGGAGCTTGATTATATTTCCTATTCCAATGCGAGCGTCGGTCTTGCAGTTTATATGACGGAAGAGGAGGAACCGGTGTTTCAAAACATGCTCCTCCGTGATTCGTTTGATATCGATAATCTGCCATATCTCGGACGGTACGGCGGCTATGAATATTACGGTCCTCATATCAGCATGAACCCGCTTAATACGCAGTACGTCATCTCGATTTCCCGCGATATTTATTATCCGAACGGCGACTATCACCGTTTTTATCTCGAAGGAAACTACCGGGAAAAAACGACCTCCGGAGAAGAAACGATGACGGATCGCTCCTTCCGTCTGCTCTTAAATAAGGAAGGGGAAATTGTCCATTCGGAACTTGCCCGTCTGTTTGAGCCGGGCAGTCAGTTTAATGAAGGAGACATAACCGAAGCAAGCGGGAGGGATAACGGTTATTTCTGGTTCCGGGATACGAGCCGCCATGGATGGAGCATCGTTTCGCTTATTCCGAGCTCAGAATATATAGCAGCGCGGGACTCCTGGATGTCCCAGATGGCCGTGCTTGCTGCCGTGTTTGTGCTGGCGACGCTGTTTATTGCGTCTCTCCTGCGGATGATGGTCTACCGTCCGCTCCTGCAGTTCCAGGGGGAAATTGAAGCGGTCACCAACCAGGAGTGGCATTCTTCTGCCCAGCGTACGAAGATTCCCGAATTTGACAACGTACTTGACCAGCTGGATACGATGAAAGGGGAAATTCGTGCCCTGCTTACGGAAGTCCAGGAAAAAGAAAAACACCGGGCCGATCTGGAAATTGAGAAGCTTAAATATCAGATCAACCCCCACTTTTTAATGAATACTCTTGATACAGTCCACTGGCTCGCTGTCCTTCATAAACAAAAGGATATCGACCGTATTGTGACGTCCCTCAATAAACTTTTGTACTATAATCTGAAGAAAAAAGGAGATACCGCTTCTCTCCGGGAGGAGCTGCAGGCCGTGGAGAACTATTTTATTCTCCAGCAGGTACGCTACTCGTTTGACTACAGCATTCATGCCGATATCCGTGATTCTATGCTCGATACGCTCGTGCCGCGGTTCATCCTGCAGCCGCTTGCGGAAAATGCCATCTTTCACGGTCTGGAAGATGAGGGGCATATCGATGTTCATATTTACGTGGAAAACGCCTCTCTTGTGCTGGCGGTCCGTGACAACGGACACGGTTTGACGAATTCGGAGACAGAAAGGCTGCTCCAGGATGATACGACAAACCGGGAAGGGATCGGTATCGGCTTCAGCTATGTGAAAAAAATGATCGCTGTTTATTATAACGGGGAAGCCCATATCGAAATCGAAAGTGAAAAAGAGGCGTTCTCAATCGTCAAAGTAATTATTCCATTAAGCGAAGTAAAGAAGCACAGTGCCTAGCAGAAAGATTCCTTTCATATTGATAAAAGCCAGGCTGTCTCTATTGGGGCAGCTTTTTTTATGCAGGCTGCCTTGAAAATAAAGTTGATAAGAGATAAAGGGTCGCTTTCGTTTCCATAGGGACGCGTTCCGAGCCGGCCTCAGCTGATCCCGTCCTCCCTGCGGTCGTGCGGGATGGATCTTCGGCTCGTCCTTATTCGCCCTGGAGTCGCCCCATTTGCCTTACAGCTTAAGTTAAGGCTTTGTTAAAGCTCTGTGTTGTTTTTTGGAGTGCCTGCGGCTCTTCCGCCTGCCGCGGAGAAAGCCTTCAGCTCTCCCTCTCTTGCGTCCGGGAGGATCTTCCCGCTTTCTTTTTCCGCAGGCGTCTTGAAAAAATCACCTTGGCACTGGCTTCTAACTTGGTACCTTCTTGATTCAACCAGCTCAACCAGCGGGCTTTCTGTATTTGAAAATGAAAACGAAGCGGAAACATGCCCGTGTAGAAGGAGGTCGGAAGATCCCGCAGGGCGTAAGCCTGAGGAAGCTGGAGATCTCCTCCACGGCAAGCCTGCCGGGTTGCAGCGAAGTTTGCTTATATATCAACAACAGACTCACAGTTTTTATGTATAGAAAGTTATTTAAGTTAAGACTCTGCTGAAATCGTATTTTGTTTTGCGGTTGTTTACAGAAGTCTTCAAACTCTACAGGGAGCTGCTCCTAACGGGAGAACCTCCTAAAGACAGGAGCAAAAAGAGGATTCATTCCACTTACATAGTCCGTTTGAACGAAATTTCATGCCTGCAGTTTAAGCACCTGCACGCAGGGAAGGAGAGGGATAGAAAGTATGGAAAAACAAGGAGGATATACTTACATGAAAACACGTATAATGGGTGTTTACGAAAAAGAACAGCTGCTGAAAGAAGAAGTGCAGAAGCTGAAAGGGCAGGGCTACGAGCCGGTAAAAATATCAGTTGTAGTTGGGAAGGAAGAGTTTCCAACGTTGTTTTCCGAAGATATCGCAATGGGCGTAAACGTGGAGAAGGTTGCAACGAAGCCTGAAGGAGAAGGTGACTTTGTCTCTACGATAAAAAATGCTTTGAATACCGAAGCAGAAGAGGAGCGCAAAGCAGCGAGTGAGAACCAGTTTGTACGACTCGGTCTGACCCAGCTTGAAGCGGAAAAATACCGTGAAGATGTGGATGCAGGCAGACTTGTCCTGCTGCTTCATGCTGAAAAACCAGAGCTGCAGAGCAATCAGCTGAATAAAGATATTCGTCCGGTCACGCCGATCCAGCAGCGGGAACGAGAGACAGAAGAATTTTCCGAGACATCTGAAACGGCTCATGCTGCCCAGGAAAAAATACTGGAGCCAAAAGAAGTGAGAGCAGAGGGTATTACAGAAAAAGAAAAAGAAATGCAGGCTGTTCAGCAGGAGCAGCAGACGCATAAGCATGTGACAGAGGAAGCAAAAGAGCATGCTCTGCAGGAGGAAAGAGAGCAGAAAGCGGCGGCGCCACCTGAACCGGCCTCTGCAAAAAAGACGGAGCCGGTCGAGGAAGACGAAGAACAGGCTTTGAAGCTTCGTGAAGAGCAGCTGGATATCAATAAAAAAGAAGTGGAAAAAGGCGAAGTAGGCGTCCGCAAGCGTATCATTGAAGAAGAGAAAACGATTAAAGTGCCTGTCCAGCGGGAAGAAGTTTATGTGGAAAGACGCTCGGTTAAAGATCGTCCTGAAGGCGGCGAAATTAAGGAAGACACAGAAGAAATCCGCATTCCGATTAAAGAGGAAGAAGTGGAGATCCGAAAGAAACCGGTTGTTACGGAGGAAGTTTTCGTAGGCAAGCGGACATATGAAGATACAGAAGAATCCACGGAAAAAGTGAAACGGGAAGAAGCAGAAATTGATGAAGAAGGCCGCGTGGATGGTAAAACAAACTACCGCGGAACGAAAGAAGAATAAAGACAGACTTAAACAGTGCCTCTGCCTGTATTTATTCAGGCCAGCTTGAAAATAAAGAAGACAAGTGATGAACGTGCGCTTTCGGGGCGGGCCGTCCTCCCTTTATTAACCCAGGAGCTCCAAGCTTTAACACAGCTTTTTTATTGAATATAGCGTTTACTCAGGAGCCGTCTCTTGGATCACCCAGGGACGGCTCTTTTTTCTGCGATCTATGGGGGGAATACGACAAACTGGTTTACGCTTTCCTGTTAAAGGAAAAATGATTACTAAGCTGATTTTTACAAATGAACAGGAGGTTCGATAATAATGACACGAGTAGTTGGGATGTATGAAGAAAAAGAACAGATGGTGGAGGAAATTAAAAGACTCCAGCAGGAAGGTATAGATCCGAAAAACGTTACAGTCGTACTCAGCCGGGAAGGGCACCGCACCGTGTTTGCCGACGATTTGTTTCCGGGCATTACGCTGGAAAAAATCGATACCGAACATACCGGTGAAAGCGGCTGGGTAGCGAAGATGAAGGAAAAGTTAAATTTAAAACAGGAGAAAGCACGGAAAGAAGAAGGCGAGGAAACGCTTGTCGAAGCAGGAGTATCCGATGAAGATGCTGAAAAGTACCGAAGTGGTGTAGAAGACGGACGGATGGTGCTGCTTGTGGAGGACGGAGTGAAGATCTCGCCGGAAGGACGGGGAGACACTGCCACGACCAGCGAACAGATGGGCTCTGCAGCCGATATCGTAGACGAAGCTCCACCTGCGCCTGAACCGGCTGAAGAAACAGAAACGGACGATCCGGAAAAGGCTGAAAGAGCGAAAAAACAGGAAGAAGTTGTTGATGAAAACCAGCAGGATCTGGCGGATGAATCGCCTAAAGCAGAAACGGATAACGAAAAACACAAATAGATAAAACACAAAAAGGCTGTCCTCCGAAAAAACAAGGGGACAGCCTTTTCCAATGCTCATCGATTATAGACTTATCAGCTAATACCTTCTTGCCCCTTCATAAAGATCGGCAAAAAAGTCGCTGTCATCGAGGTGGCGGGTTGTTACTCCGGAAGATTCGCTTGTGATCATGAATTGATTATTGCCGACATAAATACCGGGAAGCAGCGATTGGGATCCGTCGAAAAATACAAGGTCTCCCGGCTGAAGCTCCTCGCGGGGAACTTCTTCACCGTTATTCCACATCGCACGGCCGTTCCGCGGCAGATCGACATCGCGTGCCTCAGAAAACACGTGACGGACAAACCCGCTCGTATTAAAGCCGCTGTCCGGGTTTTCGCCGCCGCTCTTGAAAGGAACGTTCAAGTAAGCGGAGGCACGCTCTACGACCGGATTTTCGCCTTCAAGAGCCATGTCATCAAATCGTTTTACGCCTGTGAAGGCATCGCTCCAGTAATCATTCAGTTTGGAAATCTGCGTCATGCCTTCCGTACGGCTGGCATGAATCATAAATCCATCACCCACATAAATACCAGCGTGGGTCACTTCCCCTTCTTCGCGCAAGCTGTCTTCCACATCCACATCGGAAAAGTAAAGGACATCGCCTTCGCGGAGGTTTTCCTCGGGGATATCTTCACCGACTTCAAACTGATCGAGTGTGACTCGCGGCAGGAATACGTTCTTACTATCACGGAAGACCTCCTGGATGAAAAAAGAACAGTCGAACGCTTCGAGCGTATCGCCTCCGAATTCATACGGGGTACTTAAATAGTTCATCGCTTCGCGGACGGCGGGGTGGTCGTGATCGCTGTATGTGCCCGGATGGAGCGATTCAATCTCTTCTTCTGTCAGTCGTCTGGCTCCGATGTAATTTCGGGACCAGAAATCATCGTCGTCGAGATGCAGCCTTTCTACGCCGCCGCTTTCCGTGACGGTCATGAATTCATTCTCTTCAAGATAAATCCCGGACATCAGTGTTTCGCTTTCAAAAAAGACCACGTCACCTGTCTGCAGGTAGTTGCGGCCGACGTCTTCTCCAAGGTCCAGCTGATGAGCGGCAAGCCGGGGCATCCGGATGCCGGTGGCGTTTTCATATACGTGCTGTACGAATCCGGAGGAATTAAACCCTTCTTCCGGGTTATCCCCCCCGGACTGGTAATCGGTCCCTTCCAAAATTTCTGCTTTTTGGATAAAATCATCTATTGAATAGTCGAGCTCGGTATCCAGAATTCCCTGACTGTAGGGCTCGGTGTCCATATCGTGATCGTATTTTTCACCTCCGCTTTCTTCCTCTTCTTCTCCCCATGGGATAAAAAGAAACAAAGCGGCGACGAGTCCAAAAAGAATGAGAAGGGGAATAAGTGGACTTTTTTTATTTGCTTCTGCCAACTGTGGCCCCTCCTTTCTCAACTCCTTTTTATTTTAGTGGAAAAACCTGCCTCGTGTAAATAAAGGTGCTTCCAGTGTGCGCAGGGGGTCTTAAACCGGCAGTTTTTTTGTTCGCTGAAGCTCCTGTTCTCCGGCTGTTATTTTTAATTCCGCTGGAAATGGAATACTCCCGCTTATAAATGGTAAAATGTAACGAGAGTTTTTCCTGAGTTGACTATGAGAATCAGAAAGAGGAGAGTCTGCATGAATCAAACGTTGAAAAAGAAATACGAAGAGCTTTACAGTACGAAAAAAATGTCGGTCGCCGGTGCACTTGAGCACGTCCATTCGGAGGATCATATCGTTTCGGCGATGGCTGCGGCGGAACCGCGCGGACTGCTTTCGGAGCTGCATACGATAGCGGACCGGGTGCAGGACGTCCGTATTTCCACGTGTCTTCCTATGATGCCGTACGACTATTATATGAACGAAGAATATAAAGGGAATTTCCTGATGGAAGGGTGGTTTTATACGCCGAACATGCGGAAGATGCATGAAAAGCAGACCGTATCGTTTGTGCCGAATCACCTCCATCTAGCCGGCGAGCGCCGCGGGGACCACCGGCCGGTTGATGTCTTTGTCGGTACCGCATCGCCTATGGATAAGCAGGGATATTTATCTTTATCACTCAGTGCCACATATGAGCGGAAAATGATCGAAAGTGCCCGCACGTCGATTATTGAAGTAAACGAAAATATGCCGCGCACGTTCGGGGATACAACCGTTCACATCAGTGAAATTGATGTGATCGTAGAAAATGCCTTTCCGATTCCGGAATTTCCATCCCCGCCGCCAAACGAAAAAGACGAAGTGATCGGTAAGATGATTGCCGATAAAATTGAAGACGGCTCCACGCTGCAGCTTGGCATCGGCGGCATCCCCAATGCGGTGACCGCGCAGCTGTTTGACAAGAAAGATCTCGGGATTCATACGGAAATGTTTATTGACGGGATGGTCGATCTGTTTGAAGCAGGGGCAATCACGGGGCGGGAAAAAACACTTCTCCCAAACCGGATGGTTGCGACTTTTGCGCTCGGTACGCAGAAACTGTACGATTTTATCGATGATAATCCGGGCGTTCAGATACTGGACGGACGGTTCGTTAATGATCCGTATGTCATCGGACAGAATGAGAAGATGGTTTCCATCAACACGACGCTTGAAATTGATCTGAGCGGACAGTGCTCTTCAGAAGCGATCGGCCACCGGCAGTTCAGCGGAACCGGCGGGCAGACAGATACGGCTGTCGGAGCACAGAAATCGCGGGGCGGAAAATCCTTTATTGCCCTTTATTCTACAGCGGATATCCGTGTCCCTGGTCAAGAGGAAAGAAAGACCATTTCCAAGATTGTCCCAAGTCTAACAGAAGGGGCAGCGGTTTCACTTTCCCGTAACGATGTGGATTACGTTGTGACGGAATATGGCATTGCCAAACTGCGCGGAACAGCGCTTCACGAGCGCGTCGAGAGGCTGATTGCGATTGCCCATCCCGACTTTAGGGAGGAACTGCAGGCAGAAGCCGAAAAGCGGATGATCTGGTAATGGAAACAGTAAAAATCCCGATGTGCTGAAAAAGCACACCGGGATTTTTTATTAAGGCTGCCTTGAAAGTAAAGCAGATAAGCGATGGACGTGCGCTTTCGGTTCCAATGGGGCACAGGACCGGCTTCAGCTAATCGCTTCCTCCCTTCGGTCGGGCGGGGTGGGGTTCCTCCTCTATCGCCCCATGTCCTTTCCAGCTTACGGTAAAAACGCAGGCAAGTATCTGTCTTCTAATAACGAAGATCCCGTTTGCTCCTCCTTTATTACTCTAATTTTACAGGGGTTCTCTTAATGAATCGGAAAGCAGCGTAACTGATGACGGCGGCAAGGACGGCAGTCAGAGCCAGGGCTGGGAGGGGGACTGTACCCGGATTATCAAGAGCTATTCCGAAAAGGAAGAACTCTGTACCCCAGATCATGCTCTCGATAAGCAGCGTGAGCAGTCCTGCAGCGACAAAGGCGAATCCAAAAAGCCAGCCGAACCGGTAGTAGCCGATGCCGATCAGCATTCCTAAGGTGTAATAGAGAAAGATTGTAAAGCAAAAGGCGAGAAAAGCAGTGATGCTGTAAGTCTGTAAAGCGGTGTTATTAATAACAGCAGTATCGACAGCCGGAGTGATTATTAAATTTTCAACGACATTGAGTACGAAAGCGAATATGGGAAGAGTGACAGCAAGGAGCCCGGCGGAGATCAGAGTCGATTTGAAAAACGTTTTTCTCGTTTTTCCGTGCTCGATAAGCGTACCTAAAAAGTAGTAGGCAGACATAATGCCGAGAACGAGCAAAAAGATTTTACCCGGCTGGTAGGCAAACTCGACAAATGAATCTACCGGAAGGTCTTCCGTTTCAACGAAATGATCTACAATGTGAAGGACGATGCGGATAGCCGTCATAATACCGGTAAACCATAACGCCCATTTGAACTGCTCAATAAATAAAGCTGCTGCCGTATCTTTTATGTTATTCATGCGGCTCCTCTCCTTTCGTCACGTTTGTGAATACGTCCTGCAGCGTGACATTGCCAATATCAAGGCCTGCTTCTTCTGCTTCCTGCAGCAGCCTGTCATTTATCTGCTGGAAAATAATAATCGATTTTGTTCTTCCGAGACGCTTTTCTTTTAATACTTTCAGTTGAGAAGCGAATCGATCGACCGTTTCGGCGTTTCCCGTGAGAGAAGCCCCCTGGGAAAGCAGCGATTCATAATTATCATGGAGCAGCACTTTACTATCATGAAGAATGATCACTTCATCGAATAAGTGTTCCATTTCGGAAATGAGATGAGTGGACAAGATGAAAATCCGCGGATGCAGCGCCTGTTCTTCCAGAATAACTTCGTAAAACAGTTCCCTGGAAGGGGCGTCCATCCCGGTATATGCTTCGTCGAATATGGTAACGGGAGCACGGGAGGCCATGCCTTTTATAACTTGAAAAATGGAGGCTCTTCCGGTGGAATGTTTTTTCATCGGCATGTTAAGATCCAGCTGAAATCTCTCTGCCAGGCTGAGCGCATAGTCTAAATCAAAGCTCGGAATAAAATGAGCTGCATCTTTTAATATGTCTTTTCCCTTTTCAGTTTCTTCTTTGAACTTCCGTTGAAAAGTGAAGTGCACGTTGGAAACCTGATTCTCATTTTCAAACAGAGGTTCTCCATTAATCGTAAGCTCTCCCCGCGTAACTTCGCGGTAATTGGCAAGAAGTGAGAGAAGAGTCGTTTTACCCGAACCGTTTCTTCCGAGCAGTCCGTATATTTTTGGTCCGTCGATCGTGAGGTTGATATCACTCAGGGCCTTTGTTCTGCCGAAATTGAGGTCGGCATGATGGAGTTTAATGACCGCGTCCATAGCTGCCACGTCCTTTCCTGTCTTTAATCAGTTCAATAAGCTCTTCTTCAGAAATTTTCAGTTTCTCCGCTTCGTTTAATAAATCAGTTACGTAGTCCTCTGCAAAAGCGGCGCGCCGCTTTGCGATCAGCTTTTCCTCCGCACCGTCGGCGACGAACATGCCTACCCCTCTTTTCTTAAAAAGAATTCCTTCATCCACCAGTTCATTCACTCCTTTGGCAATCGTCAGATGATTGACTTTGTAAAATCCCACCAGATCATTTGTGGATGGAGCTTTGTCTCCTTCTTCAAGCCTGTGATCCAGTATCTGGTCTTCCAGCTGCTCTTTTATCTGCTTGAAAATCGGCTTCTTACTATGAAAGTCCGTACTCATTATTTTCACCGCCCTGAGTAATAAGGTTATATAGTTATGTATATAAGTATAATGCAAAGAGCGGCGTTGTCAATAGGTATTTTCGAATGAGAAAAGACATCAGAAAGTGCTGTGCCGCATTTTTGGGAGGGGGACGTGAGGGGGGAGCAGTTCTTTTAATTGGAGGGGAGGTTCTGTTAATTCGGCATGAAGTTCTCCATTTTGGGGAAGAGGTTCTGTTAAACTGCACACTTCTATTAATTGGGAGAGATTCTATTAATACGACTTAAAGTTCTCCATTTTCAGGAGAAGGTTCTGTTAATCTGTGCGACTCTTTTATTAATCAGCCGGGGGTCTATGAAGGTCTGCCGTAATTCTGCCGCCAACCCGCGGGTGATCACCACAAAAAAGTGCGATGACGAAATTTTCGTCACCGCACTGCCTATTTTCTAATCGAGCGAAAATCCTCGGAGTTTTTTCAGAGCCGCTTTACGCCAGCTTTTCACAGTGGTAACGGAAACCCCGTAACAGGCGGCGATGTCCGTGGGCTTCATGTCTTCTAAAATGTAGGCACTCGCCCAGTCTTTTTCTCTCGGGGTCAATCCTGCTTTCTCGATCCAGTCCTTCAGAAGGACGGCAGCTTCGGTATTGTTAAAGGAAAGGCTGTCGCTGTTGGCCAGCAGCTCTGGTTCCATAGCAAAATAACGGCTCTGGAAACGCTCCCGGCGTGTCAGCTCCTGACGGATTCGCCCGTAGACATAACTTTTTGCCAGCGGGGCAAAATCTCCACTTTCCGGATCGTATACCTGCCACGCTTCAAACAGTGCAATACGGCCGATCTGCTCAAATTCTTCTTTTTCCCTGTACAGATTCCAGCGTTTGACGGCACCGAACACCATCGGCATAAACTGGTCAAGAACGATGTCGAACGAACAATCTTTATTCATTTTCTCTTCCTTTTGGAGGAGCGCGCTTCCTCTATGTTTTCCGCGGTAACTGCATCATAAAAAAAGAGAGTTATAAAAGCGAACGCACGTTCTTGAAGTTAGTGAAGACGAACACGATGTTTAAGCGGGGCAAACGTGAAGTATCCGGAGAGAAAAAAACAGAAAAGGGCTGATTTTAAAATTTTTACAATTTAGATTGATATATGGGAGAAGCTGATATATTATTTATTTAGGTCGAACGTTTTACATATATTAGGGTAGATATCCCCGAAACTCGTTTGTATCCGCTTTAAAACCTGCATTTACATAGAAAAAAAGATATTGCATTCCAAAGGCCTATTTCTATCTGCCCTCTTTATATAACGTTTTTGACACTCCTTATGCGTACTGTATTTGTCTATTTCTACTAATTAACCTTGAAGAGGAGTACCAATCTGATGAAGACGACAAGTGAATACATCATTACCGTTGATACGGTAATGCTCGCCCCTGCCTTTGAAGCGGAGGGCGGTACGATTGTGCACGAAAAAGAGCAGATTCTCTATGTGAAGCAGTCTCCATGGGAGATAATCAATGAAAACTGTTTTCTGGGATTTTCTTCTTACGATGGAAGGGTGAAGGCAGCAAAGAAGTATTTAAACTGCGATAAAAAAGTGCCGGTGCTGATCTACGAGCGGGATCATATTGCAGCTTTCCCGACCCGGTCTCCGACTCACCATCTCTGCCACTGGGTCTTTCCACTTCACGCAAGGGCGTTCCTCAAAGAGCCGGGTGAAAAAGATATAGTCATTCTGCAGACCCGTCATGGAGAGAAGGTCCGTCTTCCGGTGTCACACTATATTGCATTAAAACAGATGCACCGGACGTACCATCTGCTGCATACACTCGATACGTCTTCATAGAAAAACGATCCGGAAGCGGATCGTTTTTATTACATATTTACTGCTGTAAAGTATTTTCCATTTTGAATCAATTTCATAAGTCGCTGTAAGAAAGGGATTTCCGAACATGGTGAATGATTTCCACTTCAGACGGACGCTTTCCGCGGGGCTCGTCTTCAACTAATTCTTCCAGTGCTTCACACAGGAAGAATGGATTTTCAGACTTCGCTTTATCCCGCCGGAGCCGCCGTCTGCCGTTTCAATCATCCGATTTTATATACGAATAATCAAACTATAAATTGATAAAACATTCGTTAAAATAACTTGAAATGTATATTATGAAATCGATTCTGAAGAGTCAACATAGAAAATACCTGCAGGAATAAAAGAATTTACAGAGTAGGTTGACAAAGAAAAAAGCAGAGGTTATAGTAATGTAAACGATTACGTAATCGATTGCTTTATCAATTTTGCAGTAAGGGAATGGGAGCTGTTATGAATAGAAGCATGAAAGATGTAGCGAAAAAAGCCCGGGTATCAACTGCTACAGTCTCCCATGTAATTAATGAGACAAGACATGTAGCTGAAGACACGAGAAATAAGGTCCATGCTGCAATGAAGGAACTCGATTACCGTCCTAATTCGGTAGCCCGGAGCCTCCGCAGTAGAAAATCCAATATTATCGGCCTGCTTGTTCCGCTTGTTGCTTCTGACACATCTAATTTTTTCTTTATGTCCATAGCAAATGGAATTGAACAAGTTTTAAAGGAAAATGGATATAACTTAATTTTAAGTAACAGCAGTGAGGATCTTGAGGTGGAGCAGGATCAGATCAAAGTATTTAACACGCAGTTTATAGAGGGGCTGATTATCGCACCTGTGGATTCCCACACTCATGATTACAGCGACAACCTGCACGGGGAATACCCCACTGTTTTCATCGACCGTAAACCGAAAGAAGTTATTAGTGATACCGTTCTGATTGATAGTGGAGCAGGAACTTACGAAGCGATTGATCTGCTGATCAAAAAAGGCCACAGGCGAATCGGTTATGTAACAGGGCCGCTCGGAATCACGACGAGTGACGAACGGATTGAAGCATACTCCCGGGCATTGAGAGAACACGGGATGAAGTATAATGAAAACCTGGTAAAAATAGCTCCAGCTACTTTCGAAGCAGGAGAACAGCTTACAAAAGAACTGCTGGAAGAAGATATAACTGCACTTTTTGTTGCAAACAACATCATGACAATGGGAGCTGTCCACTGCCTCCAAAAAAATGACAAAGCAATACCGGAAGAAACAGCCATTATAGGTTTTGATGATTATGAGTGGATGAAAGTTACTTCGCCCCCTCTTTCCGTTGTAAAACAGCCTTCCTATGAACTTGGAAAAAAGGCCGTGGAATTGCTGATAGAACGAATTCAGGGAAGCGATAAGCCGTATGAAGTTTACCGGCTTCCATCTAAGCTTGTAGTGAGAGGATCATGTTGAAAAAAATTAAGCATGGTCCGTTATTTACAACCTTTACGTAATCGATTACGTAAACGTTTATATTCTTCTTTGGAGGTGAATTGCTACCGTCCGCACTGATCTGCTGCCTTGGTTTTTATAATTACAAATAAGGGGGATTTATTATGAAAAAAATGTCTAAGTGGATTGCTCCACTGACGCTGTCTGCCGTACTGCTCGGAGCCTGTGGGGGAAATGAGTCATCCGGGGAATCATCCAACAACGAGACCGCTTCCAACAATGGAGGAAACAGCAGTGACGAAGCTCCTGACACAATGGAAACAGGAGAGGCTGATCAGACTGTAGAAGCATCAGGTGACGAATCTGTTCAGCTTGATATGTGGATTCATCAGACAGGGGAAGATGAAACAAACTTTTATGTAGAACGAATTGATGCATTCAATGAAGAAAATGACGATATCCACGTAACGGCTGAAATAATTATTGATGATGGCGGAAGTTCCTACAGTGACAGCATAAATGCAGCACTCGTAGCAGGCAATCTGCCTGATATTCTGGCACTTGATGGTCCTTATGTAGCCAGCTTTGCTGAATCAGATGTTATTCAGTCAATCGATGAATATGTGGATGAGGAATTCCTGGACGACTTTGTTGATTCCATTATTCAGCAGGGATCTTATGATGGGGAGCTTTATTCTCTCGGAGCGATGGAAGCCTCCATTCCACTTTATTACAATAAAGAAATTTTTGAAGAGGAAGGAATTGAAGCACCAACGTCCGTGGATGAGGCATGGACTTGGGATGAATTTATGGAGCATGCAGAGGCCCTGACAACAGAAGACCGCTATGGATTAAATCTGTTTATGAACTACGGAGTCGGTGAGTGGATGACATTTATGGGTGCACCGTTTGTCTGGTCGAACGATGGGGAGCTGCTTTCTGAAGACGGATCTACAGCGGATGGCTACTTGAACGGTCCGGAATCTGTAGAAGCCTTTGAGTATATTAAATCATTATTTGAAGCAGGAGTCGTAGATTTAAATCCAGGTGAGATGCAGTTTGAAGAAGGAAATGCGGCGATGGCTCTTGGAGGCCCATGGATTTCTGTAACTGCTGAAGAAGCAGGCGTGGACTGGGGCATGATGCCGTATCCTTATAAAGAAACGCCCGTATCCCCTTCAGGCAGCATGGCTTACGGTATTACGTCGTTAACGGAAAACCCGGAAGAAGCTTTTGAAGTCATGAAGTGGTTAACCAATGAAGAGTCTACTATCGGATTGTCAGAAGTAACAGGCATGCCTCCGGTAAGGCACTCTGCTTTTGAAAGTATGGACCACTACGATGAACTGCCTTGGTCCATTATGCGTGAGCAGGTAACAGAAACAGCTAAAGCCCGGCCGCAGACACCGGCCTATCCGGTTTTAACTGACGCTTTTGCCCAGTCCTTCCATGCGGCTGCTCTAGGCGAAGATGTACAGGAAACGCTGGATCAGCAGGTGGAGCGGGTAGAACGGGAATTGGAGCGTTTCAACGACTAAAGCTCCCTTATTCATCGTAAAGTTTTCGGGAGCTGTCCTAATGAAACTTTGGGACAGCTCCTGTTTATAGCAAGCCAGAAGAAAACGAAGGAGGGAGATCGATGGCAGGGCCAAAAAAATTCAGGATGAAAACCCTTCAGGGAAAAGAAGCAGTAACAGGGTATTTATTTTTACTTCCGGCACTTATTTTACTGGGTATTTTTCTTTTATATCCGATGGGAGCAGCTTTTTACTACAGTTTAACCGACTTCTACATACTTCGCCCTGGAGAAGAAAATTTCGTAGGGCTGGCCAACTTTCAAACTATTTTAGGTGATGCAGAGTTCAGGCAGGCGCTTATAAATACGATATATTTTGCCGTTCTTGTTGTGCCTATACAGATCAGTGTAGCGCTTGGGCTCGCACTGCTTGTAAACAGAAAGCTGCGTTTTAAAGTATTTTTCCGGACGGCTTATTTCTCACCGGTCGTGATGTCGCTGGTCGTTGTTTCGATCTTATGGACCTTTATGTACAACCCGAATGAAGGGTTGATCAATGAACTGCTCGGTGTGTTCGGAATTCCTGCCCAGCCGTTCTTGACCAGTCCTGATCAGGCAATGAATTCCATTATTGCGATGAGTGTATGGCAGGGTGCCGGTTTTCAAATGATGATTTTTCTCGCCGGCCTTCAGAATATACCGAATCACCTTTACGAAGCGGCGGACATTGACGGGGCAAGCAAGTTCCAAAAATTTCTACACGTGACGCTGCCTGGTTTGAAAAACATTTCGGTTTTCATTTTCATTACTATTACCATTGCAGCCTTCAAGCTGCTCGTGCAGCCGATGATTATGACCCAGGGCGGACCGCTCGGTTCTACAAAATCCCTTGTCTATCATATTTATGAAGTCGGCTTTAACTACCGGGACGTAGGATACGCTTCGGCAATGGCGGTTGTGTTTACACTGATGGTACTTATTATAACGATCGTACAGCGAATTCTTGCCAGGGAAGAGGGGGCTTGATACAGATGGAAAAAAATCGAACAGGTAAAAAAATTCTTCTCTACGTAATTACCAGTCTGCTCGCTGTTATCTTTCTTTTTCCACTGGTTTGGATGATCATGTCTTCGTTAAAAGGAGATTTACTGATTTTTCGGGATATGACTTCTTTTCGTGCCTTTCTGCCTCCTCTTCCGAATGAAATAGACGGGGGATATTTCCAAAATTACGTGATGGCGTTCGAGCGGGTTAATTTGATGCGCTATATCATGAACAGCCTGATTTACACTATAGGAATTATTATTTTTGGTTTAATAGTCAACTCGATGGCAGGTTATGCTCTGGCTCGCTTTAACTTTCCTTTTAGAAATTTCTGGCTGGCCGTCATTATTGCGACACTGATTATTCCGCCGGAAAGTATTTTTCTGCCGCTGTATGTGCTTGTTTTCAACCTGGGGTGGGTGAATACGTATACAGGTTTAATAGTCCCTTTTATCGCGAACGCCTTTGCGATCTTTTTATTCCGCCAGTTCTTACTGGATTTTCCCAGAGAGTTGGAGGAAGCGGCAAAGATAGACGGGTGTTCCCAGCTGGGTATCTTTTTTAAAATTATCGTACCTTTGACCAAGCCGGTTTTTGCGACAGTGGCAATTGTCCTGTTTATTAACCACTGGAACGATTTTCTCTGGCCGCTCGTAGTGGCGAACGATGACAGTATGAGAACGATACAGATCGGGCTGCAGTACTTTATGAACCAGCCGCCGGTACAGTGGGGGCAGGTTATGGCTGCTCTGACAGTAGCAACGGTGCCGATGCTGATCATATTTATTTTCCTGCAGCGATACTATGTGCAGGGGCTCGCTCATACAGGTTCTAAAAATTAATCCCTGTTGGAAGATTAGGGTTCCGGGCAGATTCTGCGGGGAGAAACGCAGTGCCCTGGCTTCCTCTCACTCAGCGGGAGTTTTGAACATACCTGAAATAAATATTTAGAAAATAGGACAAGGAGTGATGAGAATGAAAAAGCCGATGCAGTCTTCTGCGGGAGTGGAGACTTATGAGGAACCGTATCGTCCACAGCTGCATTTCACACCGGAGAGTCAGTGGATGAACGATCCGAATGGAATGGTTTATTACGAGGGAGAATATCATTTATTTTATCAATATCATCCATACAGCAGACAGTGGGGGCCGATGCACTGGGGTCATGCAGTAAGTGAGGATATGTTTGCATGGAAACACCTGCCGATAGCACTCGCACCGGATGAGCTGGGAATGATTTTTTCGGGAAGCGTTGTTGTAGACTGGGAGGATTCGAGCGGATTCTTTGATGGTGAGGATGGCCTGGTGGCGGTTTATACAAGTGCCAAAGGAGATTTTCAGCAGCAGAGTATAGCTTACAGCGTGGACCGGGGACGAACGTGGACTAAATATGAAGGCAATCCGGTTATTCCGAATCCGGGGAAAATTGATTTCCGTGATCCGAAAGTGTTTTATCACGACGATTCCGCCCGGTGGGTAATGGTGCTTGCTGCTGGTCAGGAAGTAATGTTTTACACTTCCGAAGACTTGAAAACCTGGGAATTTGCAAGCGTATTTGGAGCGGAATACGGTGCGCATGGAGGAGTATGGGAATGCCCTGATCTTCTGGCGTTTTACGTACCAGGCGAAGAAAACAGCAAATGGGTCTTACAGGTGGATATCGGAGACGGTGCAGCTGCAGGGGGATCAGGAGGCCAGTATTTCCTCGGAAACTTTGACGGAAAGGTTTTTACAGCAGATACAGCTCCGGAGGATGTTCAGTGGATTGATTACGGAAAAGACTATTATGCCACCCAGTCGTTTTCGGACATTCCGGAAATGGACGGCCGCCGGATTTGGCTTGCCTGGATGAGTAACTGGCAGTATGCCAACGAGGTCCCTACTGAGCCATGGCGGAGTGCGATGAGTCTTCCGAGGGAAGTAAATGTAATAAAGAAAGAGAACGGCCGCTTCCAGTTGACGCAGCTGCCGGCGGCGGAGATGGAAGCCTATACAGGAGATATTTTTATAGAAAAATCGGTCGAGATTATGCAGACAACAAAGCAGATCATCTGTGAGCAGCCTTCCACTCCGTTTAAGCTGGAAGTAAGCATTCCACTCGATAAAAAGCAGCCTGCTACGTTTGAATTGTTTGATAATGCGGACGCTCCGGGGTGTGAGGTGAAAGTTAATGCAGAAGCGGGAACGATCTCTTTTGACCGTGCGAAAATGAAAATGAGCAGTTTTCATAAAGATTTCCCCGCCGTTACTACAGCCCCGTTCGATAAAAGCAGAGAAATGCTTAAATTACTTTTTGTAGTCGACAGAAGTTCTGTAGAGATTTTCATCAATGATGGAGAACAGACGATGTGCAATTTAATTCTGCCGGAGAATCAGTCAAACTACTATATTTCAGGAAAAGGAAGTTCTGAAATCCATTTAAAAGGAGAAGTAATGCATTCTGTCTGGAAATAAGGAACAGGGAGGGAGAAGAAAATGCAGCTTTCGGGTACGTCAGGATTTATTTACCGGATTACGGACTGGATGATGAAATTAGCTCTTGTAAATCTTTTGTGGATCGGTTTTACACTGGCCGGGATGATTGTATTCGGATTCTATCCAGCATGGATTGCCATGTGCCGATTGATTCTCTGCTGGCAGAAAGGGGAAGATCCTCCTTTAGTATCCACCTTCTGGCAGACGTACCGTTCCGCTTTTGTAAGAGGTAATCTGATTACTGTATGTTTTGTATTACTTGCGGTAGTGGTTTACTGGAATCTTTACTTTATCAGCTCTCTAAGCGGTTTTATATTCTATGTCTTCAGTTTCAGCACCCTCCTTGTATTCTTTCTTGGAGCAGGCTGGCTTCTCGTAATGGGGGTCACACTTGCAGAAAAGACCGGGGGGAAGATCACAAAAAGTGACATCCTGCCTGCTCTGCAGAAAATGGTGTTCGCTCCGGGAAAGATGTTCTTTCTGCTGATTGGAATCGTGGCTGTTTACGCTGCCAATTCAATGATGCCCGGATTAATGCCGGTTTACAGTGTAAGTATTGCATGCGGCGCAGCTGTTCTTCTATTCGGGAGCAGGGAATGAACCGCTCAGCTTCCGAATAGACCGGAAATCCCCTCCACGGCAGGCCGAAGCGGAGTATTCTACATGTATCAACAACAGACTTGGCTCTTACGCGAAAAAAGGGAACTTATCTTTCCGGCTCACGATGACAGAAGATAACTTTATTAAAAAGGCTACCTTGAAAATAAAACAGATAAGCAATGAATGGTCGCTTTCGTTTCCATGGGGACGCTTTCCGGGCGGGCCGGCCTCAGCTAATCCCTTCCTCCCTGCGGTCGGAGGGATGGATCTTCAGCTCGTCCTTGATCGCCCCGGAGTCGCCCCATGGCCACTCCAGCTTACGGTAAAAAGATAGTAAAGTATCTGCCACCTACTAAAGAAGATCTTTCTTGAACATCATTCATACCACCTTTATAGATGGGAAATTCTATTCTTGTAAAAGGGCATTTTCATGCTTCATGGTGCAAAAATATTTGCATGAGTGTCTCTGTTAAAGCTCCGTGTTGTTATTGGATTGTCTGCGGCTCCTTTTTCTTCGCCTGCCGTGGAGAAAGCCTTCAGCTCTCCCTCCCTTGCGTCCGGGAGGATCTTCCCGCTTTCTTTTTCCGCAGGGGTCTTGAAAAATCACCTTGGCACTGGCTTCTACCCTGGTACCTTCCTGATTTAACCAGCGGGCTTTCTGTATTTATCAACAACAGCTTTAACACAGCTATTTTTATAGATAGAAATTAGTCGAATCAATTTCATAATAGAAGTCAGGGAGTTAAAACCGAACAATGTACATGACCTCCAATTCAGACAGCGCTTCCTCCTCCGGGAGCTGACATCTTTCACTGCGCTCATATCCATATAAAAACCTCAGGTTATAACCTTCACCTCTGACTACTTAACACCATCATTTAAAAATCGAAACAAGAAAGGGGCATACGTATTTGACTAGTATAAAAAAGCCGACTGCCGCTGCATCCCTTATTTTACTTGGTGCTTCCAGTTTCTTTTTAATGAACACAGCACAGCAGGTATCTGCTGAATCTTCCTCTCATGAAATTGACAATCCCGGTTTTGAAACGGGGGACCTCTCAGGGTGGGAAGTAATAGAGGGAGATGCCTTCAGTGATGAGAACGTTACCTCCCAGTCTACTTACTGGGAAGGAGTTCCTTTTAATCACGAAGGAGACTACCATCTTTGGGGAGCTGTAAATGACGGAGATAACAGTACCGGCAGAATCAAGTCCTCCACCTTCGAATTGGCAGGGACGGGACAGGTTTCCTTTTTACTTGGGGGCGGAAATAACAGCGAGGATCTTTATGTCGCTCTCGTTGATTCAGAAACCGGCGAAGAAGTGATGCGTGCTTCCAACGACCGGTTCAATGATCAGAACGGAGAAACGTACCGACGCTTCGTGCTTGATGCATCAGATTACTTAGGGAAAGAGCTCCATTTTGAAGTCGTTAATGATTACGAGGGCGGCTGGGGCCATATTAACGTTGACGATTTCCAGACTTATTATAGTGAAGACGGCAGCGCTGATGAAGAAGCACCACTGCCGGATCTGGTTTCCCACTGGTCGTTTGACGAAGGTGACGGCGATAAAACGCTCGACGGAGCGGTCGGTTATGAGGATGATATTTCCTACGTATTCAATGATGCCGTTGATAAACCGTCGACTCCTCCACTGTGGCGGGAAGGTATTTCCGGGGAGGCACTGCTGTTTGACGGCTATTCAACTTGGATCGAGCGGGAAGCCGCGGACTTCACCGAGCTGAACAGCACGTTTACGATTGAAACATGGGTAGCTCCCCGTGCTTACGAATGGGGAAATGAAAACAAGAAGTCGACCATTATTAATCAGCATGATCCCCTTAAAGAAGAAGGCTTCAACCTTGGAATGGGGAGGCATGGAAGCTGGTCGTTTGAAATAGGAATGGACAGCGGCTGGTTTGAGCTTTCGGCAGACGAAGACGCTCCATTGGAAAAAAATGAGTGGTCGCACGTCGCTGCTGTTCTTGATGGTGATAACAACATAATGCAGCTCTTCTTAAATGGCGAAAAAGCCGGAGAAAAAGCACTTCCTTCCGGGTCCCGGTTCCAGCCATCAGATGAACCTTTAAGAATTGGAAAGCATAACGAGCCGGCTTTGATCAATGGAGTGTTCACTGCTAATATGTTTAACGGATTGATCGATGAATTAAAAATTCACGGCAATTCTTATGGGGCGGACAGTGTGCTGGAAAGCTACGACCAGCAGTTCGAAAGCGGAATTTCAGAGCCGCAGCTGGACTATGATCGGAGCCGTTATGACGCTGATCGGCACCGCCCTCAGTATCATCTGATTTCTCCGGAACATTGGATGAATGAACCACACGCTCCCTTTTATTATGAAGGCAGGTATCATATCTTTTATCAGCACAATCCACAGGGTCCTTACTGGAACCATATACACTGGGGGCATGCGGTCAGTGACGATATGATTCACTGGGAGGATATGCCGATTGCACTCGCTCCGATAGGAGATTCGATCTCTCCGGACGGCGTATGGTCCGGTGATGCAGCATTTAATAAAGAAGGAGAGCCTGTGCTTCTGTTTACAGCAGGAGACGACAGTAAAACACCGAATCAGATGGTAGGACTTGCCGAAAGCACGTTTTCGGACGATGGAAACATCAATCTTCCCAATTGGAACATGCATGATGAACCGGTAAATGTGCAGGAAGAAAATCTGCATGCAGAAGAAGGAGAAATCATGTACGGACAGTTCCGTGATCCGTACGTCTGGGAAGAAGACGGCACGTGGTATCAGCTCGTCAGTTCCGGCATTAAGGACGGAGAGACCCACGTCGGAGGAACGGCGCTGCTTTATACGTCAGAAGACCTTTACGAATGGGAATACGAAGGACCGTTTTTCACGGGAGATGTCGGCAGCTATCCTGCTACAGGACACGTTTGGGAACTTCCGGTCTTTTTACCGCTTAAAGACGAAGACGGAAAAGAAACAGACAAATACGCTTTCTTTATTAATCCATGGTACGACGGCTACAGTGAGCATGATGTAAAATATGTATGGCACTGGATTGGCGAGTGGGACCGGGAAAACAATAAATTTGTCCCTGATCATGAGGAGCCTCGTTTATTTGATTATGGGGAACACTTTACGGGTCCAAGCGGATTTGAAAACCATGATGGACGTTCTATTCTTTACAGCATAGCCCAGGACCGCCGTTCGGAACAGGCTCACTATGATGCAGGATGGGCACATAATGCCGGACTGCCGCTGTCTCTGACATTAACGGAAGATAATGAACTGGGAATAGCACCGATTGAGGAAACTGAGAATCTGCGTGGGAAACAGCTGCTTTCCGAGAAAAATACAACACCGGCAGAGCTGAGTTCTCTATTAAAAGAAGTCGAAGGCGACACACTGGAAATAAATCTGGAAATTGAGAATGTAAATGCTGAAATAGTTGGTTTGAATTTAAGAGAAAGTGAAGGCGGAGAAGAGAAAACGATGATGTACTACAACTTTGAAGAAGAGCGTTTTGGACTGGACCGCAATCAGTCGAGTCTGGACCCGGACGTTCGAAAAGGCAGACATGAAGGAGAACTGAAGCTTAATAATGAGACGCTGGAGGTTGAGATCTTCCTGGATCGTTCCATGATTGAAGCTTATGCAGAAGGCAAGCGCAGCCTCACTTCAAGAGTTTATCCAACCCTTGATGCCATGGGAATTGATATATGGACAGAAGGTGGAGAGGCAGAAATTGTCTCTGCTGACATTTGGGAAATGAACTCGGCCTATGGAGAAAAAACTCCTCCGATGAGCGGAGACAGTCTGGAAGAGACCCCTAACAAGTCACTCCCGAACCATGATTTCCAAACAGGTGATTTATCAGGATGGGAAGTGACAGAAGGTGATGCTTTTCAGGATGAACATATAACAGATGCAGATGACTGGGGATGGGGAGGTTCATTTAATCAGGCTCATACTGCTGTAGATCCGAATCATTACCACTACTGGGGTTTTAATCCTGAGCTTGGAGGAGACGAGTTGACCGGAGAAATGCGTTCCGAAGTGTTTACACTCGGAGGCAATGGCCGGATCGACTTCCTGATATCCGGAGGAAGAGATGAGGAAAACCTGTACGCGGCTCTTATACGCGCTGACGATGAAACGAAGGTCAAGACCGCTACAGGAAATCAATCTGAGCAATACAGAAGAGTCAGCTGGGATATGTCAGATGATGTTGGAGAAGAATTTTATTTTCAGGTAGTGGATAACCGCACGGAAGGGTTCGGCCACATTAATCTTGACAATGTTAATATTCCGGTAGATTTAAATACAACGTTTGATAATGAGGAACTCGTCACCTATTACCATGCAGAAGACGAGGAAAAGAAAGAAAAGAAGAAAAAGGGCAAAGGCCGGCCGGACTGGGCCCCGGGACCACCCGAGTGGGCTCCCGGCCCTCCTGGAAACACACCTCCGGGACAGAAGAATAATTAAGAAACGAACCAAAACCAGAGAATAACTCTTCCTGAAAATTTTATTCTCGAAAAAGGTGAATATTTTAAATGCCTTCCCATCATCGGCTGGGAAGGCATTTAAATTTTACAGATGTACGGAGGGCAGGGCAGCGTTTACCTGTTATCAGTAAAGATTATATAAACCAATAACAGAAAGCATGATTTTGTATTTCCGGAAGCGTATAGTAAGCTGAATAAGAAAGCCTCGTTAAAAGGGGAAGATGATTCGGCAGACGCCGGGGCTTCCTGCTGTCGGCTGGAAGAGGCATTGTCCCTTTAAAATTAGTAACGTTAACAGATAACCATAAGGAGGAATGAGAAATGCCGGATGTACTTATTGTTGGAAGCTATATTACAGATTTAACAGCCCGCACAGCTGCGCTGCCGAAGCCGGGGGAAACGGTGATCGGCACGGACTTTCAGACCGGTCCCGGGGGGAAAGGAGGCAATCAGGCAGCAGCGGCGGCACGGCTTGGATCGGAAGTCGTATTTGTGACGAAAATAGGCAGGGATGCATTCGGAGAGCAGGCAAAGCATCACTTTATGAAAGAAGGCATTGCAGATACATATATTATAGAAACCGAGGAAGCCCCTACAGGAACGGCTTTAATCGCAGTTGATGATAAAGGGGAAAATATGATTGTCGTTACTCCGGGAGCGTGCGGCCATCTCTCCGCAGGCGAAGTGGAACAGGCAGAAAAAGTATTTGAGGAAGCCCCGGTTCTGCTGCTTCAGCTTGAGACGGGCATGGGGGCAGTAGAAAAAGCGGCAGAGCTTGCTTTCCGAAAAGGTGCAGAGATAATATTAAATCCGGCTCCTTACAGAGAGCTGCCTGACCGCCTCCTGCAGAAAGTAACTTATTTGACTCCGAACGAAACAGAAGCAGAGGAAATGACAGGCGTTGCCGTGACGGATAAAGATTCTGCCGAAAAAGCTGCGGCCATTCTTCTGAGCAGAGGGGTTTCTACCGTTATTATCACTCTCGGGAGAAAAGGCTGCTTTGTCATGAACAACTATGAAAAGTTTACTGTTTCTGGTGAACCTGTAAAAGCAGTGGATACAACAGGTGCGGGAGACGCTTTTAATGGAGCACTGGCTCATTTTATTTCCACGGGAATGGAACTTCATGAAGCATGCCTGCTGGCAAACAGAGCTGCCGCTGTTTCTGTAACGAGGACAGGGACAGCCCCCGCTATGGCAAGGCTTGAAGAATTAAAGCGGCTGTAACGGTAAGCGTTCTGCCGCATGGAAAACAAATGAGAGTAAAAAGCCTGTTATAACGAGGATAAGCAGGCTTTTTTTGAACGGGGGAGATTTGGCGTTATAACGGCAGTTAAAAATGATTTGGAATGAACGAAAGCTTTATTAATTATAAAGTGCTGCTAAAATGCGTGGAACTAACACGAGATTGGTAAAGAGTAACATCTGATAATTAATATCATTGTCCGGCATGCCTATATCCAGTTGAGTCTGTTCTGTCAGCTTTTCCAATACAGAAAAGAATGTAATGGAAAACTAAGAAAAAACTCGCTTTATTCACGGAAAAGTTTTTAACCTTAACAGCGTCAAATATAAAATTCTTTTTAGAGAACAAAAGTACGAAATAATAATGCCCCTTTTATTAATTAATTAGAAAACAATTAAATTACCAATTCATTAAGTATGATAGTCTTTATACCTAAAAATAAAAACATAAAAAACCTATAAATCCTTTATTTTCCTTATTTTAAAGTGTTTTTATCAAAAAATACAATAATAGTCTTAAATAACTGTTTTTATAATATTTCTTTATTTTCCGAAAATTTATGCATATCTTTTACCTTAACTGTGATATATTCTCAATAACAGACGTTGACAGACATTTTTTGGGTGTATTTTCTAAAGGAGGGTTTCTTTATGCAGGACAGGGCAGCGAACGAAGTGGGACAGTGGGAAACACTGATGCAGGAAGCAAAAATTCTCGGACTTCGGCCGGAAGAAGTAAGGGAATTTCTCATCAGTTACCGGGAAGAAAAAAGAGAGCAACAGAATTATTATTCTTAAAAGATAAAAATAGAAGGATCTCATGAGCTGATAAGGGCAGCTGATGAGGTCCTTTTCTTTTGAAAATGGCTTCCTTGAAAATAAAGCAGTTAAGTAATGAACGTGCGCTTTCGTTTCCATGGGGACGCTTTCCGGGCGGGCCTCCTTGGAAACAAAAATGGTATTCAAGATATAAAAGATGTTTTATTTCAAGGCTGTCTTGAAAAAAGAGAACCCCGAAATGAAGGGCAGCCTCCATCGGGGTTCTTTCTTAAAACATTTTTTTATTCAGAGTTTCTATTGAGGGTTGTATTGAATAGGTGAACCGGGCCCAAGATCGAGTCCCAGCAGCATCCATACGATAAGCATAATGGTCCAGAAAATCATGAAGATAATCGAATAAGGGAACATAACGGATATAAGAGTACCGATTCCCATTTTCTTATCGTATTTTTGAGCAAAGGCAATAATGATTGCGAAATACGTCATCAACGGGGTTATGATGTTTGTCGTCGAATCCGCAATACGGTAGGCCATCTGTGTCATCTCAGGAGAATAGCCGAGCTGCATCATGATCGGAACAAATACCGGCGCCATCATCGCCCATTTGGCAGAGGCACTGCCAATAAACAGGTTGATAAACCCTGCGACGACTATAAATCCAAGAATCAGCGGTATTCCGGTTAAGTTCATTGCTTCAAGTGCTTCTGCACCGTAAACTCCGAGAACGAGTCCCATATTCGATTCAGCAAAGTAGGCCACGAACTGACCGGCTGTAAAGGCAAGTACGATGAACATACCCATTGCGGCCATCGTATCTGAGAGCTGATTGGCCACATCTTTATCATTGCGGATATTTTTCGTTGCCAGGCCATAGGCCAGACCCGGCAGGAAGAAGAGAATAGCAATGATCGGCACGAGTGAATCCATAAACGGAGACTGCATAACAGCGCCGTCTTCTCCACGCAGGGCACCGCCTGCAGGAACGATTGTAAGTGCAAAGAGGACAACACCTGTGAGCAGGGAAATTCCTGCCCAGAGAAGGCCCTTTTTCTCTAAAGAAGTAAGGCCGTTTAATTCTTCACGGTAATCCCCTTTATATTCTCCAAGACGCGGCTCGACAATTCTTTCGGTAACCCAGGCACCGACGATCGTCAGCAAAAAGACGGAAGCAGCAATGAAGTAATAGTTCATTGCGATGTTCATGCCTTCCGCATAGGCAGGGTCAATAATGGCTGCGGCGGAAATCGTCAGTTCGCCGAGCATTGGGTCTGTCGCAGAAAGGAAAAGATTGGCACTGAATCCGGCCGATACTCCGGCAAAGGCCGCTGCGAGTCCAGCGAGCGGATGACGTCCGAGAGCAGCAAAAATTACAGCACCTAGTGGCGGCAGGACAACATAGCCGGCGTCAGAAGCGACACTCGACATAATCCCTGCAAAAACGAGACCTCCTGTAATAAGTACTTTCGGTACAGAAAGTACAAACCCGCGCAGACAGGCACTGATAAGCCCCGTACGCTCAGCAAGTCCAATTCCAAGCATAGTGGCAAGTACGACGCCAAGCGGGGCAAAGCCGATAAAGTTATCTACCATGGAGGTGAGAATATACTGAAGTCCTTCTGCATTCATCAGGTTGGTTACTTCAACAATCTCTCCCTCTTCGCCGGGGTGCTCCACGCGAATTCCAAGACTGGAAACGACGGCGGAAAGACCAATCACAACGAGTGATAATATTGCAAAAATCGTGACCGGGTGGGGAAGTCTGTTTCCCGTAACCTCGATCATATCCAAAAATTTCTGAAAAAACCCTTTACGCTTCTGCTGAACGGTCACGCTGATTACCTCCAATTTCAATCGTTCATAATAAACAACATTCTGAAAATTATGTACAAAAGTTATAATTAAAATGAACGGTATTTTATTTCTCAAATCAGTATAAAGGTATTTTACGATAATTTGAATACTCTTTTATGAATTTTTAATAGTGGCATAGTTCAGAGAATTCAAAAATTTTTTGCGGTCTTTATGGAAGGTTTTCCTAAGCTTTCTGTATTTATTTGTAAGGGAAATGTTAAAATGAACAGGAGAAGGTATTCGAGATTAAAACAGGGGTGGTGCGGCTTGAAACTTTGCAGCATGCGTTTGGAGGATGGGACGGACTGTACTAATGCTTCAGGGGCAAAAACTGGTCATGTCGGCTTTGGGTACTGCTACGAACACGATCACAGCCCTGCTGCCGAAAAACATCGCCTTCTCGTGAAAAAGGCCGTTACAGACCGTGATCCGGAAAGCCTGAAGCAGATGATCCAGCAAGAAAAGATTAACCCGGATATTTCAATGGCAGGGTATCCTACACTTTTAGTCTACCTTGCGTGTCTGGGGGAATCCTTAATGGCCCAGGAGATGCTGCATAATGGCGCTGACATAAGGATATTTGACCGGCGGGCGCTCAGTGAGCGGCTGCTGTTAAAAATGATTGAGAATGGTGAAAGCGGACGGCTGCTTAGTTATGTAAGTCTGTATAAGGGGAAAGTTCCCTTTTTTGAAGCGGCGGCGTCAAATAACATGCTGCTCTGGTGGCAGCGCTACGGTCTGATGGTAAGCACAGCGGCTCTTGCTTTTCTGCTTATTTCCTACGTTACAGGCTACTGGATGGAATCTGGGATTATCCTGAACCTGACGGGGGTTCTGTGGTTTTTGAAGCTGTATTTTTCAGGACGAAAAAGAAGGGAGCTCCCTGATTACCACCTGCCGTTATGGACGTTTATTACCGGAGCATTCTTTGTCCTGTTCGCTGATGATATCGGGAATGTGCGCGACGGACTGTTTACTATAACTTTTCTGTTGTGCCTCGGTTATTTTCTTCTATGGATAAATGCGATTATAAGAAGGGAAGAAAGCCGTTACAGGCGGGGTGTTTTAGCCGTTACCTTTGCCATAATGGCGTTTATCTTCATTCAGGTATAAGCAGGTTCGAGGAGTTTAATCAAGGAAAATGGGTCAAAAACCGGCTTTAAAATAAGCTGTGGCAAAGTCTATTGTTGATAAATATAGGAAACTTCGCTTCAACTGACCTGCCGTGGAGGAGCTTTCCGGACGGACCTGCATCAGCTAATTCCACCCTCCCTTCCGTCGGGTGGAGTGGAGCTCGACCTTTTCCGAGGGAGTCGCCCCCATGTGACCTTCAGCTTACGGTAAAAAGACAGAGCAGAATCTGCCTTCTAATAACGAAGACCTCTTCCTGAAAATCATTCATACCACCTGTATAGATCGGAAGGTTCATTCCTATAGAAATCCTTTTTTATCTATTATGATGCAAGGTTTTTGCACGAGTGTCTCTGTTAAAGGCCGGTGTTTATAAATGTAGAAAAACTTGACTCCAACCCGGACTTGCTCTCCTATGAAAGCGGAACCGGCTGTCTGCAGAAGCAGAAACTAATAAAAGGGGGAATGGCTGTTCTTTTTTCACAGGAGCCAGGCCATTCCTCTTATTAAGCAAGGGCTGCATAGGCGAAAACCCCCTCTAACAGCTGTAGGCCGGAGGGGGTTTACTATATTACTATTTTATTAGCGGGAGCGGAGTGTTTCTTTTTTTGTACAGAGGTTAACCTTCCTTATGTCTGGATAAAGGCAGCTGGTATGATCACCCCTGGTTATAGGTCCATTCGGTCGGGCTGTCCTGCTGCGGGAAGTGGATCATTAACGTATATTCCTGAATATCTCCCTCATTAAAATCGAATGTCTCCGCGATTTCTTCTGTAATAACTTCCATATCACTGGCTGCATCAAAATGAAGATCTGCCAGCAGCTCTTCCATTTCTGATGCCGCTGCTTCTCCCTGGATATCAATTTCTTCGCTGTGGATCATTGCGTCCGCTTGTTCATCCGCTGACTGAGGGGGTGTGTAAGTAAAACTCCACTCACTTTCATCGACAAGCGTGATGTGAAGTTCAAATACACCAATTCCCTGCTGGAGAATGGAGTCGATTTCGTCTTCATCATTGGATACGGAATCACCGTTGAACGGTTCCGGATCGTTCTCGTTTCCATTCCCTATGTTCAGTTCCGGCTCCTCTGCTTGGGGAGTTTCTTCGTTATTGCTTTCTCCGCAAGCTCCTAAAAAAAACATGGAGGCTGTTAGACTAAGAGCTATTTTTTTCATTTTCTATCTCATCCTTTATTTCTGGCCTGTTAGCGTTCGTTGCTGCATAGTCCGGGGGAAAATACTTTAAAAGCCGGTTAACGCCAAGAAATGTGAGGCAGCAGGAAGCTTTAACGAAGCTTATTTTTATCTCTACTAAGAGAGCTTACCCCCGCCATGCAGACAATAAACGTAAAGTCAGAGGATTTTGTGGAGAAAATGATTCCTGTAGTCAGTTTCTGCAGAGATCTTCTATCAGCTTTTTCAGTACATGAACAGTCTGGGTGCAGTCATCCAGGGAAGACCATTCCTCCGGGGTATGGCTGACACCGTCTTTGCTTCTCGTAAAAAGCATTGCAATATCTGTTTTCTGCCCCATGACCATGGCGTCGTGACCAGCTCCGCTCGGAAGAAAAAATGGTTCCTGCTTTAACGTATCATACATTGCCTGTGCTGCTCTTTGCTGCATATCCCTGTTTACCTGCACGGGAGTGACGTTAATTTTTTCTTCTGTTGTAACTGTCACGCCTCTTGTGTCGGCTATTTTACCAGCAAGCAGAAGTACAGCCTCTTTTAACTTATCTCTGTTTCCTTCATGAATATCACGCAGATCCACAGTGAGGTTGACTTCACCCGGGATCACGTTCACGCCGTTCGGTGATACTTCCATTTTTCCGACGGTAGCGACAGAGGAACGGCTGATAAGAGGGGGAAGCTCTTCCACAGCCTGTACGAACTGACTGGCGGCGACAAGGGCATCTCTGCGGTCGTTCATCGGCGTGTTGCCGGCGTGCCCTGCTGTTCCGTGGAACCGGACGTTGAGCCAGCAGGGACCGGCAATTCCCTGGACGATACCTACCGGCAGGTCTTCCTTTTCGAGACGTTTGCCCTGTTCAATATGAACTTCGATAAAAGCTTCAATGGATCGGAAATCGCGTTCTGCACTGCGCATCGTATCAAAACTCAGTCCGTTTTCCTGAAGAACCTGGGAAAAAGTCTTACCATTTTCGTCGGTGAGCTTTTCTTTTACCTCCTGTTCCCAGAGGCCGGTCATTGCCTGGCTGCCTGTAAATCCACTGCGGAAACGTGCACCTTCTTCATCTGTAAATATGACGACTTCATATGATTTTTCCGGCTTAAAACCGGTATCTTTCCATGCCTGGGCTACTTCAAGAGCAGCAAGGACGCCGAGCGGGCCGTCAAAATGTCCGCCGTTCGGGACGCTGTCTAAATGGGAGCCGGAGATAATTGTCTGAGAAGAATTCCCTTCAAACCGGCCGATAATATTGCCAGCTCCATCTTTTCGAACTTGAAGCCCTGCCTTTTCCATCCATTCCCAGACCATTTCTTTGGCTTCGGTTTCTTCCGGCGTAAAAGCAAGCCGCCGGCTTCCTTCCTGCTTTGTCCTGCCGATGCGGGAAATAGCGTGAAGTCGTCTGGCAATTCGTTCTCCCTCGACTCCATTATAGGAAAGTTCTTTGTTATATGAGCGAACGAGTTTATCGTACATAGTCATCCTCCTTTAATTTGCATACCATATTATCTAAATTATAAAATAATTCAGCTTAATAAGATATACCGTTATTTACCACTTTGGGGGAAAGGTTAAATGTAGTTAAAATCGCAGCAAGAGAATGGAAATAAAAAAATCCCAGTAATTATATTAGCTGAACTTAAGTTTTAAGCTGCCTTGAAAATAAAGTAGAAAATCGGTGAACGTGCGCTTTCGTTTCCATGGGGACGCTTTCCGGGCGGACCGGCTTCAGCTAATTCCGCCCTCCCTTCCGTCGGACGGAATGGATCTTCCGCTCGTCCTTCATCGCCCCGGAGT
The DNA here is from genome assembly GCF_008014775.2 of Alkalicoccus halolimnae. Classification (GTDB taxonomy): domain Bacteria; phylum Bacillota; class Bacilli; order Bacillales; family Salisediminibacteriaceae; genus Alkalicoccus; species Alkalicoccus halolimnae. The sequence continues at coordinate 3,153,783 of NZ_CP144914.1, read as the reverse complement.
CGCCCCATCTCCACTCCGGCTCACGGTAAAAAGATAGTGAAGTATCTTCCATCTAATAAAGAAAATCCTTTCTTGAACATCATTCATACTACTTTTACAGATGGGAAATTCCATTCCTGTAGAAGGGTTTTTCCTCCTTCACGGTGCAAGGCTTTTGCATAAGTGTATACCTTAAAAATAAGCTGCCTTGAAGATAAAGCAGATAAGCGATAGACGTAAGCTTTCGTTCCCACAGGGACGCTTTCCGGGCGGGCCGCCTCAATCGCCCCTAAATCATCCCATTCTTTCTCCGGCAGTTACAGAAACACATAAAAGGAGCCAAAGGAGCATAAAAACTTCTCCTTTGGCTGAGGGTGTTAAAACATTTGCTGATCTGTTATTTGTTATATGGCTCTTGAATACCGAACCACCCTTCAAATATTTTTCGCTAAAACAGCGAAGGCAGCAGAAGAACGGTGAATGGAAAGAAGGAAATAATTAATACGACAGCTACGCCTGCAAGAAAGTACGGAAGGACATCCATGACCGTTTCTTCTATTTTTACTTTGGCAATGAAGCAGGAAATGAAAAGCGTCGCGCCGACCGGCGGTGTGAACATACCGAGGGCGAAGGTGACGAGCATGATCATCGCAAAGTGCATCGGGTCCATGCCGATGATGTCAGTTGCAATCGGCATGAAAATCGGAATAAACAAAAATAAATTCGGGACAAGTTCCATAATCATTCCGGCTACGAGCATAATCGCCACAAGTACGAGCAGAAGTCCCCACGAAGGGAGGCCGAGTCCGGTGAGCGCATCGGAAATCATCCGTGGAATCCCTTCGGAAATGAGTACCCACGTAAAGATCATCGACGCACAGATTGTAACCATGACGATACTCGTCCCGTGGGCGGATTCTTTTAAAGACCTGACAATGTTATTCCAGTTCAGCGTTTTATAAACGAAAAGACCGAGCAGGAGCGCATAAACAACTGCAAGAGCGGCTGCTTCGGTCGCCGTTGCCACCCCGAAAATAATTGCACTGATTAATAGAAAAGGCAGCAGAAGGGCGAGGGAAGCTCTGCGTAGATTGGATAGAAATTCTTTTAGTGTCGGTTTTTTTTCACTTGGATAGCCCCGCTTCAATGCGATCAGAACGGTAGTTATTAAATAGGCAATTCCTATGAGAATGCCGGGAACGATGCCGGCAATAAACATTTCACCAACGGAAATGTCTGATCCGACAAGCCAGGCGATAATGATCATCGTCGAACTTGGGGGAATGATAATGCCGACAACGGAACTGGAAGCGTTGATCGAGGCCGCAAACTTGGCACTGTAACCCTTCTTTTTCATTTCCGGAATGAGCACGCTCCCGGTAGAAGCTGCATCAGCAATAGACGAACCGGATACGCCAGCCATTCCCATACTTGTGACAACGGAGACACAGCCGAGACCACCCGGGAGCTGGCGGACCATGGAATCAGCCACGCTGATAATGCGCTGGGCGATGTTGCCGTGGATCATCAGGTTTCCTGCCAGTATGAAAAAAGGGATCGCAAGAAAGGCGAAGGACTGGGTGTTGGAAAAGAACCGCTGTGTAAGCATTTCCAGAGGAATACCTGCTACGACAATATACATCAGAGCGGAAGCACCCATCGCAAAGGCGATCGGTATACCGAGAATAATTAATAGAAAAAAGCTAGCGATCATTATCCATATCAAGGTAGGCTTCCTCCTCTCCCGGCACGAGCATTTTGTTCGTGGAAATTAAATAAATTTGATAAATAAGTACAAGGCTGATGAAGATAAACGAAAAGACGACAGAAGAGGCAAGCCAGCCGCTTGAAATACGAAGCACCGGCATAACCTGGCCCGAAACATTGCCGACAAACTGCATGCTCGATACGATCATAAAGACAGAGAATATGAGCATGACCACTTTAGAAAACATGTACAGGCCTTTCTGCATAAAGTAGGGGAGCCTGTCCCGGAAATAGGAGACGGACAGATGGGCATCATCATGGGTTACGGCAATTGCAGCAACAAAAATCATCCACGGAAACAAAAGCTGGGTCATTTCATTGGAAAAAACGAGCGGTGTCTGGAAAACATAACGGCTCAGCACTTCGCTGAATACGACGACCGTCAGCACCGCCAGCAGAAACGAGGAAACTCCTTCAATATAACGCATGATGACGGCAACTTTTCCGCGCGGGGGGCGTTTTTCTTCCTGCGGCATGAGCTGGTGCCTCCTTCATTAAGCGAATAAGAGGCCTGCGTCGAAAGGCCTCTGTCTCCGCACTTATTGTAGTTCTTTACTGATCGTTCCGGTACTCTTCGAGGAAATCTCTCATATCCTGAATAATCTCAGCTCCCATGACATCTTCCACTTCGGTATAGACAGGTTCTACTGCTTCCTGGAAAGGAGGCAGATCCGGGTAAGTAACTTCTTCAAACTCGTCTTCGGCCCGTTCCAGTGCCGCTTCTTCTTCCGAAGCGATAAATTCGCGTGCTGCGTCCCGTCCGCGTTCCGAACCGTCGCGCACGATCTGCTGCAGTTCTTCATCAAGCCCGTTAAACAGTTCGTCGTCCATGATCATATAGGAATAGTAATACGTGTGATTCGTAATGGAAAGGTAATCCTGAACTTCCTGCATATTCTGGTCATAAATGCTGAGAAGCGGATTGAACTGTCCGTCAATAACACCCTGGGAGAGACCGCTGTAGATTTCCGTATAAGCCATCGTGGAAACGGAAGCTCCGAGAGCATTGAACGTTTCGATCAGGCTGACGTCGTTAGGGGAGCGGATCGTAAGCCCCTCAATGTCTTCCGGCTCTTCAATCGGACGGACATTATTTGTAATTTGTGCAAAGCCGATTTCCACATCGTTCAATGTGATAAAGCCGTTTTCTTCTCCCATAGCCTTCAAATCGTCTCCTACAGGGCCGTCAAGAACGGCATGGGCTTCGTCGAATCCTTCGGTAAGGAAGGGAAGGGATAAAGCGGCATATTCAGGAACGACGCCGGCCAGTTCATTGGCCCCGGGCAGCGCCATATCAAGAGCCCCCACCTGAACAGCTTCGATCATTTCCGGAGAAGTGGCATACGTTTCGTTCGGGAAAAACTCAATATCGATACGGCCGTCCGACTCTTCGTTTACATACTCGGCAAACGCTTTGGCTGCTTCTCCCTTGGAATCGTCATCCAGACCGGAGTTCCAGCCGAGCTGCCAGACGTGTTCAGCGTCTGCACTGTTATTTGATGCTTCGTCATTTTCCGGTTCCTCCGCGGCGTTATCTGTGCTGTTATTTGTTTCTTCGTTGTCTTGGGCAGCGTTGTTAGTTTCGCCGCTTTCGACTCCGCATGCACTGAGAAAAAGGAACACGGCGGCTCCTGCAGTTAAGCTGTACGTTTTTTTCATGATGCCCACTCCTCTTAAGTAGTTTATGGTTGAATCTATTTAACGTAACTAAGCGATTCGATCAGCTTTTTCAGGACATGAACGGTCTGAACACAGTCATCGAGCGACGACCATTCTTCGGGACTGTGGCTGATCCCGTCTTTACTTCTTGTGAAAAGCATTGCCACATCGGTTTTTCTTCCGATCATCATCGCGTCATGACCGGCACCGCTCGGAAGAAAAAATGGTTTTTTGCCGAGGACTTCTTCGGCTGCTCTGCCGGCTTTCTGCTGCATGTTTTGAGTTACTTGAACCGGCTGAACGTACATTACTTCCTTTGTATCTACTTGAATCCTCCGCTTTTCAGCTATTTTTTCAGCTAAAAGCAGCACGGAGTCGCGGAGCTTGTCCCGGGTCTCTTCGTGAATATCCCGGACGTCGACAGTCAGATAGACTTCTCCCGGAATAACGTTGACACCGTTCGGCTTTACGTCCAGTTTTCCGACTGTAGCGACGGAGGAAGGACTGATGAGCGGAGGCAGGTTTTCAACAGCACTGATAAACTGGCCGGCTGCAATGAGGGCATCCTCTCTGTCATCCATCGGTGTATTTCCAGCGTGGCCGGCATTTCCGTGAAAACTGATATTCAGCCAGGAAGGTCCTGCGATTCCTTCGACAATACCGGTCGGAAGGTTTTCTTTTTCCAGCCGCTTTCCCTGCTCAATGTGAACTTCCACAAAGGCTTCGATGTCGGAAAAGTCCCGTTCTGCTTCATGGAACGTCTGGAAACTCAGGTTATTATCTTTTAGAACACTCGTAAATGTTCTGCCAACAGCATCGGTGAGACTGCTTTTCTGTTCTTCGCTCCACTGACCGGTCATCGCCTGACTCCCGGTTAACCCGCTGTTAAAACGGGAGCCTTCTTCATCTGTGAAAATGATGACTTCATAGGATTTTTCAGGGTGAAAACCACTGTCTTTCCAGGCCTGGGCTACTTCAAGAGCAGCGAGCACGCCGAGCGGTCCGTCAAAATGGCCGCCATTCGGTACGCTGTCGAGGTGGGAGCCGGCCATGATCGTTTTGGATGAGCTGCTGCCGCCGAGCCTGCCGATAACATTGGCTGCACCGTCCTGCGTTACGGTTAAGCCGGCTTCTTCCATCCAGCCTTTGACAAGGTCTTTAGCCTGTTGTTCTTCGGGGGAAAACGAAATGCGGCGGCTTCCGTTATCTTCTGTCAGACCGATTTTAGAGAGAGCATCGAGCCTCGATGCCAGGCGTTCCCCGTCGACCCCGTTTTTAGTGAGGGAGGAATCGTAATGATCGAGTAATTTTTTGTACATAGCAGCCTCCTTCAACAGTTAGTTTTGTATGTTTTCTAAATTATAAGATAATTTCACATAATCAGATACAGCATTTATTCACAAACGTTCAGCATTATTTTTGTTTGAAATAGACAATGAGCAGTGCTGTTTCTCTATTTCTGTTGAAATGTGCATGTTGAACTTAATAATTAGTCTCCACTTCTGTAACCAGCCGCTTTTGTTTCCATGGGGGCGCAGGGTCGAGCGGGCTGTCCTCCTTTTCTGCTCTTCCTGCAAGAATGGTCTGCCGTTAAAAATGAGAACATCCTTCTCTCCTTCGATAGAGAAGACCGCTTTCGTGGTCATGCCTTCTATCTATATAAATAATATGGAGTTCAATTTATGTAGTTGAATCAATTTCATAAGTCGCTGTAAGAATGAGATTTCCGAACATGGTGAATGATTTCCACTTCAGACGGACGCTTTCCGCGGGGCTCGTCTTCAACTAATTCTTCCAGTGCTGTACACTGGAAGAATGGATTTTCAGACTTCGCTTATTCCCGCCGGAGTCGCTGTCTTACGTTTCAATCATCCGATTTCATAGACGAATATTTACACTGTAAATTGATAAAATGTTCGTTAAAAAAACTTGAAAAGTATGTTATGAAATTGATTCAGTTGTTTTATTTTTAAGGGGGTTTTTCTTTGAAGCGGGCGGTTATTTTCCTTTTAAATAGTGATAAATATATATGCCCAGCTGCATTTCGAAAGCCTTTTTTCCCTGAAGGACCGGCTGCTCAAAAAGAGAAGCAATAACCTGCAGCCTGTATTTTACAGTGTTGGGATGCACATACATCGCTTTAGCAGTACGGGTAATATTGTAAGTGGTTTCCAGATAGGTCTGCATCGTATTAAAAAGCATGGTGTCATGAGCCTTATCATATTGAAGAAGGGGGCCGATCGTATCGCTGACAAAATCCTCAAGTTCGTTCCATTCCGTATTTAAAAACAAACGCTGGATGCCGAGTTCGTAAAAGCTCACGAGCTTCTCTGACTGAGGGTTCGTCTGAATGTAATCCACGCATTTTTTCGCATCACGGTGGGAGGTCCTGATGTCACGCAGGTGTTTCACCGTCCGGCCGAGCCCTGCAGAAATAGAAAGGGCAAAGCGTTCCCGCGAACGATACTGAATAGTTCTGAAAAGAATTCCCAGTTCTTCATGCAGTTTTTTTTCACTTACGTCTTCCGGTGCAGCGAACAGAAAAGTCGTTTCCCTCGTTTGATCAAGGACAAATGCTTTGTAGCGGTAGGAGAAAACCTCACGGTAAATAAGCCGAAGCAGCTGATTTTTTTGTGCAGAAAGATTGTGAAAAGAAAGCATAGGATCATCAATTGCCATGTGCACAATGACGTACTGGCATTTTTCCGAAGAAAAAGCCGGAAGCTTTGCGATCTGATTCATCGAAAGTTCATTCCATTCACTGTGGAGAAGCTGGTCAAGGACATAGCCGGAATGCTTAAGGTCATTGAGAGCAGTGCGTTCCTGTCTCGCCATTTCGAGGGCGAATATAAGACTTGCCTGTTCGATAGCAAAGCGGTCGAGCGGGTCCAGCGTTTCGTGATCATGGAGGAGAATGGTTAAGTAGCCGATTGTGTAAGCATCTGATTTAATAGGGAAGTGCACGGCCTCCAGCGGTCTTTCATAGATAGAGGTGGAGGCGGAGGAGACGTGGTCTTCTGATATATAGTCGCGGATACTATCACCCAGCGATTCTAAGAGCTTTTCTGCATCTTTGCCTGTTTGATAGGAAGAAGGTTCAAGAAGGTCAAAAAATTCATTGTAAACAACGACTCCATGTTCAATTAGTTCAGCGAGGGTTTTCGTAATTTCCTTGACCCCGCCCTGGGAGATCGCAGCTTTAGACAGCTTCTCATGAATTTTCGTCGTCCGCTCGTTGCGTGAGAACAGTGTCGCATTTTCGATTGCAATCGTTGCCTGGGCACCGAATGTTTCCAGGAGTTTAAGATTCTGCTTATCAAACTTCGCGTTTTTTTCGTAAATGTCCACAGTCAGTACGCCGATACAGTCTCCTTTTGATATTAGAGGGACGGAAAGGGCACTTGTAGGCAGTTTATATTCTCCGAGCGAACGGGTGTAGGATTCCTTCGTCTCAGGACTGATGTTATTCATATGCTGAAACGTATCATCCTGCGAGAGGAAAATCTGGCCTTTCTTTGCGAGAAATGTGGAGCCGCTCATCCCTTCTCCCGGCGCGAGCCTTGCGTGTCGCAGATAAGTCATGTCAAAACCGACGGCGGCTTTTGCGTAAAGTTTATTAATTTTTTCGTCATATAAAAACAGGACACTGGCGTTTGCTCCATCAATGACATTCAGTACTTCTCTAATAAGCTGATGAAGAACTTCGTCCAAATCAAGGGTTGATGTCATGACGCGCGTGGAGCTGATCAGGCTGAGCAGTTTCTTTTCTGTATCCATGGGCGTTGTCCCCCTTTCTTAGTACTTAGATTATAGCTTAAAAATTCAGGGAGTAAAGCTGGTAATTAATGAGAAGAGCAGGTGTTTATTATTTCCTTTTTGATAGTGCGCGTGATAAATATTCTGGAAAACTCCGCTCTTAACCAAAGGCTGCCTTGAAAATAAAGGAGATAAGCAATGAACGGGCGCTTTCGTTTCCATAGGGACGCTTTCCGGGCCGGCCTCAGCTAATCCCTTCCACCCTCCGGTCGGGCGGGGTGGGGCTCGTCCTTGATCGCCCTGGAGCCGCCCCATGTCCTCTTCAGCTTACGGTAAAAAGCCAGAGCAGGAGCTGCCTTTTCATAGAAAAACCCCGTTCCTGAACATCATTGATTCCACCGGTATAAAGAAGAAGGTCCATTCCTATAGAAGACCATTTTCATGCTTCATGGTCCAAGGCTTTTTGCATGAGTGTCTCTGTTAAAGCTCTGTATTGTTTTTGGAGGCCCCTGCGGCAAACTTCCGACGGTAAGCGGAGGAAAAAATACAAGGAATAGAATAAATAGACCTCTATCTTTACTTTATCAACACGGTGAAAAGGCCTCCGGGACTTGTGTCCTGGAGGCCTTTTCTTCATGCCGGCATGTTCTGCAGTTCAATATATTATCAGAATTTATTTCATGATCCGGCAGACATCGTTAGTGAAGGCGACAGGGTCTTCTACAGAAAGACCTTCGATAAGTCGAGCCTGGTTGTACAGCAGGTTCGTATACAGGTCGAAAGTGGCTTCGTCGTTTTCTTCATGCGCCTTTTTCAAGGATTGAAAGACGTCATGCTGATGGTTAATTTCCAGCACTTTATCTGCTTCAACGCCCTGGTTCTCCGGCATTTGAGCGAGGATTTTTTCCATTTCAATCGTCACTTCACCTTCAGCAGTCAGGCACACCGGGTGTGACTTCAGACGTTTGGAAAGGCGGACGCCGTTTACTTTACTGCCAAGGATATTCTGCATTTTTTCGAACATTTCCTTGTGCTCACTGGCGGTTTCTTCGGATTCCTTTTTTTCTTCTTCCGATTCAAGGCCGAGATCCCCGCTGGAAACCGACTTGAATTCTTTGCCTTCGTATTCCCGCATCATTTTAATCGCAAATTCGTCAACTTCTTCAGTGAAGTAAAGCAGTTCATAGCCTTTGTCTTTGACGAGCTCTGTCTGAGGAAGCTTGTCGATACGATCGATTGATTCACCGGAAGCGTAGTAGATGTACTGCTGCTCCTCCGGCATGCGCTCCACATACTCGGCGAGACTTACTGGTTTTTTCTCGGCGGACGAGTGGAAAAGAAGCAGATCTTTTAAGTCATCCGCGTTTTGACCGAAGTCACTGTAAACACCGAACTTCAGCTGCCGTCCGAATGCCTGGAAGAATTTCTCGTAGTTTTCGCGGTCGTTTTTAAGCATCGTCTGCAGTTCTTTTTTCACTTTTGTTTTAATGTTTTTAGCGATCATTTTCAGCTGACGGTCATGCTGAAGCATTTCCCGGGAAATGTTCAGGGAAAGATCTTCGGAATCGACCATTCCTTTGACGAAGCTGAAGTAATCAGGGAGCAGGTCCGGACATTTTTCCATGATCAGTACGCCGCTGGAATAAAGCTCCAGCCCTTTTTCAAATTCCTTGGAATAAAAGTCGAAAGGCGTTGTTTCCGGAATGAACAGAATCGAGCTGTAGCGGATCGTTCCGTCAACATTAATGTGAATGTGCTTGAGCGGCTGATCGAAACCGTAATGTTTTTCGTGATAAAAATTCGTATAGTCTTCGTCTGAAAGCTCGGATTTATCTTTGCGCCAGATAGGAACCATGCTGTTGATGGTCTGTTCTTCCCCGACTTCTTCCGTTTCGCCGTTTTCTTCCTCAGCCGGCTTCTGCACAGTAACGTTCATCAGGATAGGATAGCGGATGAAGTCCGAGTACTTTTTGATGATGGACTGGAGGTTGTTCTCTTCAAGAAATTGATCGTAGGAATCCTCTTCTCCGTTTTCCTTCATATAAATAGTAATGGTTGTTCCTGCTTCCGTTTTCTCTCCGGGTTCGATCGTATACCCGTCAACGCCGTTGGACTCCCAGCGGAAGGCCTGATCGGAATCTGCTGATTTCGTATTAACAATAACGCGGTCAGCAACCATGAAGGCGGAATAGAAACCGACGCCGAACTGGCCGATAATATCGCGGCCGTCTTCCACTTCATTTTCTTTTTTGAAAGCGAGGGACCCGCTTTCTGCAATGGTGCCAAGGTTGCGTTCCAGCTCTTCCTCGGTCATGCCGATTCCGGTATCGGCGATCGTAAGCGTACGTGATTCTTTATCGGCAGAAACACGGATGTAGAAGTCTTCCTGGTTAAAGGCGAGTGTATCGTCTGTTAACGCCCGGTAGTACATTTTATCAATTGCGTCACTGGCATTGGAGATCAGTTCACGCAGAAAAATTTCTTTCTGGGAATAGATGGAGTTGACCATCATTTCCAGGAGTCTTTTCGATTCAGCTTTGAATTCTTTTTGTACCATAAAGGAAACCCCTTTTCTTTTGAAAATGTCGTTTATTAGCACTCTCTAGTTCGGAGTGCTAATCCATTTATTATTTTACTAAATTCATTGTGATTGTCAATTATAAGAGTGAATTTCTATATTCATATATGAATAATATAAGTGTTCATGAAAGTGGAAATATCGAAAATGGAGGATAATTGCTGAAAATGGACTTAGAAGCGGAATACAGACTTATAAACGATGTATTATAATACAATTATGCTACAGAATGAGGCTCAACCGGAAGATGATTCAGCTTCCGCACCCTTAACGCCTCTGTATCCATTGTCCAACCCCCTTTTTGCGAATGCAGCTCTGTCCAAGCTGCTTCGCGCCCTTACCGCTTTAAGCCGGCCCAGCTTAAAGCGGATTTTTTTATGTTCATTAGCCTCTTCTTCGGTAAATGGCTGTCTTCATTTTCCTGAAATGCTTTCCGGAGGGCCTGTTCTCAGCTGATTCTGTTCTATCAGCCAGCGGGCGGAGGAGACCACTGCTTTCTTTAGAGTTTTCCCCTGGCAATATGTATTTTTATCATTACAGCCCAGTGATGACACACTGAAAATTAAACTCTGCTATACTGGTTGAAAGATGTTTCAAAGATGTATACATTCAGGTTGGAGAACGTTTCCTGCTGCTTTTTCAGAAAATTTCGCCCCGTGCAGCAGAAACCTTCTTCCTCAGGAGCTGATAATGGAGCACTGCTTTATTTTCCGGAAAATATCTGAAGTGGAGGGAAGTCTTATGAAAAAAAGGATTGGTATAGATATAGGCGGGACAGCTATTAAAGCTGCACTTGTAGAGGAAGGCAGGGTGATTGATTTCAAGCGGGAAGAAACCCCTGCAGATGGAGAAACGGGAATCATGTTGATGAAAAAAATGGTTGAAGCATGGCTGGAGGTAACAGAAGAAATAGTTGGAGCTGCGGCTCCGGGGCCGCTGGATACAAAATCCGGAGTATTTCACGATCCCCCCAATCTTCCAGGATGGCACGGTTTTGCTTTAAGAGACAGGCTTAGTGAAGTGCTGGGAAGAGCGTGTCTTGTAGAAAACGATGCGAATGCCGCTGCTGCAGGAGAATTCACAGCAGGAGCTGGAAAAGGGTACGGGAGCATCGTCTATATTACGATCAGTACCGGTGTAGGGGCAGGGATCATCGTTGGAAACGCTCTGCTGTCGGGAGCTCAGTCCATTGCAGGAGAAGTTGGAAATCTTATTATTGCAGATCAGGGACCTTATCAGGAAGGGATGAATTCCGGCTCCTGGGAATCGCTTGCTTCCGGTACAGCACTCGGAAAAGCAGCCGAAGAAAAAGGGATTCACGGTGGGGCGGAAAAGCTTTTTACACTGTTAAAAGAAGGAGACCGTGATGCGGAAAGGATTTTCGAAATCTGGCTTGACTATACGGCCCGCGGGATTGCCAATGTAATACATACGATTAACCCGGAAGCGGTAATCCTCGGGGGAGGCGTGATGAACGAAGCAGACTTCATCATTCCCAGGCTGATGCCGGTTGTCCGTGAAAAAGTATATGCCAGTCTCCGGGAGCAGGTCGTCATTCTTCCTGCACTGCTTGGAGCGCACGTCGGGGTCGTAGGCGCTGCCGGACTGGGCAGCCTCTCCCGCATTTAAAAAAGATCTTATGACATTCCCGCTTTAATAAATGACAGCTTTCGTTTCCATGGGTACGCTGTCCGGGAGGAACGGCCTTGACGGCGCCTGGTTGGGAAGGCTGTCAAAGGGGGGATGATTCATGCTGTTAAAAGAGCAGCGGTTTGTATTTTTTCTGAGATCTAAAAAACACGAGGAGGAACCGGCTCGTGGAGAAGGAGACCGAAAGATTTCGCAGACGTCAGGCGCCTGAATATTTATTCCAAGGCAGAGTTGAAGCGAACTTTCCATCTAAATAACTCATAAAACAGCCTCTTAAAAAACAAAAATCCTTCCGCCCGTATAGGTCGAAAGGAGTGTGCGGAGAAAATTGCAGCTCCGCTCATTATAATGTATTCTATGAGGTTTGACTTGGTGCAGGAAAATCCTCATTCTCCAGAATTTCACGCAGTTTTGTACCTAAACCTACGCGCCCACCGAAGTTTTTAAGAAAAGGACTGACATACATATGACTTTCTCTTCCTTCTATGATACGCGGATCATCTTCGCGCACCCACTCAAATGATGGCTCATCCTGTTCACTCAGCAGGACGCCGGAATAATAAACCGTCTGATCTTCGGCAGTTCTGGCAATGTCCAGAATGACGAGAGTTCCCTGATAGGAATCTCCTCTAAATGATCGTAATCTCGCCAATGGATTCATTCCTTTCTTGAACGATTGTTCATGTTAATACAAAATCTATTGTATCACGTTATAGGTCGGGAGACAGGAAAAATGACCTGTCAAAAGATCGTATATTGTGTAAAAATGTGGGTCTTCTGCAATAGATAAATTAGGTGTGGTCATTGGAAAAGAGTTTAAAACAGGAAACAGTGGAAGAGCTTAACATGCTTCAGCTCTTCCACTGTTTTTATTATTCTTTCAGCTGTGTTAAAGTCTGTGGCTCTTACGCACATTTGGGGAAAACAAACTATATTTGACAAAAAAAGATAATTTCACCTTTAAACCTTCTATCGTTTAAGCCTGGGCCATCAGCTTTTTAAGTAGACTTATTTTCTGTCATCGTAATCCGGAAAGACAAGTTCCCCTTTTCGCGTAAGAACCAAGTCTGTTGTTGATAAACATAGAAAACTCCGTTTCGTTGTAATTTTCCAATACAGCAAGCCTTCTGGTTGAATCAAGAAGTGACCAAGGTGAAAACCAGGGCCAGGGCGGTTTTTCAAGGCGCCTGCGGAAGGCGCGCAGATCCTCCCGGACGCAAGGGAAAACGCATGCTTTCTCCGCGGCAGGCGAAAGAGCTGCAGGCACGCCAAAAACAACATGGAGCTTTAGCAGAGACACTCATGCAAAATCCTTGCACCATGAGGGATGAAAATGTCCTTCTATGAAATGGAGCTTTCCCTTTATACAAGTAGAATGAATAATGATCAAACGGGATCTTCGTTATTAGAAGGCAGACCCTGATCTGTATTTTTTGCCGTAAGCTGGAGTGGACATGGGGCGGCTCCGGGGCGATCAAGGACGAGCCCCACTCCGCCCGACGGAAGGGAGGACGGAATCAGCTGAGGCCGGCCCGCCCGGAAAGCGTCCCCATGGAAACGAAAGCGCACGTTCATCGATTCAATACTTTATTTTCAAGGCAGCCATTACGTAACATGTTCGTTAAAATAACTTGAAAAGTAAATTATGAAATTGAGTCAACTGCAGTCTCGGTGATCTGACGGTTTTCAGTCCAGGCGGCTTTTAACTGCGAGCCCGGCAGTTTCTTCTATTTTCTGAAGCAGATACGGTTCGGCCCCGGGTTCTTCTGCTGTCGATCCTGCTGAGAAAAAAGCTTTTTCTTCGGGAGAAGTAAGGACAACGACTTCAATACCTGCCGCTTCGGCTGTTTTTGTGACGAAACCTGTTAGATCTTGCGCAAATTCTGTTCGTCTTTCTCCTGTCAGAACAAGATCTGCTTCCTGCAGATGCTCTTCCAGATTATGCTGGGAAGCAGAGTAGGCAGCGGCGCTGTGGAGAGATGCTCCCATCGTAAGGAAGGCAAATCCTGTTCCGCCGGAGGCTCCCGCTCCGAGACTCTTTTTCAATTCGGTCCCATCTGGAAACAGACCGGCTGTACGATCCATCGCCCGTTCGAGAAACTCAATCACGCTTGACGTTTCTCCGGTCTGCATTCCAGTCATGGCTGCCGCTCCTTCAGAACCTGTGAGCGGCCCGCTCGTTTTTGTCAGCACTGTTATCGGAGGGGAGTGGAGATTATCAATCTTAACTTTTTCAACGGAGGAAATGTCTTTCGTACTAAGTCCGGTGATTCTATCCCCTGTTTCGTTAAAAAATTCTGCCCCGAGCACTTCGAGCATCCCGAAGCCCATATCGGCAGCTGAAGAATGGCCGAGGGATATGATAATTTCATCGGTATAATCAGAAGCATCAGAAATGACTTCTCCTAGTCCGCTGCTTGATGAATCGAGAAGCGGGCGGCTGTGAGCTGTTTCAGGCGCTTCTTCAAGTACGGACTCGGCATCGATATATGCTTTATGATCTTCCGTTATACAGTAGGAAAAGGTTTTTTTCTGTTTCTGGGGATCGTGAATAGAAATGGTCCTCCACGTGAAGTTTTGGTGGTAGAGAAGCGCTTCGCTGCTTCCAATACCTCCGTCCGCCATTGGAAGGACGATAATTTCCGATTCAGGTAAAGCATTGTGCACGCCTTTTTTCATCGCTTCTGCAGCAGAGGCCGCCAAAATGTATTTTGTAAAAGCTCCGGGTGCAATAACTATTTTCATGAGCGTTCCTCCTTAGGTCGTCTGTAGTAAGTTCATTATAGCTTAGATTAGTATAGAGTGTAGGGTTCGGTAATAGAAAATTCAAAATAAGACGGAATCTATCGTTTTTGAACTGATGGTCTGTTCAACGCTGCTGGACGTTCATTGGAGCTGTCCTATAAGTATAAGAGCGCGGCTTCGCGCGGACAAAAGCCTGTTAGACAAATTCCTGTCTAACAGGCTTTTTAACCGCTTGTCCGGCTCATCGCATGTTTTCCGACCGTCTCGATATATCTTTTGAGACAGCCTCTGGAAAAGGGTGAATAAAGACAGAAAGGAATGAGGGTGGTACAATGGAAATACTTTGCTTTAAGCAGAAGAGGAGGCTCTATACTAAATGAAATATGACGGTTCATATCATGAATTGAGAGAAGCGGCTGTTTCTGTGCTGCATCGTCTCAGTGAGATATTGAATATAAATACAGTTTATATTGCTGAAAATGATAAAGAACAGGTGAAAGTTGTTCACGCGTATAATCATAAATATACGTTAGTTGAGTCCGGCTATCAGGTCAGCTACGAAGATTCGTACTGACAGTATATCGAATGTAACGGCCGTGAGCCGTTCGTCGTTGAAAATTTACAAATACATCCGATAACAGGCGGAATGCAGGTGACTGAGAAACTTAATGCTTCTACGCTGCTCGGTGTTCCCATTTTAGTGCAGAGTGGAGAAGGCTACGGAACACTTTGTGCGCTTGACAGTGAGCCGAGAAAATTCACAGAAAATGAAATAAATTTGTTTTCTGTCATGGGCAGACTGCTCGGGTACGTCATAGATGTTGATATGGAGCGCCATAAAATGCAGACAGCTAATGTGCCGCTTGTGCCAATAGGTAAAGGAGTAATCATACTTCCGCTTACAGGTACGGTGACGGAAGAACGGGCAGAGGCGATTTTGAGCCGGGTACTTGCTTACTGTACGGAAGAAACGGCTGATTACATGATCATTGATGTTTCCGGTCTGGTGGAAAAAGAAGAAGCCATGACAGATAAGCTTCTTTATCTCGTCAATTGTCTGGAGCTTGTCGGGACTACTGCCATCATCATCGGTGTGAGGCCGGATCAGGCTGTTTCCCTTCATGCTCAGCAGATGATGGCTCACGAGATCGTTATTAAACCGTCTATGGAAGAGGCGCTGAACTGGGTTGGTTTGAAAGTCGAAAGAAAATAAATCAGTGTATATATAAGATGAAATTTATTTTTAGGACCGCTGCTGTACAAGCCTGCTTTCCTTTTCACGGGGACGATTGGGAAGTTATCAGCTAATTCCAGCCTCTTTCTTCCACGGGAAGATTTCCGCTTCGTTTTGATTTTCCAATACAGAAAGCCTGCTGGTTGAATCAAGAAGGTACCGAGGCAGAAACCAGTGCCAGGGCGATTTTTCAAGACGCCTGCGGAAAAAGAAAGCGGGAAGATCCTCCCGGATGCAAGGGAACCCGAAGGCTTTCTCTGGGGCACATCAAGAAAAAGGGGCCTCAGGCGTCCTTGAATAACAACGTTAAACACTGGCAGTGTATTTTTGAAAGGGCGGCTATTAAGCAGCTGCCCTTCCCTTCAGGAAACTGAATTTTGTCTATAGTTTGAGTAGATGCTTCCCAATAAAAAGACTGACTCCACAAATTTGCTGGAGTCAGTCTTTTTTGAGATATAAAAATTGAACTTAATATTTATTAGGAATGGAATTTCCCCTTTATACAGTTGGAATGAATGATGGTCAAAATGGGACCTACTTTATTTTCAAGGCAGCCATTATATAAAAAAATTAAGCTTGTTGATTGTCATTTACAGGCTTTTTTCGGAACCTCTGACTCGGTTCTAAAAGGGGTAACTGCGCTTTTCAGACTGTACAGAAATCCATTTTTCCGTCGTGAATTTGTCGAGTGCCCATTCTCCGCCGAAGCGGCCGAGTCCGGATTGTTTTTCCCCTCCAAAAGCGGCATGAGGTTCATCGTTTACAGGCTGATCATTAATGTGGACCATTCCGGAATCGATTTGTTTAGCAAGTTCTGCTGCCCGGTGGAGTGCGCTGGAGTGTACCGCGCCACTTAAACCGTAAGGGGTGGCATTGGCCAGTTTCACTGCTTCTTCTTCCGTGGAGAAGCGGATAATCGGAGCGGCGGGACCGAAAATCTCATTTTCAGCTATTGGCATCCCCTGTGTTACGTCTGTCAAAACGGCAGGATGCATTAATGTGCCGTCAGTTTGTCCGCCGTAAATTAACGATGCTCCCTGTTCGACAGAAGCTTTTATATCTGCCAGGATCCGTTCGACCTGTTCGACTTTAATAAGTGGTCCGACAACGGTATTCTGGTCGGCGGGATCACCGACAGGAAGAGAGGCGGCTCTTTCTTTAAATAAAGAGGTAAATTCATCGTATACATCTTCGTGGACGAGCAGACGGTTAATACTCATGCAGATCTGCCCCTGATGAAGAAATTTGCCGAATATGGCTGAATTAACAGCTTGTTCGAGGTCGGCATCAGGAAGAACGATGAAGGCATTATTACCTCCGAGCTCGAGTGCGGTTTCTTTGATGTGTCTGCCTGCAAGCTCGGCAATGTGGGAACCGACTTCGGTGGAGCCGGTAAAAGAAATAACTTTTGGGACAGGATGAGTGACAAACGCGTCTCCGATTTCCGATCCGCGGCCGGCGGTGACGTTGAGAACGCCGGCCGCCGCTCCTGCCTCCTTGAAAATATCCGCTATCAGTGTACCGGCGGTAACGACAGTATCGGAAGCAGGCTTAAGAACAACTGTATTTCCTGCAGCAACAGCCGGCGCTACGGACCGCATAGATAAATGAAATGGGAAATTCCATGGTCCGATGACGCCGATAACCCCTTTTGGCGAGCGGTAAATACGATTCTCTTTTCCGGGAATGTCCGATGCCATAATCTGCCCTTTTACTCTGTGCGGAAAAGAAGCAGATTCATTGACGATAGCGAGAGCTGCGCCAAACTCAACCTCCGCTTTAACGGAAGAACTTCCTGCCTCTTTTATAAGCCAGCTTATTATTTCTTTTTTTCTTTCAGTCATGACACGTGCGACGTTGTGCATTAATTTCTGTTTTTCAGCTGGAGCTGTATCTTTCCAGGCAGGAAAAGCATCAGCCGCCGCATTGTAGGCACGGTTAAGATCTTCTTCCGATGCTGAATTCATCATAAAAATAGATTCCTGGGAATATGGATTAATGTTTTCAAGAGTCTTCTCACTGGATCCTTCTTTCCAGGCTCCATTTATAAATTGTTTATTGTAATTAGTCATCTAGTAATTCCTCCTCTTTGCTGTCGATGAGTAACGAGCTTTCATTTTTAAAGTACAGAGTCTGGATTCCCCTATGAGAAATTGAGTAAACATATCGTTTAAATATAAAATTACGTAAATTTGCATATATTTCTCAAGGAATATACTTACGAAATGGATTCAATCGAAAAAATTTTAAAAGCGGCTGTTTCCAAGGGTATTTCTTTTTGTTTACGGGCAATAAAGGAAATAAATTCCTTACATATACGAGTATTGTCTGTGAATCTCCTGTAGCATTACGGAATCTTTACGTCTATAATAAGATAAGAAACAAAAATTCCACATTTTTTGAGGGGAGGGCCGTAGACATAAGTATTAATTTATGTTAAAGGGGGAATCACTGATGTTTGTTGAGGATACATTACCGATTATTATAACGTTTATCGTCTATCTTCTTGGTATGCTGGCTCTGGGTCTGATCGCCTACAAGATGACGGACAATTTATCAGACTATGTGCTTGGCGGCAGACGATTAAGTGCAGGAGTTGCTGCTCTATCAGCCGGTGCTTCGGACATGAGCAGCTGGCTGTTACTCGGGCTTCCGGGTGCCCTGTATGCCTCCGGCCTCGTGGAAGCATGGATTGCCATTGGACTCGCAATCGGTGCGGTAATTAACTGGATGTTTGTAGCGGGCAGGCTTCGGGCTTATACGGAAGTTGCCAATGATTCCATTACACTTCCGGACTTTTTTGAAAACCGTTTTAAAGACCGTTCCCGTTCCCTTCGGATCGTGTCTGCAGTACTTATTTTAATTTTCTTCACATTCTATACTTCTTCAGGTCTTGTCGGCGGGGCAATCTTATTTGAAAGCTCCTTTGGAATGGATCAGACTTTGGCTTTGTGGGTAGGAGCGATTGTTATTATTTCCTATACGTTCCTCGGCGGGTTTCTGGCTGTAAGCTGGACAGACTTTGTGCAGGGTATTCTCATGTTCCTGGCACTTATTATCATTCCAGTTGTAGCTATTTTCGACTTAGGAGGAATCGGGCCAACATTTGATGCGGTCCGCAGTGTGGACCCTGCCAATATGCAGCTCTTCAGCGGAGTTGGATTTATCGGCGTTATTTCCCTGCTCGGCTGGGGACTGGGTTATTTCGGCCAGCCGCATATTATCGTCCGTTTTATGGCTATCCGGTCCATGAAGGAACTGCCAAAAGCTCAGACGATTGGTATCGGCTGGGTGCTTTTATCAATGACGGGTGCGGTATTTACCGGTCTGGTAGGTATTGCCTACTTTGCCGACCAGCCGCTTGATAACCCGGAAACTATCTTCCTTTCCTTTACACAGGTATTGTTTCATCCTGTTGTAGCGGGTGTCCTTCTTGCTGCGGTTCTGGCAGCGATCATGAGTACAGTTGACTCCCAGCTGCTTGTATCCTCTTCTGCTCTTGCGGAAGACTTTTACAAAGGCTTCCTTCGCAAAAATGCTTCACAGAAAGAGCTCGTTATGGTCGGACGTTTCGGCGTTCTGGCGATTGCAGGTATTGCGCTCATCCTCGCCCAGGATCCGGACAGTACGGTTCTTGATCTTGTTGCCTACGCCTGGGCCGGACTCGGAGCAACGTTCGGGCCCCTCGTTCTCCTATCGTTATTCTGGAAGCGGATGACGAGAAACGGAGCCCTCGCCGGGATGATTTCCGGCGGAGCGACAGTTCTGCTTTGGGTTCAGGTGGAAGCCGGAGGAATCTTTGATCTTTACGAGCTTGTACCAGGATTTATCATTTCTGCATTGATGATAGTGATCTTCAGCTACATCGGTCCGGGACCAACAGCGGAAATGGAAGCGGATTTTGAAAAGGCACGCGCAATGAATAAGGGTAATTAATAAAAATACGGCAGGCGCAAGCATTTTGCGCTGCCGGAGGAGGATGCTCCCATGCAGGTGCTGTATAAATGGCTCCTCTCCTCTTTTTTCTTTTCTTCAAGCTGTCCCAAAGTACTTTGGGACAGCTTGTTTATATAAAAAAGACTTTTGGAAACGAAAAGCCAAAAGATACAGGTCTTCCCTTATTAATCTGAAAATTCTGTACAATTAATTAGTTTCAGTGACTAAATGCTTTAACAGAGACTAAATTTATGGAGGCCTGATATATGGCAGTAAGCTGCCAGTATCCAGGCAATAGTAAACCGGGAAAGGGTGGGAGACATGGCACAGGAAAAAGCTTATGGATTGTGGAAAGACTGGAAACTGCATGTAATTGTATTTGGTATTGTTATTCTCGCAGACTCTATCGGGCAGTTCAGTTTTAACGTAGGACCGGGAGTTGTCCTGCTTCTGCCGATGCTTTACGCGATTATAATCGGGTTAATTATTTTCTTTACTCCTCTTGTATCGGAAAAACAGGCTAAAAATGCAGAACCTTTGATTATTTTAGGGGTGGCACTGCTTCTGGCTAAAATTGGCGTCATCATCGGACCGTCTCTGCCTGAACTTATTGCAGCAGGTCCTGCGCTGCTTCTACAGGAGCTGGGAAACCTCGGGACAATCTTTCTTGCACTTCCGGTAGCTGTCATGCTCGGTCTGCGCAGGGAAGCGATAGGAATGACACACTCGGTAGCCAGGGAGCCGAACGTCGGGCTGATAATGGATAAATATGGAATAAACTCTGCCGAAGGGCGCGGCGTCATGGCTGTTTATATTTTTGGTACGGTGTTTGGAGCTGTATTTATGGGGCTGATTGCCGGGTTCTTAGCGACGCTGACTCCACTCCATCCTTTATCTTTTGCGATGGCCTCCGGAATAGGGAGCGGCAGTATGATGGCTGCTGCAAGCGGCTCGCTGATCGGTGCCTTTCCGGATATGGAAGAACAGATCGTCGCCTTTGCAGGGGCGAGCAACCTGCTGTCTCTGTCGACCGGTCTCTATTTAAGTATCTTTATCGGGCTGCCACTGACAGAAAAGCTTTATGCGGTTATGGCAAGAAGACGGGAGGCGAAGAAATAAATGTTGAAAAATATACAGGAATGGTCACTGCTGCTAAGTATTTTTGGGATTTCCGCTCTTGCTGGAAACTGGGTCGGCTATGATATCATGCCCCTCGATGCGCTTCCGGGGATGATTGTACTGATACTTATCTGTCTTGCCGGTTTTGTGCTGAATGAATGGATTCCGATCAATTTTCCGAGCGTTGCATACATTGCGATTATTGGTATTATCGTTTCTTCTCCCTGGACTCCGGGAGCGGATTATATTAATGAATGGACCGCCCAGGTGGAACTTCTGGCATTAACGACTCCCATTCTCGCTTATGCAGGCATCGCTATCGGCCGGTCCTGGGCTGATTTTGCGCGCCTTGGCTGGAGAACCCTTATCGTCGCAAGCCTTGTTCTGCTTGGAACCTTTATCGGATCAGCTTTAATTGCAGAAGTAGTTTTAAGGATGCAGGGAATTATTTAGCGTAGGTTCACAACAGGATACAGAAGAGGCTGCATGCGCTCATGAGAGACATTTGTCATGAGCGCATCTTATTCGGGTTTTACAGGATTAACTTCTATTGTGAAATAGATTTATTAACACCGGTGTTCGAACTTCAGAGAATACGAAGGTATTGCAAATTCGCTGAAGCGGAAGAAGAGTCGTTAATAAGCGGAAAATCGTTATCTCAAGGGATGATCGCTGCTTTCCCTATCCTTTCTGGGAATAGCTCTTTAAAGAAGGAAATAGTAAGAAAAAATTGATTATTAAACAAACTTTCTGTTATTATGTTGGTTATCGAACGCCGCAGAAACGTATGGCCAGGGTGGGACAGTTTACGTCATGGCGGACATAAACTGTCCCACTTTGCAAACCTAATAAAGGTTGTGCCATTTGGCGCAGGTTCATTTAAAGTTTTCTAGGAGGGATTCTTATGATAGAAACACAGGATCAAAATACGCAGCTGAGAAACGATGTGAAAATGCTGGGGACAATCCTCGGTGAAGTGCTTAAAAAGCATGGAGGCGAAGAACTGTTTAACAAGGTTGAAGACATACGTGAGATCACTAAAGGGCTGCGGGAAAACTACAATGAAGACAAATATACGCACCTGAAATCGGAAATTTCCAAGCTGGAATCACCGATGAGACAGCAGGTTATCCGAGCTTTCTCGATCTACTTCCACCTTATTAATATTGCAGAACAGAATCACCGGATTCGCCGTGCCCAGTTTTACCGGCTCGAGCGGGACAGCGATGTGCAGAAGCACTCCATTCAGGAAGCTATTTTAGCGCTGAAATCAGATAATCATTCTGATGAAAAAATACAGCAGATTGTAAACGACCTTTCCATCGAGTTAATTATGACAGCTCACCCGACGGAAGCAACGAAGCGGACGGTCCTTGAGATTCAGAAGCGGATCGCAACGATTCTGCAGAAACTCGACCAGCCGGGCCAGCCTTACAAAAAACGCCGGAATCTGGAAGAGAGCCTTGCTAATGAAGTGACTGTCCTCTGGCAGACAGACGAACTCCGTCACCGGAAGCCGACTGTCCTTGATGAAGTGAAAAACGGGCTTTATTATTTTGATCAGACATTGTTCGATGTACTTCCGGCCGTGCATCAGGAGCTGGAAGACCAGTTGAATGATTATTTCCCAAATAAAAACTGGAAAATTCCTAACTTCCTGAACTTCGGATCGTGGATCGGCGGAGACCGGGACGGCAATCCGTTTGTTACTCCGGAAGTGACATGGGAAACGCTCAAACTCCAGCGGGATCTTGCGGTAAAAAAATATGATGAAGCACTGACAGATTTAATGAAGCGGTTCAGTCAGTCGACGACACGTGTGGATATATCTGACGACTTCATTAAGCACGTGGAGGAAGAAGAGAAGAAATACTTAACAGGCCGGGAAAAATGGCAGATTGACAGTGAAATATACCGCCGTAAATTCGCCGTTATGCTGAAGCGTCTGCGCCAGGTTAATGCCAAATCGAAAAATGCTTATGACCATGCAGAGGAACTTCTGCAGGATCTGCTCGTTATTCAGGAAAGCGCGCAGAAAAACCAGCTGGAAAATGTAAAGCTGAAAAAATTGAATAAGCTGATCCGTCAGGTCCAGCTTTTTGGATTTCATTTAGCTACCTTAGATGTGCGGAATCACAGCGGCGAACATGAGTCTGCAGTTGCAGAAATGCTGAAGGTTGTCGGCCTGGAGGACGATTACGCTTCTCTTGAAGAAAAGGATAAGCTGGCAGTACTTGATAAAGTATTGAAAGATCCCCGCCCTCTTATGCTGTTAAATGAAGACTATTCAGAAGGAACGCGTGATATTTTCAACGTATTCAAAATGATTCAGAGCGCTCATGAGGAGTTTGGGAAGCGGTCCATTGAAGTTTATCTTATCAGCATGACCCAGTCACCAAGTGACCTGCTTGAAGTGCTTGTCCTGGCGAAGGAAGCGGGTATCTACCGCGTTCACGTCGACGGCACCGTAGAAAGCAATTTAAACGTCGCTCCGCTTCTTGAAACAGTTGATGATCTGATTGCCGGTCCCGAAATTATGAAAACCCTATTTGATATGGACCTTTACCGAAGCCACATTACGAACCGAGGCAATCACCAGGAAATTATGCTTGGTTATTCGGACGGCAGCAAAGACGGAGGGACACTTACAGCGAACTGGAAGCTGTTTAAAGCCCAGCAGGAAATTCATAATATGGCACGCGAATATGATATCCGCCTGAAGTTCTTCCATGGACGCGGAGGTTCTCTCGGACGCGGAGGCGGTCCGCTCAATCGAAGCATTGTATCCCAGCCGGCGGAAACTCTCGGAGATGGTGTGAAAATTACCGAACAGGGGGAAGTACTTTCTTCCCGCTATATGCTTGGAGATATTGCCTTTCGAAATCTGGAGCAGGCAGCTTCTGCTCTCATACAGTCAACGTCGAAAGTACATCATGAAAAAGAACAGGTAACCGGCTTGAAACCTGAGTGGGAAAAAGCGATCGACGAAATCTCCGACAACTCTCTGAAAAAGTATCAGGATCTGGTATTCGGAGATCCGGATTTTCTTACCTACTTTAAACAGACGACGCCGCTCAATGAGCTGCGTGAACTGAATATCGGTTCGCGTCCAATGAGCCGAAAAAACAGCGAGAAGTTTGAAGATCTGAGAGCTATTCCATGGGTATTTGCCTGGACGCAGTGCCGCCAGATGATACCAGCCTGGTATGCTTCCGGCACAGGCCTTGCCAGTTTTGCAGAAAAAGGGGAAAAAGAACTCCAGACCTTGAAAGATATGTATGAGAACTGGCCGTTTTTCCGATCGACGGTTAATAATCTGCAGATGGCTCTTATGAAAGCTGATCTGACAACAGCAAAAGAATACGTAAACCTTGTGGAAGATGAAGAAATCGGCAATCGAATATTCGGCCTCATTTCAGAAGAATTTGACCGCACAAAAAATATCCTTCTGGAAATCTCCAATTCCGAAAAGCTGCTTGATTTCTCTCCGAATATTCAAGGATCGGTACACCTGCGTAACCCGTATGTGGATCCTATGAACTTCCTGCAGGTGGACCTTATTCAGAAACTGCGTGCAACGGATGAGGAAGAGCATACAGAAGAAATTCTGACGGATGTTCTGCTGACTATCAGCGGAGTGGCAGCCGGGCTGTTAAACACTGGTTGATAAACGTTTCAGCCGGCTTTCTCATAAGAAAAGAATAAATTTGGTTCAAATCGGTCATGGCCCTGCCATGGCCGATTTTATTTTAAGCTGTGTTTAAATCTACGGCTCTTGCGCATAAAAAGTGAATTTTTTACTCTTCGCTGTATTAAAGTTTGTCGTTGATACATGTAGAAAACTCTGCTTCAGCACTGCAGCGGAAGAGATTTTCGGAAGGGATTTGTCTCTGAAAAATATTTCTATCTCCTTCTTCCACGGGCTTGTATCCGTTTCGTTTTGGTTTTCCGGTACAGAAGGCACACTGGTTGAATTAAGAAGGTACAAAGGTAGAAACCAGTGTCAAGTCGATTTTTCAAGGCGCCTGCGGAAAAAGAAAGCAGAAAGATCCTCCCGGAGGCCAGGGAAGCCACATGCCCTCCAATAACAACACGGAGCTTTAACAGAGACCCTCATGCAGGATCGCTGCACCATGAGGCATGAAAATTTCCTTCTACAGGAATGGAACTTTTCCTCTTTACAGACGGAAGGATGGTCAGAAGGGGGCTTCTTTATTTAGAAGGCAGTTCCTGCTCTGTCTTTTTACCGTAAGCAGACATGGGGCGGCTCGGGGGTGGTCAAGGACGAGCCCTCCCCCTCCCGCGACCGCAGGGAGGAAGGGATTAGCTGAGTCCGGCCCTGCGCCCCCATGGAAACGAAATCGCACGTTTACCGCTTGTCTATTTCACTTTCAAGACAGCCTATTTTAAAAGTTCTGTTTAGTGCAGCTTTGTTTTGACTGATTTAGCTATTCCTATTGCTATTAAAGGAAACTCCCAACTTGGCATGCCTGCCGAGAAGGAGCTTTCCGGGAAGGCTGGGTCTCTGCGGGATCTTCCAACTCCTGCTTTAAGAGGATTTTTGGTGAAGTATAGACGTTCCTGTGTCTTTTGAAGTAGAATAAAGAGAGATAAACTCGAATACTGTCGGAATTTGCTGAAAACGGAAAGGTGGGATTATGTTGCAGCCGCAGCTGAAACAAAGCAGAATCATCATTTCCATTGCCTTTGCCGGAGCTATACTGCTTATTGGACTTCTCTACTATTTTTCCGAATACATGTTTGTCGAAGCTGAAAAAGACAGAACAGAACAGAACCCGGAAACAGTTATATTAACTTCTGATTCCGTACACGATCAGAGCTGGGGAAGCCATGCTTTTTACAGCCAGATTCATTTGGAGGAGCATTTCGATGCCGACGTGGAAATTTATCCGAACTTAACGACAGACATGCTCAAGGAATTCCGTACAGAAAAAGAGCTGGATAATACAGCGGATATTATAATAGGGCACGGCGGAGAATTTTCGGAAGTTTTCAAGAAATATGCCCCGCAGCATCCCGATACTGAGTTTGTGACCCTTCACGGAGACTCTGCGCATGCCAATCATACGGTCTACACTTTCGATATTACCGACGCGGAAACCCGGGCACTTATCAGCGGTGCAGAAATTTCAACGACTAAAAAAATAGGTGTGCTGGGTAAAGAAGGAGATTGGCAAGGTTATGACGAAATAAAAAGCACGCTGGAAAATTTTTATGAAGATATCGAAATTATGTATGAAACGGTAGATAGCAGAAATGATAAAGGAGAGGCTCTCGAGGCACTGGATGTTCTGCTGGAAGGAGGCGCAGACGTTATTTATTCACGTGGCAACATGTTTAACCGGTATGTTATTGATCAAGCGAGAAAAAGGGATTTTTACGTTATCGGATTCATTGAGGATCAGGCTTATTTAGGAGAAGGCTGCGTTCTCACGAGTGTGGTCGTTGATATTCCTGCCATTTACGAGCGGATGATGAGTGATTATCTTTCTGGTGACGGGCTGCCGGGGAATGTGCAGAGGCTGACGCTTGAAGACAGCGTTTACGGGATCAGTTCTTTCGGTCCGATGTTTACGGAAGAGGAACTATACAGAGTAAACGAAAAAATAGATATGCTGCAGGAATGACCAATGGAATTTGAATGGAGGGGGTTAACCAGTGAACACGGGAAAAAATAAATGGAGCCTTCGTTCAAAAATATTAGTTGTGCTGCTGCTATTGACTGCTGTACTCAGCAGTCTTTCGTTTTTTTTCGTCAGCTCTCTTGGTGAAATGAGTGACGTCAGCGAGTCGATAACAACAGAAAATGTTCCTGAACTGCTGTGGCTTTCCCACTGGGAGTCACAGATTTATATGAAAGAGCAGTATGTAGAAGTAGGAGTGGAAACCGACTTCTGCTGTGAGTTTATTTCCAGATACGAAGAAATGAGAATCGATGGAAGGGAAACGATGGAAGACGTTTATGAACCGCCTCCTTCCTCCCTCGAAGCACTGGAAAGAGAATTGGAACTGCTGGATTTTATTGTATTAAACAACCTCGCAGGTGTAATTGAGGGAGGAGAGACGGAAGGTGCAGCTGAATATTTGGAGAATAACTATTTCCCTGCACTGGAGCAGCTGCGCAGTAACATCGAGTCGGAACGCCAGGCTGTTAATATGACATTATATAACGAAAATGATCGTTTTGATACCATTATTTCCGAAGCAGTGGATCTGCTTCTCATAGTAACAGCAGTCGTTTTCCTGCTTGCCCTGCTTTTTTCCTACCGGTTAAGTGCAGGATTTACTCGTCCGGTTAAAAAAATGGAAGACCAGCTGCAGCACATTGCAGCCGGCAATTATGGAGCGTCTGTAGAAAATACGAAACAGGTGGAACTCGAACCGTTAACGCGTTCGATCAATGAGATGTCCTATCAGCTGAAACGGTCGTTCGATATGCTGGTAGCAGATAAACGATACCGGGAACAGATTCTCGATTCGCTGCCGGTTGGCATAGTAACAGTGGACGAGCGGACGGGAGACGTACAGCTGAACCAGACCGCACGTAAAGTCATGGGGGTGGATTTCAAGATCGAGGAGCTTCCGGAGCTGAAGAAGAAGGCAGAGGGGCGTCACCGCTTCTGGGAAGTACTCACGTCTGAAGAAATGTTTCAAAACGAAAAGGTGTGGTATACGGATGGGGAAGAGGAATGTACGTTTCTTGCTTCGCGGTCCGAGCTGGTTAATGAGAGCCAGGAAGCAATAGGGAAAATATTTTACTTTATTGATATTACAGAAACAGAGCGTCTCGAGCAGAAAGTCCGCCGGACCGAAAAACTGGCGCTGATCGGCGAACTGTCTGCCGGAGCAGCGCACGAAATCCGTAATCCACTGGCTGTTATTGACGGATTCCTCAGTTTAATGAAACAGTCTCTATCCGAAGAGGAAATAGAGAAATTTCATCTTTCGCTTCTGCTGAAAGAAATTGAACGGATTAATGGCATTATCGAAGAAATGCTCATGCTGTCCAAACCAGGAGCGCCCCGTTTTGAAGAAAGGTATCTTCAGGACGTGATGGACGAAATTTTCCCATTAATTAAGGAAACGCTTGATGTATATAAAATATCTTGTGATATGGAATTGGAAAAAGTGAAGCTGTATATCGACAGCAGCCAGATGAAACAGGTTTTCCACAACTTAATTCGTAACAGTGCGGAAGCAATGGAAGAAGGCGGGAAAATTAAGATCGAAGGCAAAATAAAAGAGGACCTTTACTGCATCCGCGTCCTCGATAACGGGCCGGGAATTCCTGAAGAAGAAGCGGAAGTCATGTTTGAGCCTTTTTCGACGTCGAAAGATTCGGGTACAGGCCTTGGATTGACAATTGCCGAACGAATTATGGATAACCATAAAGGCAGGATATATTTAGTGGAAACTTCACCGGCAGGAACCGTTTTCTGTCTGGAATTCCCACTTCAAAAAGAAGCGTGAAAGGAGGTTAACTCAAATGATTCAACCCCTTGGGGACAGTGCAGTGAGAGTAGTTTTCGGGAAGGAAATATCCGAACAGGTGCATGGAAAAGTCCGTGCATTCTGCAGAATTCTTGAAGAAATGAAGCCCTCCGGTATTATCGAATGGATGCCTTCCTATACCGCGGTAACGATATTTTATGATGCTCTTCATTTTTCCTATAAGGAAACAGAGGAGTGGGTAAAGGTACTCGTAAAAGATTTGGACAGCGTGGAAACAATACCGGCGCGCACATGGAGCATTCCCGTCTGCTATGAAGAGGAGTTTGCCCCGGATATAGAAGGAGTAGGCGAAAGGCTTGGTCTTCATCCGAACGAGATCATCGATCGGCACACGAAGCCGTTATATACTATCTTTATGCTCGGATTTATACCCGGCTTTCCATATTTAGGAGGGATGGATAGTTCCATAGCTGCTCCAAGACTGGAGAAACCAAGGTCATCGGTACCCGCCGGTTCTGTAGGAATTGCCGGTGAGCAGACGGGCATTTACTCTCTGACAAGTCCGGGAGGCTGGCGGATTATCGGCCGGACACCCCTTAAACTTTATGATCGTAAGAAAACACTGCCTGTCTTTCTGGAAGCAGGAGATAAACTCCGCTTCCAAGCTGTGACAAAACAGCAGTTCCAGGAAATTCAACAGAAAGTGGAAGAAGGAAATTTTGAACTGGAACGACTAAGGGGGGAGCAACGATGAGAGTGGATTTAAACTGTGATCTCGGAGAAAGCTTCGGCGCATATGTTATAGGAGGAGATGAGGAAGTTCTCCCGCACGTCACCTCTGTCAATATTGCCTGCGGATATCATGCAGGCGATCATAACATTATGGCTGAGACAGTTAAATTAGCGAAAATCCATGGCGTCAATGTCGGAGCCCATCCGGGGTATAACGATTTAATGGGCTTTGGACGGCGTCATATTGATACGACACCGGAAGATATTTATCACACGGTTCTTTATCAGATCGGGGCGCTGCACTCCTTCTGTAAAGCATATGGCGTAGAAATGCATCACGTGAAGCCGCATGGGGCTCTCTTCAATAAAGCATCTCTCGATGATGCAACAGCAGCAGCGATAGCGGAGGCGGTGCGTGATGCCGATCCGTCCCTGCTTCTTTTCGGTCTTTCCGGAAGCCGGTTGATTCATGCCGGCGAAAAAGCAGGGCTTGCTGTTGTGCAGGAAGTTTTTGCTGACAGAAGCTATCAGCCGGATGGGACATTAACTCCCCGTTCGCACAGGGAAGCTGTTCTTACCGATCCGTCTGAAGTAGTGGAAAGAGCGGTGCGGATGGTGAAAGAAGGAAGAGTCCGGGCAGTGGATGGATCGGAAATTATTCTGCAGGCAGATACCGTTTGCATTCACGGTGACGGAAAAAATGCTGCAGTCTTTGCTATAGAACTAAAAAAAGAACTGGAACAGGCTGGCGTGGAAATTGTTGCAGCCGGGGCGGTGAGACGATGAGCGGATTTAAAGTTGAAAAACAGGGATTATTAACGACAGTACAGGATAAAGGAAGAATGGGGTATCAGCAGTATGGCATCGTCGTAAGCGGGGCAGTAGATCCATTGGCCCTTCGTCTCGCTAACGCGGTTGTCGGCAATCCTGATAGTGCTGCCGGTCTCGAAGTGACAATGATGGGACCGGAACTGATAATGACAGCAGACAGCATGATTTCGGTAGGAGGGGGAGATTTATCGGCAGCGGTGGACGGCCGGGAAATTCCAATGTGGACAGCAGTAAAAGTCTATGCCGGCCAGCGGATCAGCTTCGGAGAACCCCGTTTTGGAGTGAGGGCTTATATTGCTTTTGCCGGAGGCATTGACGTCCCTGAAGAAATGGGAAGCAGAGCCACCTATTTAAAAGCAGAAATCGGCGGTTTTCACGGTAGAGAACTGCAGGCCGGAGATGAGGTAAATATCTTTTCTGTGCAGCGCTTTCCATGCCGGCGGCGTCTTCATCCTGCGCTGCTTCCAAACTATGATAAAGGAACACCGATCAGGGTTATCGAAGGACCGGATGAGAAGTTATTTTCGGGAGAAACGAAAGATATATTTTATGATTCAAAATTTTATCTCACCAATGAAGTAGACAGAATGGGATGCCGTATGGAAGGACCGTCTGTGCCTCCTGAAGAAGGTTCTGGTATTCTGTCTGATGCGACAACAATGGGAACTATACAAATTCCAGGTGACGGTCTGCCGATGCTTCTCATGGCTGATCGCCAGACTTCCGGTGGGTACGCCCGCATCGGTACAGTTATTCAGGAAGATCTGCCGAGGGTTGCTCAGTGCGGTCCTGGGGAACCAGTGCGTTTTACAGCAGTCAGCGTTAAAAAAGCACAGGAGATCTATGCCCGCCGCGAAAAAAGATTCCGCTGTTTTGCCAGGCTCGCTCTTACGTGACCATTGTCTAATTTTTGGGTGATAAATTGTTGGAAAACCAATATGTGGGTATAAAGATTTATTTACCTGTACAGGAAATCAATCAGCTGTTCTCTTATTTCAGACTCTTCTACTTTCCATTTCAGGCATTTCTTCAACAACAGCACAGATATTTTCCCGTGCAGAAGGGCATAAATTTACTATTTATGCCCATTTTTTTCGTTCTTATATCTATTTATGGAGTATGCAAACATAATTTCATCCGGATTGTTTCCCTTCCATTTTTCTTGTTCTTTATAAAGAATAATGAGCATAATTTATCGAAACTGACGTCATTAATTAGTTGAACGTATTTTCTGAATAATTTGAAATAGATTTTATACATCTTATTACATACCGAAAGAGGGAGATAAAAAGGAAAATAATCTCAAAATTTAAGGTCTTAAAGCATGGTTTTATTCATTTAGCTATCATTCTTCTCCGTTTATTCAAGACTGCTTTCATGGTATGATCTGCTTGAAAATACTGAAAATTATGGTGTTTTCCCACAATACATAATCTAGAAGGAGGAGTTGTATTTGAAATCCTGGATAGCAGTCAGCAAAAAGGTTCTTTTTACTTTCCTTGCTGTTGTGTTGACGGTCACAACGTTTGCACCCGCTGCACTTGCGAATAACGGCAATGGCAACGGTGGATCAGGGGAAGGCCCCGGAGGCAGCGGACCTAAACGCGAAGTACAGGAAGTAACCGTTCTTGATGAAACAAGCTTCAACGTCGAATTTGATAAAACGTATCCTAAGGGCATCCATGTGGACCGCATGCTGGACGTCCTCGTTACTTTAACCGATGGGGAAGAGATTGAGCCCGAACTGACCGATTATAAAGTTGATTCCGATAATCGTTCGAATGTAGTTGTTGAACATAAAAATGACGATCTTTCTGGCCTTGCCGGAGAATTTGCGGTCAACGGAAATACAGCTTCTTTTAACTTTTTAGAAGAGGAAGAAGAACCTGAAGGTCCGACGATTGCAGAGGTTCGTGCAGAAGAACAGGGGACAGAACAGACAGTAACCGGTACAGTTACTGCTCATTTTGAAGCCGGCGGTCAGACGAACATGTATGTCGAGGATGAAACAGCCGCCATACTTGTGCGTGGATCTGGCCTGGGAGCGGAATACAATATCGGTGACCGTGTCTCTTTTTCTGGTGAACTGAACAACTATCAGGATATGCTGCAGCTCCTGGTGGATGATTCCGAGCTGATTGAAGAAAATGCCGGAGATATAGAACCGGAAGTGGTTGATGCATCTTTCTTTGAACAGGATGCTGACGACATTCAGGCGAAGCTGATTGAAATTCAGGATGCTTCTGTTCTGGATAATATTGATTTCAGTGACTTTAATGCTGAAGACGGAGCAGGGGAAAACTTCCTTGTCCTCGGCCAATATGCAGATGTCACGGAAAACACAGATTATGACGCATTAGTCGGCGTCGTGAACTATCATTTTTCAGAACACAAATTAATGCCGAGAAACAACGATGATCTGATAGAAGATGCGAGTCTGACACGTCCGGTACAGGCAAGTCCTGAACCTGGAGAGACAGCAGAGGGAACGGAAGTCATGCTTTCTTCTCCAAGTGACGGAGCGGATATTTACTACACAGTAGACGGAAGTGAGCCTTCCGTGGACAGTACTCTTTATGAAGAACCGATTGTAGTGGAAGAAGCAGTTACGATTAAAGCTGTGGCTGTTGCGGAAGGTCTGGAGCCGAGTGCTGTAAGAGAATTCTCTTACACAATTCAGGCGGAAGCAGGCGAAGTGGAGATTTACGATATCCAGGGAGGAGCGCATGTTTCTCCTTATGAAGACCAGTCTGTTACTGCGGTTCCTGGTATTGTGACACATACCGAAAACAACGGGTTTTACTTCCAGAGTGCGGAATCGGACGGCGATGTAAATTCGTCGGAAGGTATTTATGTCTATCGTTCCAATCACGGAGTATCCGTCGGAGATGAAGTTCAGGTCTCAGGAACTGTTACAGAGTGGGAAGAAGACGGGTACGATGATAACGATGACCTGACTACAACGCAGATTACCGGTTCTGCTGTCGATATTGTATCCAGCGGAAACGACCTGCCGGATCCGGTCGTGATCGGCGTGGACCGTGATATTCCGGAAGCGCTTGTAGCTGATCCGGAGAGTTATGACATAGCGGACGGCGATACGTTTAATGCAGAAACGAATGCCCTCGACTTTTATGAAAGTATCGAAGGAATGCTTATTGAAATTCCGGGGCAGGTCACGGTGACAGGCCCGCAGAAGTATGACGAACTGACCGTAGTATCCGAAGAGTGGGGTCTGGATAACAGAACCGATTCCGGCGGCGTCTATCTTGAACAATCCGAGTTTGATGCTGAACTCAACACAGAAATTATGTTTATTAACGCCCCTTACAATACGGTTGCTAAAACAGGCGATTACTTTGAAGAAAATGTTACGGGTGTCTTGGGCTATAATTTTGGCAACTACAAAGTGGAGCCTGTGGACGGCGGTCTTCCTGAACTGAAAGACGGAGGAAATGAACGCCGGGACGAGACAACGATTTCTTTCGAAGAAGATGAGCTGACAGTTGCCACCTATAACGTAGAAAACTATTATCCAGGCGTTTCAGATCAGAAAACAGAGCGGCTGGCGGACTCGATGGCGAACGAATTGAATGCGCCGGATATTATTACGCTCGTGGAAGTTATGGATAACGACGGTGCGACAGACAGCGGCAATACAGATGCAGGGGAAAGTTATCAGACGCTGATTGACGAGATCCGGGAACAGGGCGGACCTCAGTATGCTTATACAGATGTCGCTCCTGTCGATGGTATGGACGGTGGTATTCCGGGCGGGAACATCCGTGTTGGACATATTTACCGTACGGACCGCGTGGAGCTGGCAGATGAAAGCACGGCAGAACCGACAGAAGCGGTGGAAATCGGAGAAAACGGAGAGCTCAGCTACGGCACGGGCTTCATTGATCCGATGAATGACGCTTTCACGAATTCGAGAAAGCCTGTCGTATCTGAATTTATTTTTAAAGGAGAGCCTGTTTACGTCATCGGCAACCACTGGAACTCGAAGCGCGGGGACCTTGCTCCTTACGGAATGGAGCAGCCTCCGGTACAGGGAAGCCGGGAACAGCGTGAAGAAATTGCCCAGGTAGTAGGCGGATTTGTTCAGGAACTCAATGAAGCAGTAGAAGATCCAAACGTCGTAGTTCTTGGAGATTTTAATGATTTCCCATGGTCTCCTCCTGTAGAAACTCTTGCAGACAAAGGTAATCTCTATAATTCGATTCTGGAACTTCCACGTAATGAACAGTACACGTATAACTATAACGGCAGTTCTCAATCGCTCGACTCTATTCTCGTTTCGGAGCACCTGCAGAACGGGATGGACGTAGATGCGATGGCGATCAACTCTGAATTTATGGAAACACACGGACGTGCAAGCGACCACGATCCGATCATGGTCCAGCTGACTATTCCGGATATTGATCCCGATTACGACATGGGAGATACAACGCCTCCGGAAATAACCTTTACAGATGAAAGCCTGAATGAAGAAGCTTATATGGAAATCTCTGCGGGAGATGATTTCGAAGTGCCGGAAGTAACCGCGGTCGACGATACGGATGGTGATGTGACAGAAGATGTCACTGTTACTGATAACGTGGACTCTGAGAATCCTGGTACTTACCAGGTCCGCTACGAAGTTACCGATTCTTCCGGAAACACAGGAATTCTAACCTTAACTGTCGTAGTGCAGTCGACGGCAGAAGGACTGGAAACGATTCAAAACGGGACGTTTGCCGAGTGGGAAAATGACCTGCCGGTAAACTGGATGGGAGAATCAACAAGTATGGCCCAGTCCCGGGTTAATCAATCGGAGGATGCTTTTACCGGTGATTACGCGACACAGCTTGTACGTGATAATACAGGTCATCAGCGTTTTACGACAGAGGCGTACAGCATGGAAGAAGGATCTGTTTATGAAGTAACCTTCCAGGTGAAAGGCAGCGGAGAAATCCGCAATGCGATGTATGCCGTTGGATTTCATGGGAATAATTACAGTGCCTATTCTGACTATACGATTCTTGATGAATCGGACTGGCAGGAAGTAACGTGGGAATATGAAGCTCCGGGGAACGGGGAAGCAGAGATCATTTTTTCTGTAAGAAATACAACAGGAGAACATATTCTTCTCGATAATGTCGAAGTAGAAAAGCAGTAGGTGTCTCCGCACCTCCATTAAAAAGCCCGCTGCCGGGAGAACGATGGCAGCGGGCTTTTTGTGCAGATTGTTAAGGGAAAAATGAGAGACACATTTGACTTTTGACAGGACTCGTCATCAGGAGTTTTTGTAGGAGCCAGGCTTCTGCAAAAGGATTTATCGACTTCCTTGTTTCCACTTCTTTTATTGAAGGCTGCCTTGAAAATAAAGTCGATAAGCGATAAGCGGCTGTTTACAGAAGCGGAAACTAATAATTATGTGCAGCATATAAATAGATGTTTTATTTTTAAGGTTGGCAGCCAATAAGATAAAGGAAGTATTTTAAAAAATGACCCGGGTCACTTTTCAGGAGGCAGAGTGGTGACTGAGGGCAGTGTTGAAAAAGAGAGAAACTCCGTACGATAAAAGTACAAACTCTCTTGAAAGGGTGAAGAACGATGAAACAAGGAGATGGCAGAGAAAGAATGGCGGTATTGGATATTATCCGCGGCTTTGCATTGATAGGAATTCTTGTCGTCAACGTTCATCTAATGACGTCGCTGTCGTTTTACTACATGAGCTTTGGTATGAAACAGGTGCCGGAAGCGGGGACAGTCGATTACTGGATCAGCCTGATAGTAGAGTTTTTTGTGGAAGGATCGTTTATTTCAATCTTTTCTATTCTCTTCGGAATCGGCTTCTACTTGTTCATGACAAAAGCCAAAAGTAAAGGATGGCAGGAGAAAAAGCTTTTTGTAAGGCGCCTTCTGATACTGGGGCTGTTCGGATTAGGTCATCTTATATTTTTCTGGATAGGTGATATTCTCTTTTATTATGCCGTCAGCGGATTTGCCCTTCTGCTTTTTTATAAAGTGAAGGACAGGACGCTCCTCATATGGTCTGCAATACTATTAACCGTGTTCTATACTTTATACGCTTCACAGATCTTTATTCCAGAATCATTTCAGCAATCGATGCAGACTGAAGGAGAAACAGCGATTGCCGCTGCTTCGCAGGCTTACAGCCAGGCTGTATCTTTCGAATGGTGGCTGTTTCGGCTGAATGTGGAAGTGCCGCTTGCTCTCGGTCAGGTAGTCTTTCTTATCCCTTATGTTCTTGGATTGTTCCTGCTCGGTTTTTACACAGCAAGAAAAGGATGGTTCCGCAATCTTTCGGCAAATCGCCCGCTTTTCAAAAAAATTGCGGCAGCGGGACTGGTTCTGGCTCTTCCCTTCTGGGCAGGCATGACTTATGTAAGGTTACAGAACGATCTGGGAGCTGATATGTCCGCCTACTTTATGTACGACCTGCTGCTTCGGCTGGGGGCGCTTCCCCTGGCGATGTGTTATATCAGTATAATTACGCTGCTTGTTACATCTGGAAAATTCACAAGCTTTTTTAAAAGGATAGAAGCGATGGGAAGGATGGCACTTACAAACTATTTAAGCCATACGGTGCTCGTTGTATTCTTTGTTCACACTACCGGATTATTTGGAGAGCTTCCTGTATGGGGGAATATGCTGCTTGCAGCTTCTGTCATTATGCTTCAGCTGTGGTGGAGTCCGCTGCTGTTGAAAAAATATCAGTACGGCCCTCTGGAAGCACTTTGGCGGAAAGGAACTTACGCAGGGGCTGTGAAAACCAGTTTAAGAAAAACGGGCTGAACGTTTATGAAAAATTACTCCGGCAATGAGCGGAAAAAAGAAGCGGGGAAGCCTTTATCCATCAACATTCTGATGGATAAAGGCTTCCCCGCTCTCTATTTTATTAAAAGAAATGCTAGAATAAAAAAGTGGCAGCGTAGGCGATAAGCGGAATCGTCACGAGTGACAATATTGTAGAAAAAGAGATTGTCATTACAGCCGTATCTTCCTCGTCTGTGTATCGGGAAAATAAAATCGCAGCAAGCATAAATGTAGGCATGCCGGAAAGGACAATAACGACGTTGCGTGTCAATTCTTCAAGTGGAAGAAAAGGAAGCACCGCCAGGGTAACAGCCGGAATAAGCAGCAGTCTTACCGTCAACGGAAACCATATTTGGGGAAATACGCGGAATCCTGTGCGTTTCAGCAGCTGCTGAAGCAGGATACCGATGTAGAGCATAGCCAGCGGGGCAGCAAGGCCGGAAAGCAGTTCGACCAGCTGGCGCAGGACAGCAGGCGGCTCCAATTCCAGAAAAGCAGAGCTGATGCCGACAATGACGGCCGCAAGCGGCAGATTCAGCAAAGATTTCAGCTGGCTTAAACGGAAAGTGCGTCCGGATTGAAGCAGGTAAAGCCCGACAGTAAAAATAACAAAATCAAGGCCGGCGTCGAAAATAGCTGCAAGCAGGCCTCCGGTCGGACCGAAGATAGTGGCACACAGCGGAATGCCGATAAATCCGGTATTGCCGAGAGCGGCGAGGATAGTCATTCGTTTGGCGAAATCAGATTTGAAGCCGGCTATGCGTGCGAAAATCAGCGCAGCCCCAATAGCTGCGAGGTGAAAAATGATCGAAAGAACGAAGATCACCGCGACCTGGCGGAGAAGCTGATCCGATACATCTGTGTTAAATACTCCGTTTAAAATCACCGAAGGCACGGCGATATTAAGTACGACAATAACAAGCAGCTGCTTTGTTTCCCGGGTGATATGTATTTGTGAAGCGACAAGTACACCAAGGGCAACCATAATGCCCATGACAGTAATTGCCGTCGCTACAACGGCTACTTCCATGACATGACCTCCAGCTTCGAGTAATTCCAAGGTTTATTTACAAGAATGAATTTCATAACAGAAGTCAGCCCTGTAAAAACCGTATAAGTCAGATGAGCTCCGCTGCCGAAGGACTCAGCTGATTTCATTCTCCTGAATGGATTTTCGCTTCTGCATCCGGATCTCTGTCATCAGAAGACCGATTCAAAGTTCTTCATCAAACAAAGCAGTAGACAAGCAGAATAGTTTCAGCCGGTGTGAACGAAGGATAAAACAGAAGTGTCTGCACACTGCACTCTATATTATTTTGAGCTGTTCAATGGATTTTCTCTACCGACAAAAGGTTTGCGTTAATCGTTTCCGGCATTTTCAGGAATGGCAGTTGGGAAAGTCTGCACATTCAGTTACAATACGAGTAAAGTTTCATAGCTGTTATTATTAATGAGCATCTATGGTGTTTTGCGTAAGGGGCTTCAGATCGTTTCCATGCTTTCTTGTCCTGAAGGCAGGAGTGATTAAAATAACAGTGTTACAGCAGCGCTGAACGCTGGGAAAGCAAGGTTATACATATGGTGGAATTACTTGTTGTGTTTATTGTACTTCTCGCCGGAAGCTTTATTCAAGGGGTCAGCGGTTTTGGCTTCGGATTAATTGCAATGAGCTTCCTGCCGCTTCTGTTTACCGTTAAAGAAAGCACCCTGCTCGTAATGTCGCTTTCGCTTTTTGTCGCGGCAAGCATCGCGATCCAGATATGGCAGCATATGAGGTGGCGCTCTCTTATCATACTATTAAGTGCAGCGTTTTTCGGAAGAATCGGTGCTTTTTACGTATTGAGCAATTACGGGGAACTCGATGTGATGAGAGATTTTTTAGGGGTTTTCCTGCTTCTCGTCGTTCTTTATTTGTTTTTTGGTGCGAAGCGGGCAGGGGGATTATCTGCAGATACCCTATGGATCCCAATTGTGTTTGGAATGATGGGAGGATTCGTCGGGGGTATTTTCGCTGTTGGAGGGCCTTTCTTCGTGTTTTACCTTCTCCTCGTTTTTGCAGATGATAAATACGCGTACAGCGCCAATCTGCAGCTGACATTTCTCTTTACGAACTCCATGACGGTCATTTTGCATGGAGTGAATGGAGATTTCAGCGGGGAGTTTCTGCTGTACTTTTTAATCGGTATTGGGACCGTCCTTGTCGGCACGAGACTCGGGGTGAAATGTTTCCGTTATATATCCCAGGAAAATATGCGCAGGGCAGCGGGTGCTGTTGTAGCTCTTGCGGCATTAAATTTAATCTTTTTTTAATGGCGCTCCGTTCATCTCGAAGAGCTTCCTTCACTCCACCTGTTTAGAGGGGAAGCTCCATTCCTGTAAAAAGCATATTCATCCATCTTGGTTATGGTGCAAGGATTTTGCATAAGTGTCTCTGTTAAAGCTGGTTTTAACACATGCAGAAATCTTCTCTTCAGCTCTGTTGTGAATGGAAGTCGATAGAAAAAAGCTGCCCTCGTCTGTTTTGCAGATTTGCGGGGCAGCTTCTTCTTTCATTTATTCATTTCTGTAAAGTTCGGGACGCCGGTCGCGCAGTACGGGGATGTTTTCCCGGATTTCGTGGACATCATCGGTTTCTATATCAGCATAGAGGATCGTGTCTTCTGCTTCTCCTGCTTCCGCAATCACTTTGCCGAGCGGGCTTATTACAATGGAATGTCCGCCATACGTATTATTCGGGTCAGAACCAGTACGGTTGCAGGCAGCGACAAAGCACTGGTTTTCGATAGCCCGCGCGATGAGCAGGGACCTCCACTGGTCGATACGGGGTTGAGGCCACTCAGCGACGACGTAAAGTACAGACGGCTTATGTTCAGGGTGAAGCATATGGGTGCGTATCCACTCCGGGAAGCGGATGTCGTAGCAGATAAAGCCGGCAGCCCAGCCATGTTCTAGCTTGAATAAACTGCCCTCATTTCCCTCCTGAAGATGTTTTTCTTCCTCCATAAGCCGGAAGAGGTGCGCTTTGCTGTATTCTCTAACGAAAGCTCCGTGCCGGTTAAAGACGAGCATCGTATTAAAGAAACCTTCGTCCGTTTTTTTAGCGACAGAACCAGCAACGAGGTTGACACGGTGCTTTCTTGCCTGCTCTGACAGAAACGTCACCGCTTCACTCGCTTCTTCGTCAGGGTTTTCTTTCATATATGAAAAATCATAGCCGGTCGTCCATAGTTCCGGCAGAAGGATAACATCGGCACCGGAGCTGACAGCTTCGGCAATGTTAGCGGAAGCATTTTCATAGTTCACTTCCGGATTTCCGAATGCGATATCCATTTGTACTAAAGCTGTTTTCAGCAGCATGATTTAGCCTCCTTTGAGGTTTAGTATACATGAAGACTGGGGTGTTTTCCCAGCTTATAACTAGGGAATACGTTCGTAAACAGGGAGGGGAGAGATTATGGAATTTGTCTGGTTACGAAATGATCTGCGGATCCACGATCATCAGCCTCTTGTTGATGCTCTTGCATCGGGGACGCCGGTGATGGCAGGCTACGTTTTTGACCGGAAGCATGATAGTGTGACGGAAAACGGTTTTCCGCGCATGGATAAAAAACGCCGCCGCTTTTTAATTGAAAGTCTCCTTGATCTGCATCAGCAGCTCGGCCGTCTTGGAGTCCCGCTGGTGACTGCCCATGGAGATACTGCACGCGAAATCAGGAACTGGTTCCAGCAGTATCCCCTCTCCCACGTAAGGGCCTTCTCTTATCCTGGTGTAGAAGAAATAGAAGAAGCACAGGCGGTGGAAGAAGCGGTACGTCAATTTGGAAGTACGTTGACCCTTTACGAGGGAGAGACGTTGTTTCATGAAACGGATCTTCCATTTACACAGGAAGAAGTTCCGGGAAGCTTTTCTGCCTACCGTAAAAAAATAGAAAAAAGCAGGCTCCTGCCAAGACAGGAAGCCGGAGAGCCGCAGGAGCAGACCCCACTTTACTTAGAAGACCATGCTGAAACCGGAGAAGAGCTGATGAAGCAGTTCCGGACTATGAACGCCTCCACACTTGTCAGCGGAGGGGAAAAGGAAGGGCTTAAACGCTTAAACGATTACTTCTTCCTGACCCGGCACGTGCTTCATTATAAAGAAAGGAGAAACGGTCTTTTTGAATTTGATGACAGCTCGAAGCTTTCCCCCTGGCTTGCTAACGGATCGTTGTCTCCAAGAAGAGTCTACTGGGAGCTGAAGCGTTTTGAGCGGGTTGTGGAAGCGAATAAATCGACCTACTGGCTCTTTTTTGAACTTCTCTGGAGAGATTATTTTCATATGCTTTTACGAAAAGAAAAACACGCCTTTTTTAAGAAATCCGGTATTCAAAAGCTGCCGGTAGTATGGAAGCAGGATGCCGGGCTGTTCGAGGCGTGGTGCACCGGTAAGACGGGCTACCCATTGGTGGATGCTTCGATGCGGCAGTTGAAAGCGACCGGGTACATGTCCAATCGTGGAAGGCAGAACACGGCTGCCTTTTTAACCAAAAACCTGGGAATTGACTGGCGGTGGGGGGCGGCCTGGTTTGAGTCCCAATTAATTGATTACGATGCCGCCAGCAACTACGGAAACTGGCAGTACGTGGCAGGGGTTGGGACAGATGCCACAACGTTCCGTATTTTTGACGTCGTAAAACAGGGCAGGCTTTTTGATCCTGACGGCGTGTTTGTAAGACATTGGCTTCCTGAACTCCAGTTTGTTCCGAATGAATACATTTATGCGCCGTATGAAATGGAAGAACTAGCCCTCATCGAAGCGGCGCTGCAACTAGGAAGTGACTACCCTTATCCTCTCGTTCCGCTGGAACACTCTGCAGAGGAACGAAGGGCTGAACACGAAGAAGCACGAAAAATCAGGGATTCTTCTTCAAACTAGTCTTTTATTCCTTTTTCTGAATTTTTTCTCCAAGAACAGTCAGAAAGAAAGCACTTGGAATAAGCAGACCGAGTGCTGCCTGCAAGAGTGCAAAAAAACGGGCTGACCCTACTGGAACGTAATCGCCGTAACCGACCGATAGAATAGTGACACCACTGAAGTATAAAGATTCCAGGAATGTAATATCAACAGCCTGGTCAGTGGGGTCGTTAATGCGCAGCACCGTTTCCTGAAAAGAAAGCACATAATATAAGAACGCAAAGCCGATAGTAATCCCGGTCAGGGTGAAGAACAATTTCAAAAGTAAACCGGTATGTACTTTACTTTCTTTGAATCTGCCCTGTCGGAAAAAATAAATAAGATTAGCAAGGATAAAAAGAACGCCTAAGCC
The DNA here is from genome assembly GCF_008014775.2 of Alkalicoccus halolimnae. Classification (GTDB taxonomy): domain Bacteria; phylum Bacillota; class Bacilli; order Bacillales; family Salisediminibacteriaceae; genus Alkalicoccus; species Alkalicoccus halolimnae. The sequence continues at coordinate 3,112,193 of NZ_CP144914.1, read as the reverse complement.
TAAAAGAATAAGATTCAGCATAAAAAAACCTCCCTTCCTTTCTGTATGTTACCCGTAAGGAAAGAAGGTTAAGCTTTTACAGCTGAAGAGAGAAAAATCAATTACCAGCTGGATTTTTTTACCCCGGGTACCTGATTTTTATGAGCGAGTTCGCGGAAAGCAATTCGGGACATCCTGAATTTTCGCAGTACTCCACGCGGCCGTCCGTTTACCTGGAAACGGTTTGTGAGGCGTGTTGGAGAAGAGTCACGTGGAAGTTTGCGAAGCGCTTCGTAATCTCCTTTTTCTTTTAATTCACGACGCTGGTCAGCATAAGCTGCTGCGAGTGCCTCCCGCTTTTTTTCCTTTGCAATTTTAGATTTTTCAGCCATTTTTAAGCGTCTCCTTTCTATTTCGTTGGCTCTGTTAAAGCTCTGTGTTGTTTTTTTGGAGGGCCTGCGGCTCTTCCGCCTGCCGCAGAGAAAGCCTTAGGGTTCCCTTGCGTCCGGGAGGATCTTCCCGCTTTCTTTTTCCGCAGGCGTCTTGAAAAATCACTTTGGCACTGGCTTCAAACTTTGTATATTCTTGATTTAACCAGCGGGTTTTCTGTATTGGAAAATCAAAACGAAGCGGAAGCGATTGTAAATGATAAAGAGCAGTAATGTTCCCCTTTATATGCGTAAGAACCATAGACTTTAACACTGCTATTTCGTTACGAAGAATAATTCATGAAGGGATTTTTACATCTGTAAATATGAAGAGTAACCTGCTCTGTTTAAATCGTAACTATTACGATTTAAACAGAGTGAATAGAAATTTTCAAGCTTTCTTCTGATAACAGGAAGTTTTGACGGTTATGTACAGCAAAAACCCTTCATGACAATGCTGGTCATGAAGGGTTTTTCCAGTTTCTGAACTTTATTTTGTGCCGCCTGCGTCGGAAATCAGCTTTCGTGTACTCCGAGAGCCAGCTTGGCGTAACGGGACATCATCGACTTGTCCCAGGGAGGGTTGAAGGTAATATCTACATCAATTTCGCCAATTTCCTGAATTTCCTGAAGTTCGCTCAGCGCTTTTTTAATGTCGCTGACAATAGTTGCTGCAAGAGGGCAGCCCATTGAAGTAAGGGTCATAATTACTTTTACGTTATCTTCTTCATCGAGCTCAACTTCATAAATAAGCCCGAGGTTTACGATATCTACACCGAGTTCAGGGTCAACAACATTCTCCAGCTCAGCCATTACCCGGTCTTTTAGTTCCTGTTTATCTTCACTCATGGTCACGACCTCCTTTTCTACTATGATACTAAATAAAACCTGAAAATGAAAACCCTCAACACCGGCTTGTACAGAAAAGCCGGAAACAGGGGGAAAGAAGACTTTTATAAGGTTACTTTTTCTGATTGCAGCAATCGGGTATACTAATAAATAAAATGCAGCTTTTAACTGCTCAAATAAAGAAAAAAGAAGCAGAAGCTTTCTTCTCTGATCCGGCAGAAATTTTGGGGACATCTCCCGGTGAAGATAGAGCAGCTTCTACAAAAATGTATACGAGAAGGAGGTGGCAGAATGTTTGAAATATTAACAGCAAATGAATATGTTACTTCATACGGTGAAATGCTGGTGCAGATTATCGGCAGTGCCGTCCTTGGTTTTTTAATTGGATGGGACCGTTATTCAAAAAGTAAACCTGCAGGAATAAAGACATACATGTACGTCTGCGCTTCCTGTTGTTTAATAACTCTCGTCTCCATTCACAGCGTCATGCACTTTGCGGAAATATCAGATAATATCATGATGGATCCGATGCGTCTGGCTGCGCAAATCGTATCCGGACTCGGATTTATCGGGGCAGGAGTTATTCTAAAAGACGGATTTAATGTTACCGGCCTGACGTCTGCAGCTATGATATTTTTTGTAGGTGGGGTTGGTATTGGTATCGCTGCAGGATTTTACGGCCTTTCGATCATAGCAGTTATTACAACTGTTATTCTGGCCCGGGTTGGAAATTATATTGAAGACCGGATGGATGCAAAAGAAGAAAAATAAAAGATAGGGGAGCTGTCCGATAAGGATAGGGGGAACGGCTTCGTACTGACAAAGACCTGTTAGACAAATCTCCGTCTAACAGGCTTTTTAACACCCTCTTCCGTTATGTGTGTACTTTTCAGGCTTTTTGGGACAGTCCCTTTCTTTTTGTAAGCTGACTTCGTTTTCTACCTTAACGTCCCTATTAAAAAATGAGTGCAGAGAAAGACGGCGGGTTCCGCAGGGGGGAAAGCGACATCTGAAGATCCAATTTTACGGAGGTTTTTTCGTGGAAGTCAGCGGGAGATAAGCCCTCGTGAGAGCGGCCGTCGGCATCGGAGGTCCTTTTCCTTATTCGGTTATTACAGGATGAACTTCTACTATGAAATTTATGCACCTTAATTAAATATTTTAAAAAAGTTCTTTTCCTGAATTTCTTTCTTCGTGTAGAATGAAGGGAGAAAGCGTTATCAATCTTAACAATACGTTCAATGGGAAGAAACTGATAAAACAGGAGTTGATTTCATGTATATTGGTGTAGATTATTACCCTGAACAATGGCCGAAAGAACGATGGAAGACAGATTTGGAATTGATGAAGGAACTGGGCATAAATGTAGTAAGGATCGGAGAATTTTCCTGGTCTCTCCTGGAGCCGGAAGAGGGAAGCTACGACTTCAGGCTGCTTGATGAAGCAGTCAGCTTTATTGCTTCCTACGGGATGAAAGTTGTACTGGGAACTCCGACGGCAACCCCGCCGGCCTGGCTTGTGCAAAAATACCCGGAAGTTCTTCCTGTTCAGGAGGACGGACAGACGATAGGATTTGGTGCACGCAGACATTATACAGTGAACAGCCGGGTGTTCAGAAGGATGTCCCGGCACATTGTGGAAGCGATGGCACGCCGGTACGGCAGTCTCGAAGCTGTCATCGGCTGGCAGACAGATAATGAATACGGTCATGAGAAGTCCGACCGCAGCTATGGTCCGCGGGATCAAAAAGCTTTTCAGGACTGGCTGAAAGAAAAGTACGGTTCGCTTGACGACCTTAACAGAAGATGGGGGACGGTTTTCTGGAGCCAGATTTATACAGACTGGGCGCAGATCCCGGTTCCGCGAAAAGTTTTTCAGGAACATAATCCTTCTCTGCTGCTGGATTTTGACCGCTTCTGTGCGGATGCTTATACTTCCTATAATAAAATGCAGACAGATGCTCTGCGGGCGAGGATCGATAAAAGGCAGTTTATTACCCATAACTTTGTTTATACCGGTCTTGCCCAGGATCAAAATGCGATAGCAGAAGATCTCGATTTCATTTCTTTTGATAACTATCCCGTCTGGGGAGGATTGGCAGAGCCGATCCACCCTGCTGCGATTGCCCGTCAGCATGATCTCTGCCGCGCGACAAAGCAGGGGAAAGGCTACTGGGTCATGGAGGAACTTTCCGGGGCACAGGGGTGGAGCCAGATAGGCTACCTTCCGCGGCCGGGGCATCTGAAATTATGGACCTATCAGGCCATTTCCCGTGGAGCGGAAGCGATCGTATACTTTCGTTGGAGAGCGGCACGGTTCGGAACCGAGCAGTTCTGCCACGGCATACTGGACCACGACGGAAAACCGCGCAGAAAGTTCGAAGAGGTCCGTGGTGTTATTCAATCACTGGAGCCTTTTGCCGATGATTTTCTGGAAGCTGTCTTCCCTAAAGAAATTGGTTTTTATCACGATCCGGAAAACGAGTGGGCATGGAATATACAGCCGCAGTCCGACAACTTTTCCTACCCTCAGGAGGTGCTTCGTTTTTATGAACCGGCTCATGCGCTGCAGATGCAGACAGATATCTTCCGGGAAAAAGAGGACCTGACGGACTATAAAGTGCTCATCGTCCCGGTTTATTTTTTAGCTAAAAAAGAAATGAATGAGAAATTTAAACAGTTCGCGGAAGCAGGCGGCACGATCATATTCAGTTACCGGACCGGCGTAAAAGATGCTGATAATGTCGTCACTGATCAGACGCTTCCAGGTGAGCTCGCTGAGCTGTGCGGGATTGAAGTACACGAATATGATTCCCTGCGCGGGGAAAGAAAAGGTTCTGTCCGGGGAGTCAGGGGTGCCCTTGGCGGTACGGGAGGAAATACGGAAGTCTGGTGCGATTTTATTGAACCGATTTCAGCAGAAGTGCTCGCTGTTTATGAGGATACATGGTTTGACGGGAAAGCAGCAGTAACGAAAAATCAGTATGGAAAAGGAACGGTTTATTATGTTGGCAGCGGCTTGAACAGGGATATGCTTCTTCGACTATATAAAGAAGCTTTCACGGAAGCCGGGCTGTCCCTGCAAATGGAGAATACAGCTGTCGAAACAGTTCGCCGGGCCTCCGGGGATGTCGATTATTTATCCGTGATGAACCATAGTACAGAAACCGCGGAACACGTGGAACTTCCCGCTGGCAGCTGGAAGAATGCTTCAGAGAAAGAAAACGAACACGTCTTTAAAGGACTGATTACTCTTCCGCCACTGACGAGCATCGTGCTTCAGAAACCAAAAATAACATAACGGACAATCGGCAGAAGGTGTATGGTGCAGCGTCATTATTTCTTTTAACGCTGATTACTTGAATCCTGACTGAAATTTTCAAACAGAGCTTCCAATAAAAACTTTTCACCTGCGTTTAATTTGAATTGAAAAAAGGGAAATACAGTAATAAAGAGGGAAGAAGGGTACGGACAATCTTCAACAGTTTCCCTCTTCCGAATCTTGTTTTTTTCATGAGAAGGTTCTCAATTTTTAACAGTAACGGAAAAATATCTGGTATTTCGATTAACAAGCAGGAGAGAAGGAGGAATTGAAAATGGAGCTATTTGGATTTCCGATGACGACCGTCTATCTCATTCTACTATTTGCAGGAGTCAGTCTCGCTTTCCTCTATGTATTTATTGGTGAAATGCTCGAAGGTCTGCTTGATTTTGCCGGGGACGCTGTTAACTCAGTGACCTTCATTGGATTCATTACTTTAGTCGGGGGGATCGGTTTTGCAGGTGAAGTTATGGGGATCGGAACGAGCGTGTCGCTGTTTTTGATAACTCTCGCAGCTGCCGCGATTATATCCGGGCTTATTAATTTGTTTATTATTATTCCAATGAAAAAGCAGAGAAGAAAGAAAACTACTTCATAAATCGAAAAGGTTATAAAAATAGAGGGAAAGTTCAAAATCGACTAAAAAAGTGAGAAGAACTTTAGCCAAAGACTTCCACAGTTTCAAGGCGCTGTCTCAAAAGGTCTATCGAGACAGTCCGGGAAGAACTTACGGAAACGGAAAAGGTGTTAAAAAGCCTGTTAGACAGGAATTTGTCTAACAGGCTTTCAGAGTGTTGATTAAGTAAAGAAAAAAGTCTATGTATTCTATTCCTTGTATTTTCTCCTCCGCTTACCGGCGGAAGCCTGCCGTGGGGTTTGTCTTCAGCTATTTCCAATTCCCGGATTAATTGGAGAGGATCTTCAGGCGGCGCTTTAACCCCACTGGCGTCCCCGCCGGACACGGCAGAGAAAATCACTTTTTTTATGGCTGCCTTGAAAATAAAACAGATAAGCAATGAATGGTCGCTTTCGTTTCCATCGGGACGCTTTCCGGGCGGCCGGTCTCAGCTAATCCCTTCCTCCCTGCGCTCGGCAGGGGTGGTGCTCGTCCTTATTCGCCCCGGAGTCGACCCATGTCCACTCCAGCTTACGGTAAAAAGATAGAGAAGTATCTGCCGCCTACTAAAGAAGATCCTTTCTTGAACATCTTTCATACCACCTTTATAGATAGAAATTCTATTCTTGTAAAAGGGCATTTTCATGCTTCATGGTGCAAAAATATTTGGATGAGTGTCTCTGTTAAAGCTCCGTGTTGTTTTTGAAGTGCCTGCGGCTCCTCCGCCTGCCGCGGAGAAAGCCTTCAGCTCTCCCTCTCTATCGTCCGGGAGGATCTTCCTGCTTTCTTTTTCCGCAGGCGTTTCCGCCCTGGCATTGTTTCTACCTTTCTGCCTTCTTTATTTAACCAGAGGGCTTTCTGTATTGGAAAATTAAAACGAAGCGGAAACATGCCAGTGGAAGCGGAGTTTTCTACATGTATCAACAACAGATTTTAATACAGCTTAAGAAATATGCCCGGGGGCAAAAGCGGGGGCCCCCGGGCATTTTATGTGGAACTTGATCTGCCGCTTTATTTTTTCCAAAAAGTAAAGCCGGATATTTGTTCGACGGGAGAATGCGGTATTTCTGTTTCGGCGAGCGCGCTTGTTACCAGATAAGCGGTATCAGTGTAGCGGTTTTCTTTGCCGCCCCGCATCGCTGCGGTCACATATAAGTTTCCGCCGGCATTAGTGAAACTGACCAGATTATAGCGTGCCTGGCTCGTATAGCCTGTTTTCCCCCCGGTCACAAAAGGAGAGTATGATTTTGAAACAGGATAAATTTGTTCGTTTGTCGTCGTCCATACTCTCTGTTTATTTTCTCCAAATGGGTCCGTATAGTCTCCTTTATAAGTGTGGGTAGTTAAAAACTGTTCTGCATCTTCCTGCTTCAAAAGTTCAAACATCATCAGAGCCAGATCATAAGGGGTGGTATAGTGCTCTGGATCGTGGTATCCGTGCGGATTAACAAAGTGAGTATCTTCTGCGCCCATAGCAGCAGCCTCGTCGTTAACAAGTTCCATAAACTTTTCTGTAGAACCACTGATATGGTGAGCTGTCGCGACTGCAGCGTCGTTTCCTGAAGGCAGCATAAGTCCGTACAGAAGGGTTTCGAGAGACATTTTTTCCCCGGGACGAACTTCGGCGAGCGAGCTGTCGTAAGGGACATCCACTGCTTCCACAGGAATAAGTACTTCCTCGTCCAGATTTCCATGCTTTAAAGCTGTATAAAGCGTCATAATTTTAGTCGTGCTGGAGGGATAAAACCTCGATTTTCCATTTTTGTGATAAGCAATCGTTTCGATGGAATTAGCGGCTATAAGTGATCCTGCAGCATTTGTCTGTCCGGAAATATCAAAATGCTCATCAACAGAAAGAGAGCTTTTACCCTGAAGTCCGCTTGCATCGTACTGAGGAATCTGCTTCACCTGTTTGCCGGCGTTTGAATCGAAAGCTGTCTTTCCGCTGGAAGCATTTGCCTGCAGCGGAATCATAAAGATCAACAAAAGACTGAAGAAAAAAGCAGCTGTACAGGCAGATCGGTTCATCATAGTTTAGCGTCCTTTCTATGTGGGTTTCCTGGTGCATGAATAAGGTCGCATCCTATGGTGGATGCTGCCTGGGGGCAGGCTTGAGAAAACAGAACTTTTTCTTACCACCAGATGTAAGTGCTATTATACTAAATTTTCTGGTAAATGAGGAGTAATGACCTTTATCCCCGTTCCGGAGCAGGAGAAGACAAGAGAAATGTCTGGGATATACCCGGCGTGTTAAAACCGAGGGCAAATTGAAAAGCCGTTTCAACATAGGCAGCAAGAAAACTTTTCATGTCAACTGGAGAAGCAAACAGAGAAATTTCTCTTTCATGAAATTCCTGCATGGAGCTCTGTGTTTCCAATGGAAAATATGAATAGATCAGTGATTTATCTGTAAGATCCAGAGAAGTATTTAATATGTAAGCCTGGTAGCTGTTCCAGCGGTAGAGAAGCGGCCGCGAACATCTCTCTGTTAAAAAAGGAAATAAATGAATATATTTACATATTTCCAGACAGCTTCTTGTATTCAGAACCGGTAACGTCCGACTGTCAGAAAAGACAGGTCTGCTGATACCATATTTCTTTTTTATATAAAAAGCGTATTGATGATGAATAAAATGAATGATTTTTTCAGGTGGAAAGCTGCCCGGTTCTATAAGAAGATGAACGTCGGAAGTAGTTAAAGAATAGGCCAGAAGCTGAAAAGAATATTTCTGTTTCGATCCTGAAAGCAGCTTAAGATACTTTTGAAAGTCTTCTCTCCGCAGAAATACCGCCTGGTCCGCAGAGGCATGATAGTAAATGGCAGGTTGATCAGGAAGCTGGGTTAAATGGAACATAAGACTTCATCCTTTATAAAGCATAGTCATGAAGGGCAGAGATGTTGGAACGATTTCGTTTAAGGCAGTGGAACTAATTCTTCATTCAGGCAGGGAAATAACGATTTACTGCCGGATTCTCATGCTGGAATCCGGAAACGCAGATACTGGGATAGACAAACATATATTCGACAATTATTCATGAATTCCTTTCAAAAAATGAAAAAGTTGACTTTCTGCGGAAAAGAGGTGTTTTTAAGAGCAAGAAAGGGAAAACTTATTCTATGAATTCATTTACGGGAGAATACTACAAGAATAAGCAAAATATCAATAACTACGAATTCAGGAAGTGAGGTATTTATTTATGAAGAAATGGTTTGCAATGGTAACTTCAGCTGCAGCGGCATGGACGATTATTCCACAGGCGCGCACAAAAATATTAAATTGGCTGGAAGATGGTGAAAACAAAGATAAAACATCGGAGAAAAAGAAGCTTGAAAGTGCTGACACTTCCTCCGAAATTAAAGCAAAGAAGGCAGCTTCAAGTAAGCGCCGCAGAGAAACCGAAGTAGAAACGAAAAAGAAGCAGAAATCAACGTCCGGCGCGAAAAAAGATTCGAAATCGTCTTCCGCTAAGAAAAACAAAGCAGAAGCTGAAAAAAAGCAGTCCCAGGAAAACAGTGAAGAAAAAGAAGTACAAAAACCGAAAACCTCTTCTAAAAAGAAAGATAGGGAAACTGCCGGTGTACCGTCGGAGAAAGAAGAGAAGCGGGATCAACAGGAAAAGGAGAAAGAAGTAAATATAAATGAAGAAACGGGAGGAAGTCCGGAACAAAAAGAGGACTCGGAACTGCATGCTGCAGAAACCTCCGATAAAGAGGAACCTGCTGTAAAATCTTCCGAAGCGGAAGAACCCGTATCGGCTGATTCCGGGCAAGCCAAAGAAACGGCAGACGAGAAAAACGCAGAAAAAGAGCAGATAGAAGAAAAGCAGGATGAAGAAAAGGAAGAAGAGACGAGTAAAGAAAGCCCGGCTGGGAAAGAAACTTCAGCCGGTGCCGACAACACAGAACCGGAAGAATCAGATAGCGAGCCCGAGAAAGAAGGTCCTGTTTTTTATAAATTAAATGAAGCAACGGCTGAAGATTTAGTGAATGTTCCTAGTATCGGAACCGATCTGGCTGAAAAAATAGTAAAACATCGAAAAGAACACGGAGATTTTCAATCGGTCGATGACCTGGCAGAAATAAGAGGAGTAGGAGAAAGAAAACTTACTCAAATTAAACGGTTCGTTGATGTGTAAAGAAGAACGGACGCACATCCATCCTTTTTACCGGTTGGATAGGCCTCCCAACATTTCTGTAGGTGAACCGGCTTTATTAGGCAGCTCCACATTCCTTTTGACAGCAGCAGAGACAAAAGTTTTAGAGGCAGGCTTCAAAAGTTCACTTAATATGTATATTCGTATTTAATATCCCCCTGAGGCGTCATGACGTATTTCTGTCATGACGTTTTTTAGAGAGGAGAATTCAAGAATGCCGTTCTGGCCGGCGTAGAAGCATCGGGAAGTACAACGATGAATGTACCCACGCTCTGCAGAGACTCCAGCGTTTTCCCGTGCAGGATTTCTGTCCCCGGGGCCCCGGATAAAATTATCCTTGAAAAAGAGCCGGTAGCAGACGGAGTTCTCAGCATTACGCGGTCTTCACCGAACTAAAAAATATGTAACTTCCAGAAAGATTCTTTCCCCTTTACGGCTGTCTCCGTTACAATAAGGAAACCTGCATACAGGTCCAACCGTATATGTATTCAAAAGGATCGGGCCTGTTTATACAGCTGGACTGCCCGACGCAGATTGAAAGCGAATGGAGGAGCAGAATACTAATGAGATATTACAACCGGGGATCCGGTTTTTCAATTTTTTTCTTTATAGCAGTTATCGTATTCGTCTGGTGGTATCCGTTCGAAGAAACGGAGGAATTACGAGATGAAAGTTTTCAAAATACGGAAACCTTATCTACCGAGAAAGTCAGCCTTGAAGGATCTGTTATGAAAGACGGCCATACTATGGCGCCGGCAGTCCGTTTACTTGAAGAAATGGACGCGGTAATTATTGAAAATGACGCAGAAGCCGTTACTGCAGAAAAAGGAGATATAACCATCGAGCTTACTGAGGGAAGCGGCTCAGCCTCTCTTAATGGGGAAGAAGCAGAGCTTGAATTGCCTGCAAACAGAGAGGGGAATACTTTATATGCTCCCGCCCGCTTCATCGCAGAATCGTTAGGTGGAGAAGTGAGCTGGGAAGACGCGGAGCATGCCATGCTTATTGAATATGACAATAAAGAAATTCTCGCTCCTGTAGAGCAGCCTTTGGAAGAAGAGCAGTCTCAGGCACAAGGAAATGCAGACATGTTTCAGGCTGCCGGCATTTCCGTCGGAGATGATGTAAATTTATTAGAGCAAATGTGGGGAGAACCGGAGCGGATTACTGAAAGTCACTATGGGTTTGAATGGTATGCTTATCACGATAACTATAAAAATTTCCGAATGGCAGGAGTGGCAGACGGAGAAGTGACGGCTTTATATACAAATACTTCGGAAGTCCGTTCGCCTGAAGGACTGAGTCAAAACCTTTCCCGTCAGGAAGTAAGAGATAAAATGGGAGATCCGGAGACGGCGATAGTTAAGGGGAATACGCGTTATTCGTTAAGTGAAACGGAAGAGTCGGATTTATTTCCAATAGAAGAAGGATATTTGACGGTTTACTATGATATCCATCAGGATAATAAAGCCACGGCGTATCAGCTTATCGGGGAAGATGCAGAGCAGTCACTTTCCGGTTATTACGCCGAAGGGTCAGCACAGCTGGCGGAGGACTTTTCGAGACAGATGTTTGACCTTGTTAATGCGGACAGAGTGGAATTCGACCTGGACCCGCTGGACTGGAATGACGAAATAGCGGCTGTCAGCATTGATCATAGTGAAGACATGGCTGAACAGCAGTATTTCAGTCACGAAAACCTGGAAGGCGCCTCCCCGTTTGACCGAATCCGCGAGGCGGGTATCAGCTATACACGAGCAGGAGAAAACATTGCCTCGGGACAGCCGAGTGCTGTGATGGCTCAGAGAGGTCTGATGAACTCGCCGGGACACCGCGAGAATATTTTGAACCAGTATTACCGGGAACTCGGCGTCGGCACGGCTTTTGATATGGAAAACCGTCCTTTCTATACGCAGAAATTTTATACGAGATAAAATCAGAACAACCTTCGTTTCCACAGGAACGCTTTCCGGGCAGGAAGGCCTCAGCTGTTTTCGTCCTTCCTGCTGAAATGAATTTCCGCCTCGTCTTCTGTCGTCCTGGAGTCACCCTGTTTCTCCTTCGGCTGCCGGTGAAAGACTTTCTTTTTATTGTTTTGTCATATGCAGCCTGCAGTGGGAATATCTGCTCTTAAAAATACTGCGCTGCTTTTGCACCCAGGTGAAGACACATGCTTTTCCAGTTCATATGTTCAACTTGTTAAAAAGCCTGTTAGACGGGAATTTGTCTAACAGGCTTTTGTCTGTGTGAAGCCGTGCTGCTATCCTTCTAGGACAGCTCCTTTTCCATGGTGCAAAGGGGAGCCCTCAGCTGACCGCCTCCACCCCATGTCAATTAATTTCCATAAATCAGCAGGGGTAATCTAAAAAATAATGAAATTGTAACCTTTAAATTGTATTAAATCATGTATAATGAGCACAGAATTAAAAATTATAGAGAAACAGGGGGCAGCTGCAAGGAAAGTGGTGGAAAAGCTGTGGCAGAAAAGTTGACTTAAGAGAACAATAGGTGGAAATTTAAACAAGATATACGGGGAGGAAAAAAGATGTTCAAAAAAGCAATGTTGATGCTTTTAGCAGCAGTCATGTTTTGGGGGGCTTCTACAGCCTATGCAGACGATTTTCAGGATATTAAGGGACATAATCTTGAAAAGGAAATGCGTGAAGCGATTGATCTTGAAATAATGAAAGGCTACGGGGGAGGAAAATTTGGAGCTGACGACTCCGTTACAAGGGCGCAGTTTTCTGCCTTTTTATCCCGAGCTTTAAATCTGCCTGCCGCTTCAAGCTCGAACAGCTTCAGCGATGTAGAGAAATCTTTTGGACTGGCGGATTACATTTACGCTGCTGAAAAAGCAGGGCTTATTAATGGCTATCCGGGAGGGACATTTCGTCCCCAGCAGGATATTACAAGGGAAGAAATGGCGGTAATGATTGACCGGGCGCTCGCTTACGAAGAACTTCCTAATAAAGATGATAAGCTGAATTTTACAGATGAACAGGACATTAATCCAAACTACGTGAAAGCCGTCGCAACGAATGCTTCCTATGGGATCATAAAAGGTCATGCTCTTCCTGACTCATCACAGACAAGGTTTGCTCCGAAAGATAATGCGACACGTGCTCATGCGGCTGCTTATATTATCCGCCTGCTCCACTCTGTCGAAGAATATCGTGACAATCTGGAGATTCCTCCCAGCCCTCCGGTAAATGAAGAGCCGCCTGAAGAGGAGCCGGTTCCATCAGAACCTGAAGGAGACGGGGATTACCGTGCGGCATCAATCAGTTCGGACGGTAAGTTGACTGTAGGGAACAAACGGTTCGCTTCTTATGACGAAGCAGTAAAACAGGCTTCAAAGAACCAGACAGTGATTTTAAAGGGAGAACGAATTGTAAAGATAAAAGACGGTATTGTCCGTCCGAAACATCCAACAGCAAATATAGCTAACGTTTACAGCAACAGTAATCTAGCAAATGCTAAAACTTATGCTACCGACGATGTCCGTTTTGGTTCCGAATTCGATTATGTAAGTTCCAACGGGAGTTATGTAGAAGTAAGCTACGCTGGAACGACCGGTTTTTTCCATATTGATCATGTGGAGATGATTCCGTCCCAGCAGGCAGCAAACAAACGAAATTATTACGCCGTGCGCAGCGGGGACCTGTATCACTATTTATACAACCCGTCTGCAGATAACTATGCTGCTTACCGTTATGGGAAAGCTCCAACTTTTCTGTCTGCCGGCACGAAATATTACAGCAGGGACGGAAGCACGTTCTTTACGGCTTCCGGATCAAAGGCAGGAGAGCAGGACCAGTATTTTAACGTACTGCCTGTAAAGACAAAAACAAGTTATACAGCAGCAGATCTGGACCGCTATCTGCAGAACATGAGCCCGGCGGGCAGCGGCAGTCCGCTTGCAGGAGAAGGAAAATCCTTCATTAAAGCCGAAAAAGAATACGGCATCAATGCGCTGTACCTGATGGGGAAGGCTATTCATGAAAGTTCCTGGGGCACGAGCAGAATTGCGCAGGATAAGAAGAATCTTTTTGGTCTTAACGCATCTGATTCCAATCCTTACGGCAATGCAGATGTTTTCAATAGTTTTGAAGACAGCATTATGTATGCTGCCCGTCACATCAACAATAATTATGCCGATCATTCCAACTGGCGCTTCAGCGGATCGATTCCTGGAAACAAAGGTCAGGGATTTAACGTCCGCTATGCCTCTGATATGTTCTGGGGGCAAAAAATTGCCGGACATATGTACCGCGCTGATGAATACCTTGGTAAAAAAGATTATAATAAACTGACAATCGGAAAAACGAATACAAGCGGACTGAACGTTCGTGAAAAAGCCGGTGCAACTCAAAATAGGCTTTACCGTTACGCTTCTTCAGGGCACTATACAGCGGTAAGAGGAGAGATAAAAGTGGGAACTCAGACCTGGTACCAGGTAAGTGCGGACCATAAAAATCATTACCATGCTTATATGCACAGTGCTTACGCAGATATTCTCAGTTTTCCTAAATAAACACCCGTACGGGACTAAAAGGCTTTTTGAAAGTTTTGTGAGCACGGGAAATGCTGTTAATAGATAAGAGTTAGCCCGGATGAAGGCGCGGCATAGAAAAGGAGACCCTCACCAAAGTGTGGAGGTCTCCTTTTCATATGAACTGGCTGCTGAGCCCCGTGCTTTTAAAACAGGCAGCGGACGTTATCTGTTTAGAGCCGTCACTCTTCTTTTTTCTTTTGTTTACGCGGCGGATACGCTTTCCATTTCGACAAATCGGGACTGCTTTTATGAATCATTGATTTTGGAAAGACGAAATTCCAAGGCGTGCTTGTGTTTGCTTTTACTTGAAGCTTCGGATCGAGCGTGAATACTCCTTTAGCTACGATATCTCCAGCAGCATCCTCGACCACGAGCGGCATCTTTTCAAGGTTGATATGCTTGGCTCCCCCATTACGGATAAGCAGTGAAATATGAAGTTCTTCGCGGGATTCAACCATCGCTGCATTCAGTCCGACAAAGTTAATCTGCCCCGGACGAGGAGGACCCATTTTCTCAACAGCTTTTTTAAGCTTACGCTGCTGCTCGGATGGAAGGCGCTTTTTCCATGATTTAGTGAATTCAAGCGTGTGGTCGCGTGAAACAGGGTTAAGCTGAAAGGCCAGCTTCCACCCGCTTCCGGGGATCGAATTTGTAAATAAATCTTTTTCGCTGAATAGGAATTCCCAAGGGCGGCTGGTATTGACTGGAAGTTCACCGAATTCAGTCAGATCAAATGTTTTTCTGCCGAGCACTTCTTTATTTTCGTCAAAAATAGAAATAGTGGCTTCTTTCATTTTCATCTTTTTCTCTACGGACTGGCGGATGAAAGCAAGGAAAACATAATCTCCATCTTCGTTCTGTGTCACACGCACCCCATAAAGAGAAATTTGACCGGGGAGAAGCGGCTCACATAAATCGTTTAGAGTCTCGAAAGCCTTGGTTTCTTTTTCAGAAATATTCCATGCTTCCGGAAGTGAAAGCTCGGGTTGAACAGTAGAAAGCTCCTCCGGTTCTATGTCTGATGCTTTTTTTGAAGAGATGACAGAATCCTGCCCGTCAATCTTAAGATTTTTCAATTCTTTTTCATTAAAAAATGACTGCATTTCCCAAATTACCCCCAAATATAATTGTAATTTCCATCCATTGTGTTCAATTCCGGATGAAAGATGTGTATTTACTTGTATCTTTTTCCCTGCTGTACCTTATATTATATCATGAAAAATAAGGGATTTAGGAAATTAAAAAAGAAGCGATCTCAAAGTTTATCCTTTATTTTCAAGGCAGCCTATAGACAAAAAAACTGTGCGTGTGAAGGGAATTCCATTCTTTCAGTATATTTGATATGATTCAGGAAAGAAAAACTTATGAAGTTGGTGACATCTGTGAAGCAATCCATAGAAACAGTAACGTTATTAGGAGTGCCATTTGTTAAGACTACCCTTTCCGACATGGCTGTAACGCTTGCCAAACATGCTGAGTCGAAGGAAAAAGCGTTTGTAGTTACGGCTAATCCTGAAATCGTCCTGCATACTCAAAATGATAGAGAATATCATCAAGCTATAGAAAAGGCTACCTATGTCACGGCAGATGGGATCGGCATCGTAAAAGGGGCGAGATTTATGGGGCATCGGCTGCCGGAACGTGTGACCGGGTTTGATCTTTTTATGCGGCTGCTCGGTACAGCTAATGAACTCGGTCAGTCGGCGTATTTTCTCGGGGCCCGGGAAGCCGTTCTGAATAAAACTCTCGATACTATCCATAAAGAATTTCCCGGTCTCGTCATTGCTGGAAGTCACCACGGCTTTTTCGACTGGACCAGTCAGGAAATCGCAGAGGAAATTAAAACGAAAAAGCCTGATTACGTTTTTGTTGCGCTTGGTTTTCCACTTCAGGAAAAATGGATTGCCCGGAACTTCCCTGAATTCGACCAGGGTATTTTTATTGGTATCGGTGGAAGCTTTGATGTGCTTGCCGGGGAAGTAAAAAGAGCACCATATATCTGGCAGAAGTGGAATGTAGAGTGGCTTTACCGTCTGGTTAAGCAGCCTGCCAGATGCAGAAGGATGGCTGCGCTGCCCTGGTTTATTTTTAAAGTTATGAAAGAGAAAATCAAAAGATGAGCCAGAGTTTTATGAAAGGTGCGCTTATAATTACTCTGGCTTCCCTGATATCCAAACTTTTAGGAAGCCTCTTTCGCATCCCGCTTCAGAATATTGCCGGGGATGAAGTTTTCGGCATATTTTCGATCGTTTACCCTGTTTATATGGCTGTTTTAATTTTATCTGTCGCCGGGATACCACTCGCTGTCTCAAAACTTATTTCAGAAGCCCGTATTAATGGCGGGGAAAACCATATCCGTGACATTCATAGGACGGGAAGTATTCTGGCCTGCAGTTTTGGAATAAGTGCTTTTCTGGTTATTCTTCTGATTGCCGCCCCGTTTGCTTCTCTGCTCGGCGGGGAATTCGCAGAAATTTCGCTGATAGTCGTTTCCGCTTCCCTTTTAATTGCTCCTTATATGGCTGTTTACCGCGGTTATTTTCAGGGATTTCAGGAAATGGGACCTACCGCTTTCTCCCAGGTGCTCGAGCAGTTCGTTCGGGTATTTTTTATTTTACTGTTCGCTTATATTCTTGTGCAACAGGGTTATTCGGCTTCTGTTGTAGCGGGGGGAGTAATGACGGGATCTATTTTTGGCGCCCTTGCATCTTTTATATATCTGCGCAGGAAATTTGTAACGAGCCCTCTCCGCCCTGAAGCAGACCGTAAATATTCTTTCAGAGATTTTAAAAAATGGACGAAAACAATTCTTTATCTCTCTCTGCCGATCTGTGTAGGAGCGCTTGCTATGGCACTCGTAAATTTTATTGACTCTGTAACGGTTCCTGGTCAGCTCGGCGCGGGGGGAGCAGAAGATCTGGATATTGCCGCGCAGTACGGTTATTATGGACGCGGACTCACGCTTGTACAAATCGTTGTTGTATTCGCCCAGGCATTAATTCTTCCGCTTATACCACTGCTGTCAGCTTCTCTGAAAGAAAAAGACGACGAAAAAACGTCGCTTATTACAGAGCAGGCGCTCAAATTTATGCACGTAGCGGCCTGGCCCGCAGCAATTGGCTTGTTCGTCCTTACCGTCCCTTTAAACTTTGTCCTTTTCGGGGATACGCAGGCTAATGAGGTGCTCGCCGTTGTTCATTTAAGTGCAGCAGCAACTTCCTTTGCGGTTTTGACGACAGGTATATTGCAGGGAATGAATAAGCAGATATTATCAGCAGGGATTGTTCTCGGGGCATCCTTAGTTAAAATTGTACTGAATATCATTCTGATCCGCTATTTCGGGCTGATTGGTGTGGCGTGGTCTACATTTATTGTATATATACTTTTATCAGTATGGAATTTATGGGTGATGAAGCGGACGATTTCCTTCCGCCTGTTTGGCAATCGTGAAGGAAGGGCCGTTGCAGCTGCAGTCCTTATGGGTGTGTCCCTTTACATACCGCTCCTTTGGACGGCTCCTGAAACATGGGGACGCAGCATGGCTCTTATGTTTACGGTGCTGCTGATTGCTGGAGGTGGAATACTTTATGGCGTTTTTCTTCTGTTACTGAAGGCTGTCTCAAAAGAAGAATTGAAAAACATCCCGGTTATCGGCCCTAAAATTTCCCGCCTTTACCGTTAGATGAATGATTGGAGAGGTCGTTGTGAGAAAAAAAGTTTTGTGGGGGATAGTGCTTCTCATCATGGTTCTTTCCATCCCGTATCTGGGAGAACGGATTGCGGTCGAAGAGGGAGCAGATACATATGAAACGGTGATTCCCTATGAAGATATTAATACATTCACTAAAGATGCCGGCCTTGACAGGGGAACTGTATATGAAAAACTTACTTCCGGAGCGGGAGTGCAGTCCGTAGCTTTTGAACCGCTGTCGTTAAACGATTTGCGCGACAGGGATATGATTGCTGTTGTATCAAAGAGTGAGATGATTCAGCTTTATGGAGCATCCCATGATGAAATCCACGAAGAGTCGGGCATTTTCCTTAAAGTACTCGAAGAAAATGAGCTTACAGAATCAATTGAAGAGTCACTGAATTTTTCGCGTGACAGGCAGAGCCTGCAGGTAGATGCCACAGTTATCAATAGAGAGGAATTTCTATTCCTGCCTTTTGCTTCAACAGGAACGATGCGCGAACCAGTTACTTTTGATATGAATGCTTATGAACAAGCTGTAAGCTACGGTATTAATATTATTATCCGTCTTTCGGATAATTTTCAGGCGGAGCATTCTGATCATTTGTTATACGATCAAATGAGAGAAATGAGCGGAGATATATCCCATGTTTTATTTGCTGGGACAGAAATTCCGGGGGGAGGAGATCCCCAAATCACGAGTCTTCTTGCTGAGAAAATAAATGAGCTGGATATCTCAGTAGTATTAATAGAAAACGCTGACCAGGTTGGACTGCATCCTCTGCTGGATCAGGTGGTCCGGGAACCTGTCCGCCTGCAGAGTCTTACTCTGGGAAAAAATTACGATCCGGGTAATTATCAGGACGTTTTCAGGGGAGAAAGAGCCGTAAATGAGCGGAACGTTGATATCCTGTTTATTAATATATTGGACAAAGAAGCTGGAGAATTTTATAGTCATCCACGGGAAGCAGAAAGGATGCTTGAAAGAACAAGTCAGATTTTAGAGGCTATTCACGAAAACATTGATGATGAAACAGGAATTGCAGAACCCCCGCTTCTATCCAGCCTGCCGTTATGGATGGAGGTGTCTGTGATCTTTGCTGCTGCTTCATTTACAGGGATCGTCTTCACTCTTGTCAGCCCTTTGATGGCAGTTCCGGCTGCTCTTTTAAGCTTTATAATTTATTTAACAATCTTTTTGATACAAATTGATTTTTTATTGAAGCTTGTTGTTCTGTTTTTAGCGGTGATGGCACCTGTCTACGCAATACTGCGGATTAAACGGCCCCTGACACTGACAGATGCTGCAGGCTCCTACTTTACAGCAGCAGGAATTACGCTGACAGGAGCATGGTTTGTGGTAATGCTGTTATACGGATCAGACTTCCTGCTCGGTCTTGACAGCTTCCGGGGAGTGAAAGTGTTAGCAGCAGCTCCGCTTGTCATTACAGGGCTGGTATTCCTGGGGTGGTCCTGGCTTCGTGAACCGGTGAAATTCTGGCATCTTGTGGTGATGGTTGTTCTCGGAGCAGTTATTTTATTTTATATTACCAGAACAGGCAATACCGGAATCGCACTTCCCTATGAACTTATTTTCAGGCAGTGGCTGGAGAATATGTTTATTGTCAGGCCGCGTACGACTGAGTTTCTCATCGGCCTGCCGCTGTTTACTCTTGGCCTTTATTTGTGGAAAGAAAAAGTTAAGTATGCATGGTTTTTACTGCTTGGCGGGTCGCTTGCTTTGAGTTCTCTTGCAGGTACGTTTACTCATCTTCATACTCCATTGCTTGTATCCATCATCAGGTCTGCTTTAAGCTTAAGTATCGGATTATTAATTGGAATCCTGCTCATATTAACATATGAGTGTTGCAAAAAATGGATTTATCCTTTTATAAGGGAAAGGAGAATTGGATGAAGATTGTATTATCCGGCTATTACGGCTTCGACAATGCTGGTGATGAAGCGATTCTCCGTTCCATTATCGAGCTGATACGAAAAGAAGAAAAAGAGACAGCTATTTTTGTTCTATCAAATAATCCGCAGCAGACAGAAGAACGGTTTGGCGTAAATGCGGTCAACCGCTGGAATGTTAAAGAACTGTTCGCTGTTCTCCGCGGAGCAGATCGTCTTATCAGCGGTGGAGGAAGTTTATTTCAGGACAGTACAGGACTTGGGAGTGTTGTTTATTACAGCGCGGTGATCTGGGCAGCTAAAGTCATGAGGGTGCCTGTGAGTGTTTTTGCTCAGGGCATCGGTCCGCTTCTTATGAAAAAAAGCCGTTTTCTAACGGCAAAATCGATAAAACAGGCAGATAAAATTTCTGTCAGGGATGAAGCTTCGAGAAAACTGCTCCGGGAAATAGGGGTCAAAAAAAAGGTTACGCTCGTTCCAGACCCTGTTCTCAGTCTGGAAAATGACTATTCGACAGCTTCTGCTGAAGCGTCGTATATAAGCGTCTCCATCCGCGACTGGAAAGATGGAAAAGACCATTTGCAGAAAGTAGCGGAAACGCTGGATATGCTGATGGAGGCAGGGGAAAAAATCATTCTTGTGCCTATGCATGGAGAAGAAGATGCGAAAGCAGCAGCGCAGGTTATTTCCTATATGGATGCATCAGAATACGATGGAGCAGCTATATTCGAATATGAAGCATCTTTTGAAGAAAAGATGCAGGTTATAGCTGAATCGAAATTTTTAATTGGGATGAGGCTTCACGCGCTAGTTTTTGCAGCTGTTTCCAGCGTTCCTTTTGCAGCTGTTTCCTACGATCCTAAGATAGATGCTTTTGCGCTTCTCTGCGGGCAGGAACCAGCCTGTCATATAGAAGACAGCAGCTGGACAGCAAATGATCTATACAACAAAATAAATTACACTTTCCAGACAAAAAATGAGTTTTTGAAAACGATGGATGCTTATGTACAGAGGTCAAAAGAAGAACTGCGCAGGGCAGCTGCGGAAGCTTTTAAATAATTTTACAAAGTAGAAAAGAGCAATATAAACCTTTAGACACTATATAAAACTGTATTGAAAGGGTAAACTGCAAAAGAAACTTATAGAGAATGGAAAAAGGTTTTTTATAAGGCTTTTGCAGCACACCTATTAAATGACACTCGGCGTATATAGAGACGGTAAACAAAATTTATATGGACTGTTCAAGATTGCACAGCGGGGAGGGGGTTACATATGACATATATCTATATTTCAACAGCCTGCTTTATTGCAGCCCTGCTCGTTACCCCGCTTGTGAAAATTCTCGCAGTAAAAGTAGGTGCAGTCGATCTACCTAACCCGCGGAAAATCCATAGTATTATGATGCCCCGGCTCGGTGGACTGGCTATTTATATCAGCTTTATGATCGGTATGCTTATCATGATGCCGGTGAGTCCATATTTTTGGCCTATTATTATTGGGGGAACGATCATTATCATTACTGGTTTTCTGGATGACATGCGGGAACTTTCACCCAAAATGAAACTTTTCGGTCAGACGATGGCTGCGGCTGTCGTTATGTCGGGCGGTATTTACGTTGAATTTATCAATCTGCCTTTTGACGGTATCCTGTATCTTGGGATCTTTGGTCTGCCGCTCACTTTTTTATGGATTATCGGCATTACTAACGCTATTAATCTTATCGACGGCCTTGATGGTCTTGCTGCTGGAGTTTCTGCCATCGTACTGACGACCATTACGATCATTGCTATTATAAATGACAATTTATTTATTATTGCTCTAGGTTCTGTTCTGCTTGCGAGTACAGCAGGGTTTCTGTTTTATAATTTTTATCCTGCAAAAATTTTCATGGGAGATACAGGAGCTTTGTTTTTAGGTTTTATGATCGCCGTTATTTCACTGCTTGGCTTTAAAACGGTAACTCTTTTTTCACTTATCATCCCTATTTTTATTCTTGCAGTACCGATAACGGATACGATGTTCGCCATCATCCGGCGATTCATAAACAAAAAGCCTTTAGCGGCTGCTGATAAGTTTCATATGCATCACTGTTTCCTCCGGCTTGGATATTCCCACCGCAGTTCAGTGTTAATGATATACGGCATCAGTGCTTTTTTCGCTCTTGCTGCGGTACTTCTTACACAGTCGACGTTATGGGGGACGCTGGTGATTAGTCTGCTGCTGCTGTTTGCTATTGAAATTCTTGCGGAAGCAACCGGCCTGCTTCATGCTGATTATCGTCCGGTGCTGAATATAATCAATCGCATAAAAGGATTGAAAACGACGTCCTGATGACGCTGGAAATAACGAATAAATACAAAAACCTCCGGAAAACGAAGTTTCCGGAGGTTTCTTGTATTCCAGAGTGTTGAGTAAGTAAAGAAAGAAGTATATGCAATCTATTCCTTGTATTTTCTCCTCCGCTTACCGGCGGAAGCCTGCCGTGGGGCTTGTCTTCAGCTATTTCTAATGCCGGACTGCATTGGAAAGGATCTTCAGACTGCGCTTCCAACCCACTGGCGTCCCCGCCGGACACTGCAGAGAAAATCACCTTTTTTAATAGGAGAAACCTGTAGTCCGATTGTTTTCGCAGCAAAGTCTTTCTTTTTGTTCAAATGCTGGAGTTGTAGAAAGTGAATCCGGAAAAATGATTCTTTGTTTTATGAAAGGCAGGTCAGCTGAGAGAGTTCCCTCCGGAAAGCGGAAGCAGCCAACTGTCTGCTTATACAGAAAATATCACTTTGTATCCAAAACTTCTTTAGTGAATATTTTACGTTTTCA
Source organism: Alkalicoccus halolimnae (assembly GCF_008014775.2). Classification (GTDB taxonomy): domain Bacteria; phylum Bacillota; class Bacilli; order Bacillales; family Salisediminibacteriaceae; genus Alkalicoccus; species Alkalicoccus halolimnae. The sequence continues at coordinate 3,089,868 of NZ_CP144914.1, read as the reverse complement.
AATGTAACTATTCGTATATAAAGACGGATGATTGAAACGAAAGTCGTCGGCTCCTATCCCGTGGAATTTCGTCTGAAGTGAACATTTTTCACCATGTTCGGGCATGTTCCCCCTATAAATACATGTGAAGTTCATTCAACTAAAAAGCTTTTTATGAATGACAGTCACCCTGCAGGTGGTATTCGACCGTGTTCACTTTTAGAAACGACCTGCGTAATGAAAAAGGGTCGTTTTATACAGACCAGTTCAGTTATTTCGGAAATGCTAAAACCGTTCACTACCTGAAGATTTTATGTCTGTTTCTAAATAAGCGGTTCCGTCCCGCGTAAGTTTTGCCTGTCCGTTCGTTAAGTTCTGCATCCATTGTTCAAAATTCTCTTCAAATCCTGCCTCTACGTAACAGGTGACCGTTACCTTTTCTTCGTAGGATATATTGTAAAGCTTATAGGGTGAAGAACGCACTTCATTTTCAATCTTCCCAAGATGTGAATAGTCAAAAATGGCTGAGCAGAGAGAGGTGAGGCGCCGTTCTACTACTCCTGCTGCTTGAATACCGGCACTTGCAGCGGAGCCGTAAGCGCGTATTAAACCGCCCCCGCCAAGTTTGATCCCTCCGAAATATCGGGTTACTACGATGCAGGTGTCCTTCAATTTCCGTTGTTTTAAAACTTCGAGCATAGGAACTCCGGCAGTACCGGATGGCTCGCCATCGTCATTGGCTTTTTGAATCAAATCATGTTCCCCGATCATATAAGCGGAGCAGTTGTGGGAAGCATCAAGATGGTTATTTTTAATTTCGGCAATAAAGGTACGGGCTTCTTCTTCGGAAGTAACGCGTTTTACATAAACGAGAAATCGTGACTTTTGAATTATTATTTCTGATTCGCCGTACGGTTTGACGGTAAAGTAAGTACTCAGCATGGGAAACTCCTTTATTGGAATGAATATAATAAATTACTAGCTCTTAAGTCTGATTCTAAAAAAATATCGAAAAGTTGTGTAATCAAGATAAATTACTGTCCATATAGGGTATGATGGGTAATAAGGCACTGTCAGGAAGACTGACCAGAACAGGTATACGTATGCTTTGCCCTGCCAATTATGCTAAAATAGTGTGGGTAGAACGCTTCATATACTCATTTTAACTTTAAGATTTTCAACAAATAAACTGAACAATACGGGGGCGGCAGACCTAGTTTCGGTGCGCTGCCTGACAAAAGATCTATTGAATATCGATAAAGGAAACCGGGAACTATATTTTCAGTATAGCACTCTTAATGGTCAGGCTGTATATCAAAGAAAGAAGGGTTAACATGGCGGCGCTACCTATTATTGAAAATATTTTAGGCAGTGTAGATCAGGCAATGAGTGAAGGGCGCGAAAAGCTTTTTGAAGCAGGCGAAAACGCCCGGAACGAACAGTGCCGTCTGCAAACAGAATTGTATCAGCTTAAAATAAGCATGGAAAATCCGAATATCGGAGAATCAGCACGAAAATTTCCTTCAGAAGATCGTGAAAAAATCTGGGAAAAGCGGTTTCTGCAGATTGAAGAACAACTAAAAGAACTGGAGGATGTTATCCAGCAGTCAGAGGGACTTCTGCAGCAGCTTCATACTGCAGCACATTATTTGAAGGAGGACGTTCCACGAACCAGTGATCCTCAGATATCTTCGGGACTTCATGTCCTAAGGCTTCATGAAACCGCCCAGAAAAGGCTGGCGAGAGATATCCACGATGGCCCGGCACAGCTTATGGCAAATGCTGCGATGCATGCAGAAATACTTGCAAGAACGGCTGCTAAAGGTTCTGTGGATCAACTCGGGAAAGAAACAGAAACTCTCAAAAAAACGATTAAAGAGTCTCTTCTGGAGACCCGCCGGATCATTTTCGATCTCCGTGCCCCGGAACTGCACCAAAGCGGACTCATTCAAGCTCTCGCAAAGTATGCAGAAACGATGCAGAATCGAAGCGGGGTTCGGATTAGAGTGAAAACAGCAGGGGAAGTGCCCTTCCGCTATCCGGCTCTTGAAGCGGCTGCATACCGGTTTGTTCAGGAGGCGGTGCAGAATGCGGTAAAACATGCCGGTGCGGGAACTATTTCTGTTAAGGCAGAAATACAGCCAAATAATCTTTTTCTTACTGTGACAGATGACGGCGGAGGATTTTCAACGGCCGCTCAAAGAGAAGACTCTTTTGGTCTTGAAGGGATGAAAGAACGAATTCAGCTGCTGGGGGGGCAGGTAACGATTGATTCCGGGCAAGAAGAAGGAACGACTATTACTGCTGCCATCCCTGTTACAAGCGAGTCAGAAAACTATTCAGGAGGAAGATAAAATGGAAAATAAACTGCGAATTGTTTTAATAGATGACCACCAGCTGTTTCGTGAAGGAGTAAAGCGTATCTTATCTATGGAAGATGATCTCGAAGTCGTTGCAGAAGGCAATGATGGAAGAGAGGTAATCGATCTTGTGCGCCAGAATCAGCCGGATGTCGTTTTAATGGACGTAAATATGCCCGATGTAAGCGGCGTGGAAGCGACGAAATCCCTTGTAGAAACTTTCCCTAACGTGAAAGTGCTGATCCTCTCTATTCACGACGACGAAACCTATGTAACGCAGGTGCTGAAAACCGGTGCTGCAGGATACCTGCTTAAAGAAATGGATACGGAAGCTCTCATCGAAGCGGTGAAAGTAGTCGGACAGGGGGGTGCTTATGTGCATCCTAAAGTGACCTATAATTTGATTAAAGAGTACCGGCGTCTGGCTACGGACGGCGGAGGAGAGACAGAAGTCGGGTTCCGCGAAGTGGAATACCGCCGGCCGCTTCACCTGCTTACACGCAGGGAATGCGAAGTCCTCCAGCTTATGACCGATGGAAAAAGCAACCGTTCTATTGGGGAAGCGTTGTATATAAGTGAAAAAACGGTTAAAAACCATGTCAGTAACATTCTCCAGAAGATGGGGATGAATGACCGGACTCAGGCTGTCGTAGATGCTATTAAAAACGGCTGGGTAAAAGTAAATTGATTTAGAAGCGGGAGGCGCACCTTTATTAATTCAAAGGTGCGTTTTTTTGGCCGGCCTTGAAAAAAAGCATATAAGCGATGAACGTACGTCTTCTTTTCCATGAGGGTGCTTCCCGGCGGGCCCATGAAAACGAAAGGGGCTGTTTACAGAAGCGGAAACTAAAATGGTATTCATCACACAGCAGATGTTCTATTTTCAAAGCAGCTTTTTTTAATTATATCTAATGTAAGGAAAGCCTTAATAAAGATTTTCCCCTTCAGAATTTCTCCATTTTCACCGTATAATATCCATTATTTTCAAACGATTATTATGGAAAGGATAGACACCCGGGAGTCTGATTGATACTATAGACGAAAGAGAGATCGGATATTCAGCATCAAAAGGAGAGCGATCATGAGTAAAATAGCAATTGTTACTGACAGTACCGCCTACATACCGGAAGAAATACGCGAAAAAAATAATATTACGATGGTTCCGCTGAATGTCATTTTCGGAGAAGAAGTATACCGTGAGGAGTGGGATATTACAGGAGAGGACTTCTATTATAAAATGAAGAATACAGATAAGCTCCCCACAACTTCCCAGCCGAGTATCGGATTATTTGAAGAAACCTTCCGGGAACTGGCAGCAGACCACGATGAAATAATCGTCGTCACCCTTTCAAGCGGTATTAGTGGCACTTACCAGACTGCAGTAGCAGCAGGATCGATGTTTGATGGACTGCCGGTTCACGTTTTCGATACGGAAATAAGCTGTATGGTTCAAGGTTTCTATGCATTGGAAGCTGCCAAATTGGCAGGCGAAAACGCTTCTTCCGCAGATATTCTGAAACGTCTGGAAGCTTTAAGGAGCCGGACGAAAGCCTACTTTATGGCGGACGACTTAAGTCATCTTCACAGGGGGGGGCGTCTGAATGGGGCCCAGCTCTTTATAGGAAGCATGCTTAAGGTGAAGCCGGTTCTTCATTTTGAAAATAAAAAAATAGTGCCCTATGAAAAAGTCAGAACAGAAAAGAAAGCTCTTGCTAAAATAAAAGCGCTTCTCCATGAAGAAGCCAGGCACGGACTGCCTCTTCATATTGCAGTTATTCATGCGAACAGGCAGGAAAAAGCAGAGCAGCTTGCCGAAGAAATCCGTCTCGAATACCCGGAATCAACCGTTTATATCAGTCACTTCGGCCCCGTGATCGGTACCCATATTGGAGAAGGCAGTCTGGGGATCGGCTGGATGGATATGAGTGTGAGTTGATAAAATGAAAGCTGCTCCGCATTCTTTTACTTACAGGCGGACGCTTTTTCTCCGGAGCGTTTTTCACTTTGGAGAGATGAAATACTATAAAGAAAAGGTGAATACATAAAAGCCGGCTGTGAAGGGTTCCAATGAGCATCCGGTTACCTCCCCTTCTTTTTTCAGTTGAAAATATCCTTATATATGAACCCTCTATATTAAATAGAGGAGGAAACAGCTTGAACAGTACTTACCGCGAAAATATTTTGAACAAATTAGTGTACCGTAGACTGCTGATTGATGAACTATTCGAAAATGAACCGGAAAAAGAGTTTCAAAAACTATTGGAAGCGCTTACCGACCTGGAGAATGACGGTTTTATCGTTTCTGAATCTGCTTTGACAAAATCAGGCCGGACATGGCTCTGTACCCGCTGTGGAAATTTGGACAGCGGTCTTTTCGGAGAAGTGAAAATCTGTGGACGCTGCGGAAAAAAGTGTGCTTACTGCCGCTCCTGTCTGATTATGGGACGTGTCATGGGATGCAGCCGTTTCTAATTGTTTAACGGGGACCATCCTGCCGTATGTGCAGAGTCTGCGGATATTTCATGGAACGGGAAATTATCAGTAATGCAGGAGCAGGCTGCGAATAAGCTTGTCGATGCATTTGAAAAAGGACAACAAAAGAATATACTTTTGTGGGCTGTATGCGGAGCTGGTAAAACGGAAATGCTTTTTCCGCTTATAAGTACCTGCCTGATGCAGAACAAACCGGTGATGATATGTACTCCTAGGCGGGATGTCGTGCAGGAACTGGAACCCAGGCTGACTACAGCCTTTCCGAAAGCTGCAGTTGCAGGGTTCTACGGAGGGAAAAAGGCAGAAGAAAGATACCGTCAGGCAGACATATTTATTGCCACTACTCATCAGCTGCTTCGGTTTCATCAGGCTTTTGACCTGTTAATTATTGATGAGGTGGATGCTTTCCCATTTACAATGGACCTCCGCCTGCAGTTTGCGGCGGAACAGGCGCGGACGAAAAAGGCACTTACCGTCCAGGTAACTGCTACTCCATCGGAAAAGCAGAGAAAACAAGTGAAGCGCAAAACCTTGGAAGCAGCCATCGTATCCAGAAGGTATCACGGGTACGACCTCCCTGTTCCTAAAACGGTCTGGGCCGGTAATTGGAAAAAAAATCTTCATAAAGGGCATCTTCCAGCGCCATTAAAAACATTTTTGGAGCGGAACATGCAGAAGCAGGTTCTATTATTCGTTCCGGAAGTGTCCATGCTTCCGGATGTTGAAAAAGGTATCAATAAATTCAGCAGCCGGATTAGAGCAGCATCTGTGCATGCAGGAGAAGAAAATAGATCAGACCTGGTAAAAGCGTTCCGTCATAAAAAACTGGACGTATTAATTACGACAACGATACTGGAGAGGGGAATAACGATTGAAGACGTACAGGCAGCTGTCCTCGGAGCGGAAGCCCCTGTATTTACAGAAACAGCTCTTATTCAAATTGCAGGAAGAGCCGGGAGAAGCAGCGCTTTTCCGAATGGAGAAGTCATCTTTTTTCACTTCGGAAAAACGAGGGCAATGAAACGTTCGATTCGGACGATCTGCAGGCTGAATCGAGGGGGATTCTCATGAGGAGCTGCTGCCTGATCTGTCAACAGTCCTGGCGTCAGGAAGCTGACTGGCTTAACGTTTTTTACGCACGGCCGATCCCACTTTGCACGATTTGTACTTCCCAGTTAAAGCCTCTGGATAATAAAGGCTGTCGAGTCTGCGGGCATCCTGGAGTCGACTTTTGCAGCGACTGCCGACAGCGAAGTGGATCTTCGGAATTCACCCAGCGTTCTCTTTATCCCTATAATCCATTTGTGAAAGATGTTTTAACGGCTTTCAAATATCGAGGAGATGCGAAGCTTGCAGAAGTTTTTTCAAGAGAGCTCTATCTTCTTGCAGTCAGTAATTTCCAAAAATGGGATTTAGCAGCCTGCATCCCTCTTACAAAAGAGCGGCTCCGTGTCCGGGGATTTAACCAGGCGGAACTTCTGGCAGAGCATTTCACGCCGGCCCCGCTTCTTGAAAGAACCAGCCCTCCTTCCAAACAGAGTAAATCTTCGGCTGCGGGGCGGAGGTTAAATACAGAACATATATTTTCCTGCAGTGATTCTAAGCAGATAAAAGGAAAACGAATTCTGCTTATAGATGATATTTATACAACCGGAGCCACGCTTCATGCTGCTTCTGAAGCGCTGATACAAGACGGCGCATCGTCAGTGAAAGGAGTAACGGCAGCCCGGGCACTTTTAAAAAATTCCTGAGTTCACCTGATTTGTTCATCATATTGAAAAAACTTTCCTAAAAAAAAGATATTTTTTGTCGAATAATTCTTTTGAAGGACTTATAATAAAATAAAGATTGCTAATAATAGGTAAATTCACTATAAAGAAGGTAATAACATGAAAATATCACAGGTTATTATCTATATCATCGAAAGATAAGTCCTTGTTTTCAGGTATATAGATGCAGGTGCGAGTTGAAAGAATAATACATCGAATCTTGTCGTTTTTTTTTATAAAGTGTATTCTTATGAGTAGATAAAGAAAGGGAGGATCTTCAAACATGCATGGAAATCAACTCACGGCGGACAGAGCAGTAGACGATCGGATCCTCATCATTGATTATGATCGTTATCTTTCGGGAAGCTCTGAACAACGCTTAAAAGACATTCTTTCAGAAAAACAGGTCATTATAGAGAAAAACAGCGATGCCTCTTTAAACGAAGCAAACTATGTATTTTTGCTTGTAGAATCTGTTTCCTTGGAATCGTTAGGGTGGATTGAAGGAGTTCTGGGGCAGCTGAGAGGGGTTAAAGTTCTCGTGGTGACGGTCGGGCGCCCTAAAGCTTCGCTCGTTCCTTACATTTCAAACAGGCTGAATGGTATTCTTTCCCTCCACAGCTTATATACATACGGAAGTGCAATTATAGATACGTTGAATAAATATGGTTTTTTCCTGGAACAGAATCTCCATGGGGACCTGGTTCATCAGCTGCACGATCAAAAACTCCGTGACCGCCCAATTAAAAGGCTGGTTCTAAGAAAAGAGGAGGTCCAGTACCGGCTTACGAAAAACGAATGCTCCGTTCTTCAGCATATTCTTGATGGCCATAACAATCGAAATATTGCGGAGCTGATGTATCTTGCTCCTTCCACGGTCAGTACGGTCATCAGTCATCTGCTTAAAAAGCTCGGCGCAAACGACCGTACGGATGCCATGGTAAAGATTATCCGAAATGGATGGGTCGATGCCCTCCGTTGATCTTTCATGGTTCAGAGACATTGTAAGTCATTTTCGGATGGCATTCCCGTAATAGAATATTAATTAGTTACCCCCCTGCAGGCAAACGACTTTCTGCAGGGGATTTTAGTGTTCGAATTTAAAAAGTTCAAGCAGGGCCTGCGTTCCTTATGGAAACGAAAGCGTACGTTTATTGCTTCTATCCTTTATTTTCAAGACAGCCGTTCAAAACATGAAGAGGCCGAATATTCATCAATTTTTTGTGTACGAATGTCCCTATCCTGTATAGTAGGAAGTGTACAGCCTGCCTGTCGGCGGTGAATTAACCCTGAAAAACAACAAGCGCTGACAGAACCTTATAAAAATGTGCTATCAAGAAGCTTATCATGCAGGTAATAACGAAAAAGAGGAGAGACATATGGATAAAACGATGAAACAGCTGCTTTATGCCGTGCAGAATAAAGAAGGGGCAGCGCCTCATTTAGAAATTAAGGAGGACATTTATCGGGACGGGGAAGGAGAGATGGTAATATTTCTTTCTGTGTCGGACAAAATGACACGTGCGCACGTTGTAACCGGAAAAGGAAAAACGTTTCAGGAAGCGGCAGAAAAAGCACTAAAAGTTTTTCACCGGAATATTTCACCTGCTTTTCAGTCGGAATACGTTAAGCTGGATATTGTAAAAACGATGAAAACCCCACAGGTAATACATATGAATAAACATAAACTCTTCTATAAAAGAAGAGAGGACGGTTTCCTGCTGGATGGTATGTGGGAAGCGGCTTTTCTACCGGAAGAAGTAGAAGCTTACCAGCTGATTGAAGAAAAACAACTGCGAAGAGAGCGGATGTTCCGACCTGCGGAAAAACATTTCCAGCTGCACAACGGGAAGCTGGGTCATTTGTTTACGGGGAAAGAAAAAGTGGAATTTTCCTTTTTCCGGACGATTTCCTACTTTATCGATGAAACGGGAACGATGCCGCTTTTCCGCGGACATAGGCTTTACAGTGAATTAACAGAGGATATTCTTGAATATGCCGTGAAGCTTTCAAGAGATAATTATTTTCAGCATGTCGTTAACGAAGAAGGGAAATTTCTTTATTCTTACGATCCTGCGGCGGGCAGGGCAGCTGAAGCATATAATATTCTTAGGCACGCTGGTACAGTGTATTCGATGCTGGAAACGTACGAACGTTTTCCAGAGCAGAACCTGCTTCAGGAAATTAAAAGAGCATTAAATTACCTTGTTAGTAAAACGGAAAGTATTTCAAACGCTAAGAAGAAAATGAAAGTTATAGTTGAAAAAGATAACGTTAAATTAGGCGGTAATGGACTTGCTCTCGTTGCTCTTGCCAAATACACAGATGTTACAGGAGATGAACAGTATCTTTCTCTTATGCAGGAGATGGGAGAATGGATGCTGTCTATACAGGAAGAGAACGGTAATTTCGGTCTTCATAAACAGAAATTTTCCACCGGAGAAATTTACGACTTCTCCTCTTATTATTATCCGGGAGAGGCGATGCTCGGACTCACAAGGCTTTATGACCTTGATCCCCAGGAAAAGTGGCTGGATGCCTGCGAAGGCCAGGCCGGATATATAATTCATCAACGTGATAAAAATGTAACGGAAGAAACAGTAGAACATGACCACTGGCTACTGTATGCACTTTATGATCTCCATACGGAAAGAGAAAATAAGGATTATCTTGATCACGCTCTTTTTGTAGCCGGGGCGATTGTGAAAACCCAGCGGGAAAAAGAAGCGGGTCATGATCCTGAATGGCCGGGATCTTATGAGATGAAAGGGATCCCTCGTTCCACTCCAACTGCTTGCAGAAGTGAAGGGTTAGGTGCTGCTGTTCGTCTTGCGGAAGATAATGGTCTTTATAAAGAAGCTGCTGTATATTACGAGGCAATGAAAAAAGGGATTTTATTTCAACTGCAGATGCAGCTGAGGCCGGAATCCGTTATGTATTATGATTACAAGCAGCTTTGTACAGGAGCACTTCATGAAAGTCTCGTTTCTTATGAGCTTCGTAATGATTATACACAGCATAATGTTTCAAGTTTCCTTTCCTGCTGTGAATTAATGAAAAACCGTAAATAGCTGATCTCCCGCAGGTTATCATTTATATTCTATTCTATTCTATTCTTTTACCTGTAAGGTGCCGGAAATTCCTGCTGTTCACTGGGAACTGCTTCCCTTTCCTGCTCCTGCATCCGGGAACAGCATTTAACGACGAAAAAGGACTTCCCTGATTTCGGGAAGTCCTTTTTTCAGAGTGTTGATTAAGTAAAGAAAGAAGTTTATTTATTCTATTCCTTGCATTTTCTCCTGCGCTTACCGGCGGAAGCTTGCCGTGGGGCTTGTCTTCAGCTATTTCCAATGCCTGCTGCATTGGAAAGGATCTTCAGACTGCGCTTTAATCCCACTGGCGTCCCCGCCGGACACTGCAGAGAAAATCACTTTTTTTATAGGAAAAACCTGTATGAAGTACGCTTGTTTTCGCAGCAAAGTCTTTCTTTTTGTTCAGATGCTGGAGCTGTAGAAGGTGACTCCGGAAGAATGATTCTTTGTTTTATGAAAAGCAGGTCAGCTGAGAGAGTTCCCTCCGGAAATCGACTCTTCGAAAGTGGAAACAGCCAACTGTATACTTATACAGGAAGAATTACTTTGTAAACAGCCTGAAAAAAGGACTTCCCTGATTCGGGAAGTCCTTTTTTTCGTTGATAAACAACAGTTTACCAACGAATGATATTAATAAGAAGCTTGATTACATATCGTCATCGTCATCGTCGTCGTTCATAGAGGCATCGTCATCATCGTCGTCGTCATCGTCATCGTCATCGTTCATAGCAGCATCATCGTCATCATCGTTCATAGTAGCGTCATCGTCGTCATCGTCATCGTTCATAGTAGCGTCATCATCATCGTCGTCGTCATCGTTCATAGTAGCATCATCGTCATCGTCGTCATCATCGCTCATCGGATCATTTTCTGTATTACCAGCTGGGTCATCACCAGTGTTATCTTCCATCTCCGTATTGTTACCGCCGTTTGCTGGATCATTTGTTTCTTCATTTCCCCCATCTCCGCAGGCAGCAAGCATTCCTACTGCAAAAACTCCGGAAAGTACAGATAGTGATAGTTGTTTTTTCATGTGAAATTCCTCCTCTAAAAATATAAAACTTCTTTAAGAATTGCAGAAGTTTCGTTCATAGTAATCTTGTATCACTTCTGCGATTTTATTAAACATCGTTATAGTCGTTTAGACACTTTCACATATTTTATTTATAGGAGTATTATAATGCATGAATCAATTTCGTAAGCCGCTGTTAAGAAAGGGATTTTGTACATCGTGAATGATTTCCACTTCAGGCAGACGCTTTCGTTTCCATTTCAGGTCAGCAGAAAAAAGACCTGTTTAAAAATTATTAATTACAATTTCATTGAAAGCAAAGCATGGAAGATAAAATCGTAGTATGATAAGAAGAGGTAAATTGATATTTGAGTGATAGAAGGAAGAGGTTTTATTAATGAGTAATACGTTCGAACAGTTTCAACTAAGTGGAGAAATTCGTGAAGCGCTCGCAGGAATGAAATACGAACAGGCGACGGAAGTTCAGAGCCTTGTTATACCCAGGCTGCTGGAAGGCAGCGATGTTATAGTAAAAGCGAAAACAGGAAGCGGGAAAACAGCTGCCTTTGCTGTGCCGATGTGTGAGAAAGCTGTCTGGGAGGAAAATAAACCTCAGGCACTTGTGCTGACACCGACCCGGGAACTGGCTATGCAGGTAAAAGAAGACATTCAGAATATTGGACGGTTTAAACGTTTAAAAGCAGCTCTCCTCGTCGGTCAGCAGCCGGCAGCTCCTCAGCGGGTGGAACTGAATCAAAAGGTCCACATTGTTACCGGTACACCGGGAAGAGTATTGGATCATATAGAAAAAGGCACACTAAATTTGGAGAATGTTAAGTACGTGGTACTTGATGAAGCAGATGAAATGCTGAATATGGGTTTTATCGACCAGGTCGAGCATATCCTTGCTGAAGTACCCAAAGAACGAATCACTTCTTTGTTCTCAGCAACGCTCCCGCAAAAAGTGATTAAGCTTTCAGAAAAGTATATGAATGAGCCGGAAATTATTGAGACTGTACTGGAAGAAAAGCCTCATATTGATTTTACCTGGCTGGAGACCTCCCGGGAAACGAAAATAGAAGATCTCTATAAATTTCTCGTGAAAGAACAGCCGGAATCAGCTGTACTGTTCTGCAACCAGAAGGATATGGTTGATGAACTGACCTCCTACTTGAAGGATCGGGGCCTCTCCTGCGATAAAATCCACGGAGGGCTCGAACAAAAAGAACGGACTCAGGTTATGGAAGAATTTAAGCGCGGCACAACCCGCTATCTTATTGCTTCTGACGTAGCAGCACGGGGAATTGATGTGCTTGATATGCCTCTTGTTATAAACGTGGATGTTCCTATTGAAACGGAGAAATTTATTCACCGGACAGGGCGGACGGCGCGGGCAGGCAAAGAGGGAAAAGCGGTGACCTTTGTTATTCCTCAGGAAAGGCGTTATGCGGATATGATCGGACGCCGTTTAAAAACAGAAGTAGACCTGGAGCCGGTACCTTTCACAACAGCCCTTGAAGAGAAATCTTTTCAGCAGAAAATGAATGAAGTTCCTCAGCTTAAAAAAGACAAGAGTGCCCCTCTGGAAAAGAACATTACTAAGCTTTATTTTAATGGAGGAAAAAAGAAAAAGCTTCGAGCTTTTGATTTTGTCGGTACAATCACCTCGATTCCCGGTATTGAAGCTGATGACATTGGAATTATTACCGTAGAATCATTGGCTACTTATGTTGATATTCTCAACGGTAAAGGATCCGTGGTTCTTCAGGATATGCAGGAACGAAAGGTGAAAGGAAAGAATTTAAAAGTAAGAGAAGCAAGAAGATAGACAGAAAGAAGCAGAACCGGTTACAGCGGTTCTGCTTCTTTGTTTTTCCATGGAGGGAAAGGGACCACATTTGTAGTTTTATCGGATAGTGCAGAAAATTCACGCTGCTTTTCCTGATCTGCGGCATAGAGGGCCTGGGAGAGCAAGCGCGCAATTTTCATAACGATGTGCAGACGTGTGTTCTGAAGCACGGAAAACTCCATGAAACCTGAAACGTTTATAATGCCGGTTAAGTATAAATCTCCTACTGGAGAAAGGGTGCGGTTGAGCGCAGCGCCCGGAAACAAAGGTCCTTCGCCCAAAACGATGGTACCGACATTTTCCCTGCGGCCAAGACTTGCATCAACTGCGATAATAAAAGAAGCCGGGTGCACTTTTTCAATATGCTGCATAGTGAGGTGAAGGTTTTTAGCATGGACAGGATTTTCAAGAGTTCCATAAATAAAAAATTGTGAAGGCATTTTTTCTTCCAGAAGGGACCCTGTAAGAGGACCGAGTGAATCTCCTGTGGAGCGGTCGGTGCCGATACAGACGATAACGATAGGTAAATTAACTGCGGCAGTCTTGTTTAAAATAGCAGCGGTAAGTTCGTCCGGGGCAGTGACAGATTCGGATGAATATCTGGTCAGACGGTTAGAAGACGGTTCATTCATTAAACACCCTCCGTTCGCTATAAAAATAGGATATGTTCATTATAACGTACACTAAAGAGAAAGCAATACTTTTTTAAATATTTTCCATATTTAACAATAGAGAGATTACTGAAATCCAGAACAGCTTCCCCTGGTCCTAAAACCCGGCTCCGTAGAAAACTCCTTTAAGAATATTATAAACTGAAAATTACAAAAATAAATACTCAAATAGTGAAAATATGGTACAATAAGGGTGCAGGATGACTATGAGAATTTTTGGAGGGATGAAAAATGCAGGAAAAACAACCGCCATCTGCCAGCAGTTCAGGATTATCGCAGAACACAGCAGCAACGCTCAGCTATGTTTTGGGATTTATTACAGGATTAATATTTTTGTTTATGGAAAAAGACAACAAATTTGTCCGTTACCACGCGATGCAGTCGATTGTTCTTTCCGTAGCCCTGCTTGTTCTTAATACTATACTTGGATTTATACCAATAATCGGCTGGATTCTCAGCATTCTTATTACACCGGCAGCTCTTATTATCTGGATTCTCTGTATGGTAAAAGCGTATCAGGGAGAATGGTACGAGTTTCCTGTCGCCGGGAAATTTTCAAGGGAACAAATTGAAAAAATGTCTTGATAACACAGCTTAAGTGAGAATATTCTGAAGCTGGCTGTCCGGGGAAATCCTGGATCAGCCGGCTTTTTATTTTTCAAGAGGGTTATCGGGCTGATCCATCCATTCGAGCAGGGAGCCATCGTAAACCGCTACTTCTTTTCTACCGAGGCTCGCAAGAACAAGAGCGTTCCATGTTGCCGCAATACCGCCTCCGCAGTAAGTAATCACTTTTTTTTCCGGATCGAGAGCTCCAGTCCTTTCGAAGATCTGCCTTAGTATTTCTGAAGAAGGAAGTGAGCCGCTTTCTTTGCTGGAAACATCTCCGAAAAAAACATTTTCGCTTCCAGGGATATGGCCTTTCCTTGGGTAATTATTGGTTTGTCCATGAAAATCAGCTTTGGAAAGACAGTTCATGAGCAGTATACTGCTGTCTGTTATTGCCTGTTCAACTTCTTTTTCTGTTGCATATAATTCAGAACGGTAGGACCCCTGAAATGTTCCTGTTTCCTGAGGCGTATGAAGTTCTGCGGTGACAGGTTTCTCTTCTTCCGTCCATTTTTTCCATCCCCCTGCGAGTACATATACTTGTTCGTGTCCGGAGAGGCGGAACTGCCACCAGAGTCTGGAGGCCCAGTCTGAAGCGTGGATCTCGTTACCAGCAGAAGAACCTCTGTCATAAATAACAACTGTAGAGCTGTTATTTACTCCGAAAGTACGTGCCTTCCTGACAAAATCTTTATGAGGCAGTGCAGTAAAAGGATAAGGAGCGTCTGGATCTGAAAAATCTTTCAGAAGATCCGCAAAAAGGGCCTTGGGAATATGGGATTTTTTATACGCTTCTTCTCCGGAAGTTATTTTAGGACCATCGCTCGAAGATTCTAGAAATACTGTTGCTTCCAAAATAATAACGTTACTATTGCTTAAGTTTTTATACAGCCAGTCCGTACTTACTAGTGGTGATTCAATCACTAAAAAAACCTCCTTATACATAGCGTGCAGTTGAAGCGAAGCTTTCTATTATAATCAACCACGTGCTTTACTCATATGGACACTTCGTGAAATTAAGCTGTATCTTCCAATAAATCTAAAATTAACTAATCTACTCAAACCGCTTATGCCTATTACTGCGGCTTTTAAAGTAAGGCTGTATATGTTGAACTTCATAATTCATTTCCGCTTCTGTAACCAGCCGCTTTCGTTTTCATGAGGACGCTTTCCGGGCGGGCCTCAGCTAATCCTTTCCTTCCTTTGGTCGGGCGGGAATGGATCTTCGACTCGACCTTATTCGCCCCGGAGTCCCCCCATGTCCACTCCAGCGGTCACTACTGTTATTCTGTTCTTCCGGCAGGAACGGTCGGCCGCTAAAAATGGTAACCTCCTTCTTTCTTTCGCTGAAGAAGACGGGTTTCAAGGTCACACATGCTATCTATACAGATATTAAGTTCAATTTATATACCTTGAAAATAAAGCAGGTAAGCGATGAACGTGCGTCTTCGTTTCCATGGGCGCGAGCAGGACAGCTGGAGCGAAGTTCCTTATACTAATCAATGACAGACTTGGTTCTTACGTAAAAAAGAGGAGTTGGTTTTCCGGCTTACGATTGCAGAAGACAGCTTCACTTAAAAAGCTGGTGGGGCAGGCTTAAAAGATAGAAGTTTTAAGCGTGAAATCAGCTTTCTTGTCACATGTAATTTATTTTCAACAAACGTGCGTAAGAACCACAGACTCCCTCGGTAAGATAGGTTTATCTCTCAAATACTCGCTCATTCGCAGGATGTTCCCCCTTTTCGATCGCACCTGACGGATAGATCAACGAAAGAAACGGAAGAGGAGGCGCTCCAAGACAGGCGGAAAGAAAGGAGGTCGCGAAAACTCCATTTTTTACCATATCCTGCACGTCTTCTCCACGCGGTCCCTGGAG
The DNA here is from genome assembly GCF_008014775.2 of Alkalicoccus halolimnae. GTDB lineage: Bacteria > Bacillota > Bacilli > Bacillales > Salisediminibacteriaceae > Alkalicoccus > Alkalicoccus halolimnae. The sequence goes on along the minus strand of NZ_CP144914.1, from coordinate 3,074,158 downwards.
GCTTTTCCTCCCATGTCTCAACGGGTCCATGCCCTCTCATTCCTTTGTCATGCCTGGCCAGGGGGTGGAGGCCGGTTTTGCTTTAACGACGGGTCCGGGCCCTTTGGTTTGTGGTATCCGGTCCTCCGTGCTTTCTTTTTCATCCTGCGAATAAGCCATGATTCGATGAGCCGACGGGACGATCACCCCCTAGACAGCAGACGGAAGCGGTCGGACTTTCTCTGAACAGTAGGGTTCTCCCCCTCTGGCGAGGGCCACGAGGATTCGTGCCAGCTTGCCCATCAGTTTCATGACCGACTTCATCTTTTTCATCTTTTTGCCCTGCACATTGACGTGGTGGAGGTGCCGGAAATCCGCGTTGTTTTTGATCAGGCTCAGCGTGGCCAGGTATAAACAGCGCCTCAGCCGGGACCTTCCACGTTTGGAGAGGACCACTTGTCCTTTCCATTTGCCGGAGCTCGCTTCGGCCAGGTGCAGGCCGGCATGACGTAAGAGCGCATTACCATGGGCAAAACCACGAATATCACCGGCTTCCCCCAGAATCCCCGCCAGGGAGAGATCGCTGATCCCATCGATGGCAAGGAAGGAGTGGCGGTAGGTCACGTGCTCCAGGGTGGCAGCCACCTCGTGTTCCACCCGTTCCAGCTGGGCCGTGACCAGGTCCCATTCTTCGAGCAGCTGGTCCAGGTGCAGGAGATACGCCTCCGGCGCCTGCGTGCTTCCCACGGACCGTTTCGCCACCGCAAGCAGCGTTTCCGCTTTCCGGTGGCCGGCGTGACGTTTCATCCCTGTTTTCCATCCGTGGATCACGTCCGCCACGTCCAGCTCCCGCAGTTGTTTCGGCATGGGGAACAGCCGCAGGGTAGCGATGGCCCCTTTGCTTTGGAGATCCTGAAAGACCTCCCGGAGTTCCGGGAAGACAATATCGACCCAGCGGTGCAGCTGATTGATGGTCGCAACGCGCCGTTTCACGAGCACCTCCCGGTTGGCCATGAGCACCCGGAGCGAGTCGAACGTTTCCGACGTGGGATGGATCTGGCTGTAATAGCCGTTTTTAACCATGTCGGCAATCACGAGGGCGTCTTTGGCATCGCTTTTGGACTGGGTATGATCCCGGTTTTCTTTATTCTTTTTGACCAGGTGGGGATTAACGGTGACAACATCGATCTGCCGGCCCTTCAGCCAGGCGGTCAGGTTCAGCCAGTAATGGCCGGTCGGCTCCATCCCGACGATTTCGGTCGTACAGCCGCTCGCTTCCTTCCACGCAGCGATCCTGTCGAGAAGCCGGGTAAACCCTTCCTCGTTGTTTTCAAAAGCCAACGGCTTACCAAAGGCGATGCCCCGGTAATTGACAGCACGTGCCACGTGGTGATGCTGGGCAATATCCACCCCGATAATCAGGTGGCTGGAAGAAATACGGGCAATCCGTTGATTTTGTTGGTCCTGCATTTTAAACTTCATAGTAAGGTCCCTCCTCAAGGTTTGGAATAGTAGAGTCGTGTCTCTATTCTTATCTTAGCGAGGGGCCCCTGTTTTTTCAAAGTGGAAATTAACACTCTACAGGAATGCTTTAACAAAGCCAAAATTAAAGAAAAAGACTATATATGATAAATAAGAAGATGAATTCCCTTTTTAAGTGTAAAAGTACCTTGTATTCAGTATAAAGGAATCACAGAATAATTTCCTGAACAGAGTTTTGAAGAAGAAAGGACTCATTTATTAATCAGGAACTGAATGATTAAATTTGGCGGGTAAAAATCAGAATGGTAAACTGATAAAAAGGTCACTATAATAGGATTTCTTTAATGATGAATTTCATAATAGAAGTTAATCATGTAAGAGTAGGACAGGTGACCTCCGCTGCAGAAGGACACTTTTCTGAGGGCTTGTCTTCAATCGACGTTTTTCCCTGTGGTCGTGCTTAAAGACGAACGTTAGGATAGAATTTTTTAAAACATCCGAATATTTGGCCTGAAAAAAGCACTTATGACGCTGGCTCCAATAAATGCTTTTTTTATGTTCGTTATTATACTAACTGAAAAACTTTGCTTCCGGTCTGTCGTGAAGGGGATCTCCGGGTGGGCATACGTCCTGCGGGATCTTTCAATCTCCTTCTTCCACTGGCGTCATATGTATGGTGGAGACGGCGGGAATCGAACCCCGCCCTGCGGGAACTATCAAACTCTTTCTTCCGCTGACGTCTGCTGTTTTCCACTTCGTTTTAATTTTCTAATACAGAAAACCCGCTGGTTACAGAATCGGAAACTTTATTATTAAGTTAAACATATGAATCAATTTCATAAGTCGCTGTAAGAAAGGGATTTCCGAACATGGTGAATGATTTCCACTTCAGACGGACGCTTTATCCCGCCGGAGCCGCCGTCTGCCGTTTCAATCATCCGATTTTATATACGAATAATCAAACTATAAATTGATAAAACATTCGTTAAAATAACTTGAAAAGTATAGTATGAAATTGATTCATATATATAAATTGAACTTAATATTTATAAAGATAGAATGTACGACCTCGAAAGCGGTCTTCACTATCAAAAAAAAGGGTGTTATCATTTTTAACGGCAGACCATACCTGCAGGAAGAACAAAAATGGAGAACATGCCGCTGGAGTGGACATGGGGCGATTCCGGGGCGAAAAAGGACGAGCCCCACCCCCACCCCTCCCGAGCGCAGGGAGGAAGGGATTAGCTGAGGCCGGCCCGCCCGGAAAGCGTTCCCATGAAAACGAAAGCGGCTGGTTACAGAAGCGGAAATGAATTATGAAGTTCAACATATATAGATCTTTTTTTCAAAGCAGCCTTAATAATAGCAATGCTCCTTTATGACTATAAAATGAAGAGCTGGGTATATCAAACAATCCTTCACAGAACTGAATAAAAAAGGATACAGGAGGAAGAGGATGGAAGAATTAGCAGAGAAACAGATGAATTTTCTTAAAAAGTACGCAGGTCTTCTATCAGAAGTGAGAGAGGCAGCCCATTACGCAGGAGAATGGTATATACAGGAACAGGAAGATGTTGCCGATCGTCTTTTGACTTCCATAAGCGCCGGCCTTCTTTCTTACAACCCTGGAAATATGACACTTCACTCTATTTTTTCCGATAATGAACAAGCTATGAAAAAGTTGGAGGAATTTTACAAGGCAGCTCTGGCAGCTTCTGAGATACAGATCTCGCAAGGGAACACGCAGGAACGAATGCATCTTCTTTATGAAGTTTTTCTGCCGGCGCTGGAAGCTTGGCAGAAAGAAGTGCAGTCAGCTCTGCAAAGAGGAGGAAATCATGCCACTCATTGATATGCCGCTCGAAAAACTGTATACCTATGAAGGAAGAACGCCGTGCCCGGCTGACTTTGACATCTACTGGGATCGAGCGCTGAAGGAACTGGACGAGACGAAAGCGGATGTGGAGATTAAACCATCCCTGTTCCAGGTTCCTTATGCGTCCTGCTATGATTTATATTTTACGGGAGTGAAAAAGGCGCGGATTCATGTAAAATACGTGCAGCCCCACAGGCCTCCGCAGGGGCACTCTCATTTCCCTGCAATGCTGGAATTTCATGGTTACAGTATGGATTCAGGAGACTGGAGTTCGAAGCTGGCTTATGCAGCCGCCGGATTTGCGGTCTTTTCCATGGATGTCAGAGGTCAGGGTGGTGCATCGGAAGATCCGGGTGGAGTGATAGGTAATACCCTGCAGGGGCACGTGACACGTGGGGTTCAGCAGGGGGAAGATGCTCTGTTTTTCCGAAACGTCTATTTAGATACCGTTCAGCTTGCCCGGCTTGTTATGGATATGGAGAAAATTAATGAAAGTCATGTGACGGCGACAGGCTGGTCCCAGGGTGGAGGCTTAACACTTGCGTGTGCGGCACTTGAACCGAGACTAAAGCAGATAGCACCGGTCTATCCTTTTCTCTCTGATTTTCTGCGTGTATGGGAAATGGATCTTGCGGAAGAAGCATACCAGGATCTTCGTCGCCACTTTCGCAGATATGATCCGACACATGCGCGAAAAGACGAATTTTTCCGGAGAATGGGCTACATTGATATTCAGCATTTAATGCCAAGGATCAGGGCAGAGGTACTTATGGGGACCGGACTGATGGATGCTGTCTGTCCTCCATCCACGCAGTTTGCTGCATTTAACAAAATAAAAGCACCGAAAGAAGCGGTGATTTTCCCGGATTTTGCTCACGAGCGGCTCCCTGGGCTGCACGATAGGATCTGGGAGTTCTTCGTTGAAAAATCATAAAAAATGAGTAAATGTGAGAAGTTATGGAAAAACTGTTTAAACGCTTACAATTCTTTCTTACGTGGTATAGCTGGTAGTGGGACATCTTATACTATGAAGGAGGAAATTTTATGGATCCGAAGAAACAGGCAGAACAAGGAGTCGAAAATGTATCCGAAGATAAGAAGCAGGAAATTTTAGAAGGCTTTCAAGGTTTTTTAAACTATCTGAACAAGCAGGTTAATCGAGGCGAGAAAATGGGCCTTGAAGAAGAGCAGCTTGCTAAAGGCGCAGAGCGCGTTGCAGAATATTTAAAGAATCATGAAGAGCCTCGTAACTCGGAAGAAAAACTTCTGCAGGAATTATGGAAGGCGGCGGATGAGGAAGAAAAGCGTCCAATTGCAAGAGCGCTTGTACGCCTTTCCAAAGAACAGTCCGACGATCAATAAATTACAGGAAAATCCCGCCCGGGTTAAATACGGGCGGGATTTTTTGTGGTGAAGGGCGGAAGAGAGAGTCCTTTAAAATCCGTAGAAAAACATAACCTCTGCCCTTTGAAGCGGAGTGAATGTTATTTTAACGAGTGGTCCAGGAAGCCCTTTCAGTTACTGCTCTTTTAAGATCATTGCACTCAAAGGTTCGACTTCCATAGTGAGGCGGCCGCTTTCAGCTTCAATTTTTTCTTCATCGTTCAGACTGCGAAACGAAGAAGCTCCAAACTCATTGAGAGTGACTGTCTGTTTATTTAAAGAACTGTTAATTACAATAACGAAACGATTGAATTCGTCCGTGCGCTCATAGGCGATAAACTTTTCTTGTTTTTCCGCTGATAAAAATCGAAATGTCCCGTCCCGAAGAGCTCTGTGATTTCGACGGAGGGAAATCAGCGTCTGATAAAAAGCAAATAGGTCCTGATCCTGGTAACGTTCCTCCCAGATCATCGGTTTGCGGCAGCCTGGATCCGGTCCGCCCTCCATACCGATTTCGTCTCCATAATATATGCACGGAGCTCCCGTGTACGTAAGCTGGAACAAAACGGCAAGTTTCATCCGTTGTTTGCTGCCCTCTGCGATCGTCAGCAGGCGGGGAGTATCATGAGAATCGAGCAGGTTGAAGGCTACTTCGTTTGCCTGTTTCGGATAGGCGATGAGCGTAGCATCGAGGCGGCTCATAAACGATTCTGCATCAATTTCATCTTTTATGAAAAAGTCGAGAATACTGTTTGTTACCGGGTAGTTCATCACAGCATCAAACTGATCTCCCATAAGCCAGGCCTGGGAGTTGTGCCATATTTCACCGAGGATATAGGCGTCGGGATTGGCCTGTTTCACCGTATCGCGGAATTCCCTCCAGAATCGGTGGTCCACTTCATTGGCTACGTCCAGCCTCCACCCGTCAACGCCGATATCTTCCACCCAGTAACGGGCTGCTTCAAGAAGGTAGGCTTTTACTTCCGGGTTTTCTGTATTCAGTTTCGGCATTTCTGCGACAAAACCGAACGTGTGATAATTTAAAGGATTCGTAGAAAGAGGGAGCTCTCTCGTATGGAACCATTTGCTGAATCGAGATTTTTCCCCGTGCTTTAAAACGTCCTGAAACGGAGGGAAGTAATAGCCGGAATGGTTAAATACCGCATCGAGCATGACGCGGATGCCTCTCTCGTGTGCGGCCTCAACAAGTTTTCTGGCTGTTTCATTATCGCCAAACTGGGGATCGACTTTCAAGTAATCGATCGTATCGTATTTGTGATTGGAATAGGCTTCGAAAAAAGGAGTGAAATAAATGCACGTAATACCAAGTTCCTCGAGGTAATCGAGATTATCGATGACTCCCTGCAGGTCGCCTCCGAAAAAATTCGTCCGTGTCGGAATTGATTCTGACGTCCACGGCTCGGCATGAGCGGGGGTCAGAGATGGATCTCCACTTGCGAACCGTTCCGGGAAAATCTGATAAAATACCGCATCTTTTACCCATTCCGGCGGGCGTTTTACGTCAATCGTATTGAGGAAAGGGTATTCGAACATCCCTGAGGGGGACCAGAGCATTCCTACGCCTGTAGAAAGCAGCTTTTCTTCATTAAAGCCGACTTCATTTAAATAAACAGTCCGGTTTCCTTTTTCAAATTTAAAAGCATAAGCAAACCGACGGAAAGGCGGCTTCACTTCTGCCTGATAATAATCAAACATCGTGTCCTGTGTGAAAATCGACATTTCTGTAACAGTAATCGTACTTTCCTGAAAATCGTACTTATCTCCCCAGACTACGGAAACGCGGTCCATGTCGCCGCGTTTCGTCCGCACGCGGATGTGGAGCGTTTCATCATCATAGGCATAGGCATACTGGGACTTAGGCTGGTGATAGACTGCTTCTAACAGCATGGTGGGTCCTCCTTCTGCGGAAGAGGATTGCAACCCCCTTCCGTTGATATTAAAATGAAGACAGGTGCATCAATTTCAACAATCGCTGCTGTATGTCAGCTTTCGAATTATATTGAGGAATCAGCCGAGGTTCCCTGCACAAATAAACAGCAAACTGCGCTCCGGTAAACAGTCCGTCTTCTTTTCCATATTAACCAGGGCGAAAGAGCTCACAGAGTCAAAATATAAACAGCTGAAAACTACTTCACAGTATAGCATGGCGGCCCATAAGCGTCTACGTGAAGGGAAGGAAGGCATAGGGGGAACGGGATATGAAGTCATTAATACGGTTTGATCCATTGTTTAAAGAAAAAGTCTGGGGGGGCGAAAAGCTGAAACAAGAGTTCGGCTATGATATCCCAAGCAGTAAAACCGGAGAATGCTGGGCGGTTTCCGGTCATGAAAATGGAGCCAGCCTCGTTTCAGACGGTGAGTTTGCAGGAAAAACGTTGAGAGAGCTGTGGAATGAAGAGCCAGAGCTGTTTGGGGAGGGCACGAACGGAGAATTTCCGCTCCTAGTTAAGCTGATTGATGCCAGGGATGACCTTTCTATTCAGGTCCACCCGGATAATGAATATGCCAGGAAAAACGAAGGTTATGCTTACGGTAAAACAGAGTGCTGGTATATTGTATCAGCGGATCCGGGCTCGCATTTAGTACTTGGTCATCATGCTGAAACAGAAGAAGAACTTGCAGGAATGGTGAGAGAAGAAAAATGGAACGATCTGTTTCGGTATGTTCCTATTAAAGCCGGTGATTTTGTTTACGTACCGAGCGGAACTGTTCATGCTATTGGGGCAGGTATTATGCTTCTCGAGGTGCAGCAGAGTTCCGATATTACCTATCGCTTTTACGATTACGACCGCCCGGATCAGGAAGGAAAACTGCGGGAACTGCACATAGAAGATTCTATTGCCTGTTCCATGGTTCCTCATGAGGATAAGACACCAAAACGAAAGGAATGGGCGGAGGAAGATGCTAAAGTAGCAGAATTAATCGATAACTCATATTTTTCTGTGAGACATGTCACGATAGATGGTTCATATATTCTTCGCAGGAGAGCTCCGTATCAGCTGATCACGATTTTAGAAGGAGAGGGAGAAGCTTCTTTTAACGGGACAGTTCAAGCTTTCCAAAAAGGGGAGCACCTGCTCGTACCCGCGGATACACCAGCGGTTCAGTGGAAAGGGAGTATGAAAATGATTGTGGCTGAACCGGGTCATGAAGCATAGCATAAGCCTTTCCGTTTCTGAAAAATCGAACATACCGAGGTAGAGCAATCCTTTAATAAAAGCATAGATTTTTCGGAAAAGCTACCTTGAAAATAAAGTATTTAAGCAATGAACGTGCGCTTTCGTTTCCATGGGGACGCTTTCCGGGCGGGCCGGAGTCGCCCCATGTCCACTACAGCTTATGGTAAAAAAGACAGAACAGGAGGTCTATCATTAATAAAGAAGACCTCTTCTGGATATCATTGATTCCACCTGTATAGATGGGGGATCCATTCCCAAAGAAAGCCACTTTCATGCCTCATGGTGCAAGGCTTCTGCATGAGCGTCTCTGTTAAAGTCTGTTATTGATATATAAGAAAACTTCGCTTCAACTCGGCAGGCCTGCCGTGGAGGAGCTTTACAGCTTCCTCGTGCTTCGCCCTGCGGGATCTTCCAATCTCCTTCTTCCACGGGCACGTTTCCGCTTCGTTTTGATTTCCCAATACATAAAGCCCGCTGGTTGAATCAAGAAGGTACTAAGGTAGAAGCCAGTGCCAAGGTGATTTTTCAAGACGCCTGCGGAAAAAGAAAGTGGGAAGATCCTCCCGGACGCAAGGGAGGGAGAGCTGAAGGCTTTCTCCGCGGCAGGCGAAGAAAAAAGAGCCGCAGGCAATCCAATAACAACACGGAGCTTTAACAGAGCCTTCGGAAAAGAACTTTTGAAACCGAAACTATAAAAAAACGGCACTGGAGAAAAATACTCCGGTGCCGCTTTTTATTTAGTATCCCGTATCAGCTTTCTTTCGCTGTAACGCCATTCTGCTTTGATTCTTCATGCTGTTTTTTAAGTTTTTTAATATCAATTCGAATAATAAGCGAAGCCGCCAGAGCCAGTACGAACATGCCAGTAAATATATACATAGTCAGTTCATAACTATTGGTAACTTCACGAAGCCAGGAAACTAGCAGAGGACCGACGAGTCCGGCAGCTGCCCATGCCGTTAAAATATAGCCGTGAATCGCTCCTAGCTCTTTTGTTCCAAAAATATCGCCGATGTAAGCGGGAATAGAGGCAAAACCTCCGCCATAACAGGTGATAATTAAGAATAAAACGGCCTGGAAAATAAGAGCCTGAGTTAAGTTTGGCAGCATGACAAACGATGCGATCTGAATAATGAAAAAGGCTGTATAGACGTTCGGGCGTCCGATGTAGTCAGAAATAGAAGCCCAGGCAAGTCGTCCTGCTCCATTGAAAAAGCCCATTATCCCTACGGTAGTTGCAGCCGCTGCAGCAGAGAGCCCGGCAATTTCCTGGGCCATCGGGGAAGCGACAGATAAGATAGCAATACCACATGTGACGTTAATAAAAAGCATGATCCAAAGAAGATAAAAACGTCTTGTTTTAATTGCTTCGTTGGCGCGGAGATAAGAAATATCCTCTGCAGGACCTTCTTCCCCGTTTTCCTGATCCTCACGCATACCTTTAGGCATCCAGCCTTCAGGAGGCTTGGATATATAAAGGGAAGAGCAGATCATGACGACGAAATAGACAGCTCCCAGAATATAGAAAGTCGAGGCAATCCCTACAGCTCCGATTAAACGCTGAATGACAGGGCTGGCAATCAGAGAGGCGAAACCAAAACCCATAATTGCAAGGCCGGTAGCCATCCCGCGACGGTCCGGAAACCATTTAACGAGCGAGGAAACAGGCGTTATGTATCCGACACCTAAACCAATACCGCCGAGAACACCGTAAAAAAAGTACAGAGTATATAATGATTCAATTTGAATTGCAAAGCCTGAGCCGATCATTCCGACTCCGAAAAACACAGATGCGACGAGCCCCGCTGCACGCGGCCCGTACTTTTCTACGAAATGTCCCATAAAAGCAGCAGAGAGCCCTAAAAATAAAATAGCAATACTGAATGTTAAAGAGATGCCTGACAGGCTCCATCCGAACGTTTCATTCAGCGGATTGGTGAATACGCTCCACGAATAAACAGAACCAATGGAAAGATGGATTCCTACTGCGGCCAGAGCAATAAGCCAGCGGTTTTTCGTTGCTTTTTCTGCCATAATGCTGCTCACTCCTTGATGTCATAAATTGCCCCTCTTTCTTTAATTTGAGAAAGAGGGGATAAGGGTTAGTTCCTCTCTTCACTTTCCGTTTCTTCACCCATACCTTCCAGAAAACGGATAAGAAGAGTCAGGGAACGGTTTACTTCAGGATCTTTCAGTTTCTTAAATAAATCGACGTAGCCGGTTGTAGCATCAGGTTCCGGATCGTCGGAAACCCGCTGCACCCCATTGTTCACTTTCAGTAATATCGGTTCGAGTTCTTTAATGTTCAATGTGCCGAGAGTTCCCATCAGCAGAAGAATATTTTTGATGGCGTTCGTGTTTTCAGCTTTGGAAGCTTCCGTCACGATGACATCAAGCACCTTGTCTCCTTCGGAAAACAGACCGTTTAAAAGACTCGTCACTCCGCTTTTATTAATATTATTCAGGAGCTCAATGGTGCTCAGCACTGACTCTTTATTGTCAATAAGCGCTGTTTGTATTTCTTCCAACGCTTCTTTACGGGCCTCTTCTTCGGAGACGGGAGCGATATTGATCTGGCGTGTTGGTTTAGCCATTCGTTTTTGCCCCTTTCCTTACAATGTCGCCGGGGAAGACATAGTCTTTACGTTTCCATTTTTCTTCAACCTGGACACCGATCTGCGGCTGCGGGTTTCCGTTTCTATGATTGATACGCGGAAGCGGGCTGTCTCCTTTCACTTTCAGTATTTCCATTTTTGCAGAAATTTCTTTGTACGCCGGCGTATCCGTATCTTTATCGGCATAGCTGCTTGTAAGGAGATTGATAGCTCCTTCTCCTGAATCGTTCATAGGGAGATATACTTCCTTACCTTTTACTCTGTCCGTTACAAGGCAGGAGACTTTTACAACACCGTATGGAGAAGTCAGCCTGACGAGTGTACCGCTCTCAAGACCGCGTTCTTCTGCAAGCTCGGGAGATACTTCAAGGAAATTCCCCGGTGTTTTACTTGTAATGCCATCAGACTTGTAAGTCATATTGCCTTCATGGAAATGTTCGAGCAGCCGGCCGTTGTTGACGTGAAGATCGTATTCATCGCCGTGTTCGAGAATCGGCGTCCAATCCACAGAGTAGAGTCTTGCTTTTCCATCCGGGAACGGAAATTCTTTCTCAAATAGAAGCGGTGTATCTGTTCCGTCCGCTTCCACAGGCCACTGCAGGCTGTTATACCCTTCCAGGCGTTCATAGGTGACTCCGGCAAACAAAGGAGTCAGAGAAGCTGCTTCCTCCATCACTTCACTAGGATGGGCATAATTCCACGAAGCACCCGCTTTGTTGGCAATATCCATAATAATTTTCCAATCCGGTTTGGAATCCCCAAGCGGTTCTAATGCCTGATACAGACGCTGGAAACGTCTTTCTGTATTCGTAAATGTACCGTCTTTTTCGAGACTCGGACTTGCCGGCAGGACGACGTCTGCAAACTCTGCTGTTTTGGAAAGGAAAATATCCTGTACAACAAAGAAATCAAGTTTTTCAAAAGCGGCGTGCACGTAGTTAATGTTGGAGTCGACAATTCCCATGTCTTCTCCTTTCAGGTACATTGCTTTTAACTTTCCGTCATGGATGGCATCGACCATCTGGTGGTTATTAAGGCCGATTTCTCCGGAAAGTTCGGTTCCCCATCCTTTTTCAAACTTGTGGCGGATCTTATCATCGGTAACCTTCTGGTAGCCAGGGAACGCGTTCGGCATGCTTCCGAAGTCGCTGGCGCCCTGAACATTATTGTGTCCTCGGAGCGGGTAGGTGCCTGCACCGGGTTTGCCGTAGTTGCCTGTAATGAGCATAAGGTTGGAAATTGCTGTACTTGTATCACTGCCGCCGACATGCTGGGTTACTCCCATTGCCCACAGGCTGCATACTGTGTCGGCTTCCGCGATCATTTCAGCTACGTTAATAATTTCTTCTCTTGTAAGACCGGTATTTTTTTCGGCATAATCCAGAGTGAATTTTTCGATAGTCTGCAGGTATTCTTCCATCCCGTTTACTTTTTCTGCAATAAATGAAGCATCGTGCAGATTATTGTCTACAATGTACTTTGTAACAGCTGAAAGCCAGACGAGATCGGAACCTGATTTAGGCTGGATGAAAACATCCGCCCGGGAAGCCATCTCATGCCGGCGGAGATCGGAAACAATCAGTTTCTGATTACGAAGCTTCTGAGAGCTCTTTACACGTGTAGCAAGCACAGGATGGGATTCGGCTGTGTTGGATCCGATTACCAGTACAAGCTCGGCTTCCTGAATGTCTGTAATGCTTCCGGAGTCGCCGCCGTGTCCGACAGTGCGGAAGAGACCTTCTGTCGCAGGTGTCTGGCAGTAACGGGAACAGTTATCCACGTTGTTTGTGCCGAAGACGCTCCGCGCAAGTTTCTGCATTAAGTAGGATTCTTCGTTTGTTGTTTTGGAAGAACTGATAAAACTCAGGGCATCTTTACCATGATCCCTGCTGATCCCCTGCATTTTGTTATTAATAAGTTCGTAGGCTTCTTCCCATTCAGCTTCGCGGAAAGCGTCACCTTCACGTATAAGCGGCTTTTTTAAACGCTGTTCGCTGTTAACAAAATCCCAGCCGAACTTCCCTTTTACACAGGTGGAAATGCCGTTTGCCGGTGCTTCTTCCTGAGGTTCGATTTTAAGTATTTCGCGGCCTTGTGTCCAGACGTCAAAACTGCACCCGACCCCGCAGTATGTACATACGGTTTTGGTTTTTTCGATTTTTGAATCTCTCATGGAAGCTTCCATATCAGAAATAGCAAGAATAGAACCGTAACCTGTTTCTACGTTTTTAGTAAGCTCGATCATCGGACGGAGGGTTTTCTGATCCATTCCGGTCATGTAACCGGCTTTTCCTTCCATTGATTTTTCCATCATTGCGTTACACGGGCAGACGGTGGAGCAGTGGCCGCAGGAAACGCAGGAAGATTCGTTAATCGCTACATCGTTATCCCAGATAACGCGCGGATGGGGACTGTTCCAGTCGATGGAGAGTGTTTCGGTAACCTGAACATCCTGACATGCTTCGACACAGCGCCCGCAGAGAATACACTGGTCAGGGTCGTATCGATAGTAGGGGTGGGATTCATCCTTTGGAGCAGGTTTTGGTTCGAAAGGTATGGATTGATGTTCAATTTTCATGTCTTTAACCGTATTATGGATTTCACAGCTGCCGTTATTATAATCACAGACAGTGCAGTAGAGCTCGTGATTATGAAGAATACGATCCATGGCAATGACCTGGGCATCTTTTACGTCCTGATGCTGAGTATCCACTTTCGTGCCTTTACTGATTTTTTTATCACAGGAACGAACAAGCTCGCCGTCAACTTCCACAATACATGTGTCACACGTTTTAATGGCACCAAGGCTTTTGTGGTAACAGATTTGAGGGACGTCTACATCACTTTCATTCAAATGATCCAGCACAGATTTTCCTTCGGTGGCTTTTGCAACCTTCCCGTTTACCTGAATGGAAACTTCACTACTCATCAATTCACCCTCTTTTTCTTTAAATTATTTGATTTTTTATTTTCTAGTAACTATGCCCCTCCTTTACAGGGTTAAAACTACATATTTGGAAAGGTTATAGGACTTATGTTAATGAAAGCATTTTGCACGGCTGCCTTGAAAATAAAGTTAGGAAGTTCCAATTTCATAGAAGACGATTTTAATCCATATGGTGCAGTGACCCTGCATGAGTGTCTCTTTAAAATTCAATTTTATTAAAGGAGCACGTTTATCTTTCCCTTTTCGGCATAGAAGCAGGTGCGGATTTCGTGGAAAAAGGGAAGGGCGTTGAAAAAGCCAAAAACCAGGCACCGTGTCCTGGTTTTTGGCTTTATTTATCAGTAGTTTGATGAAGAATGGAACGCAGGAGCATATCATCGGAATTGACGTTCTCGATATGATGGGAATCAACGGCTCCTTTAAATTCAGCAAGTGTCGCGTGCAGATCCCTGAGAGCGTCTGCCTGTTCATCCAGCTGTTCGGAAATATCGTATAGATCATCCTGTTTGATGATCGATTTTTCAAGTTTGGCGAGCCTGCGGATAACAACTTTTAAAAGTTCTATTTCCGTCATCAGCCGGCCCTCTTAAGTAAGAAACTCGTTAACGGCAGCAACCTCTTCAGAAGTCTCGAAACCGATCTCTTCTTCATCATATTCCGGTGTTCCGTCTGTGCTTATTTTATTCAGCTTTAAAAACGTGACGTGATCGGCAACGACATCCGGCACCCAAATCTGTTTATCTTCATTAACCAAGAGCTGGCGCATCTGCACGCGTCCCTTAACGGAAACAAGAGATCCGGTACCACAGTAGTCGGCGACTCTTTCAGCGAGTTTGTTCCAGGAGACAATTTGGACAAAATCTGTATCGTAACTGCCGTTTGTATTGCGGTAGGGCCGCCTTACAGCAAGGGTGAAGCGGGTGAGAGAGGATCCATTCTGGGTGGTAATTAACTGGGGTGTTTTTGCGATTCTTCCAATAAAAATAAACTGATTCAACATACGTAGATTCGCTCCTTTAGCGTTTGGATTTAGTAGTGTATTGTAGGGCTGCATTACCTGGTAGATAGAGTTACCCCAATCCTCCCTTCTGCGCTGAATGTGTATGTATCCGGACATAGCCGGTTATACCCGAAATAAGAATAAAATATCTCAAATGAGTAAAAATATGGATTATAGCGATATCTTTATTTAATATATACGGAACGATTAAATCTTAAATGAGTCTAAAGAACTAAAAAATGGAGGAGGGAGCAGCAGTTATTTAACAGAATTATCTGACTAATTAACATTGACGAAAGCGTTTTCCTATTGGTATATTGAATAAGAGGTTATCTTTTTCTATCAACTTTCGAAGGAAAGGGGAAACTCGTATGCTGGGAAGAGTAAAATGGTTTAATGCAGAAAAAGGGTTTGGATTTATTGAGGTGGAGGATGGGGAAGACATATTTGTTCATTACTCCGCTATAGATCAGGAAGGTTACAAATCGCTGGAAGAAGGTCAGGAAGTGGAATTCGATGTTGTTGAAGGTGCGCGTGGACCTCAAGCTTCCAACGTTATGAAAAAGTAAAACATTGTAATGAACGTCCCTTTTTAAAATTACCCGGGGGCGTTTTTATCTATTGGGCTTGCGGGGAAGGGAGGTTGACAGCCGCTTCCGAAAGCTCAGAATATTAATTTTTTATTAGAAAAATGAATGTTTCAGCAGGGATTTTCGAAGGGAACAGAGAATAATGTACGTATACCCGAAAGGAGTTGTTAGTCTATGAATTTCAACATTCGTGGCGAGAACATGGAAATTACTGATGCACTTAGAGATCATGTAGAAAAGAAGGTAAGCAAACTGGAGAGGTACTTCGAATCCACCCCTTCTTCTGATGTGCATGTGAAAATGAGTGTATTAAACAAAGAGCAGAAGGTCGAAATTACGATTCCAATGCCAAAACTCCTTCTTCGTGCAGAAGAAAAGCATAACGATATGTATGCGGCAGTAGACCTTGTTATTGAAAAGCTGGAACGCCAGATCCGTAAACATAAAACGAAAGTAAACCGCAAATACCGCGGAGATGACAGCTTAAAGTATATGTTTAAAAATGAACTGGAACCTTTGGCAGAAGAAGAATTTCCTGAAGAAGATTACGAAATTGTCCGTACGAAACGCTTTGACTTAAAACCGATGGATGCAGAAGAAGCGATTTTGCAGATGGATATGCTCGGGCACAACTTCTTCGTGTTCTCGAATTCAGTTAACGGAGATACAAATGTCGTTTATAAACGGCGCGACGGCCGGTACGGGCTGATCGAACCGGAATAAATATAATAATAAAAAGCCGCTGCGAAAAATCGCAGCGGCTTTTTAGAATGTTGATTAAGTCATCACTTCAGAATATTTATTCTAGTTGTTGTTTAGGTCTCTCCTTCACTTCCCGGAGGAAGCTTGCCGTGGGGCTTGTCTTCAGCTATTTTCCATGTCCGTGACATGGAAAAGGATCTTCTGACTGCGCTGATCCCACCGGCACCTCCTCCGAACGTTACGGAGGAAAAGAAATTTCTTTTTATGTAAGAAAACAGTTGGAAAAGCAGAGGTTTTTAAAATGGGAAACTTATTTTTAATTCCCCGCTGCAGCTGCAGGGGGCGACTCCGAGGCGATATAGGACGAGCCGAAGATCCATTTCTTCCAACACACAGGAGGAAGAAATTAGCTGAGGCCGGCCCGCCCGGAAAGCCTCCCCGGGAGGCGGAAGCGGCGAACCGTATACCTATACATATAAATACTTTATAAACAGCCTCAAAAGCCGGTGCGAAAAATCGCACCGGCTTTTTTAATTAGCTCTGTTAGTGTTTAGTGTTTTTATTAAAGAGCGCCTGCTGTGGAGAAAGCCTGGGGCTTCCCTTGCGTCCGGGAAGCCCCAGGGTCAGGCTGCTTTATGAAACTCGTACCTGGCCGGTGTCTCCACGTTCGACATTTCCAGGCTCATCAATCTCTATCGACTGATTTTCTTCAAGATTCGTGAAGATGACTGGAGTAATGGAAGCTTTTGCTTCGTTTCTTACTTTTTCCAGGTCAAACTCCAGCAGCTTATCTCCGATTCGAACCGTATCTCCCTGCTGGACGAATGTTTCGAAGCCTTCGCCCTTCATGTTAACGGTGTCGATACCTACGTGTATGAGAATTTCCGTTCCATCTTCTGATTCGAGACCGATTGCATGCTTTGTATGAAACAGTTGAACGATCTTTCCATCTACCGGCGAAACGACTTTTCCGTCCGATGGTTCGATAGCAAAACCGTCTCCCATCATTTTCTGTGCGAACATATCGTCCGGCACTTCAGAAAGAGGCTTTAATTCTCCTTGCAGCGGCATGGAAACGGTAATGCTGCTTTTTACGGGACCACCTGTTTTTTCAGGGGTTTGTTCGGGTTCAGAAGGAGCTTTCCCTTTAATAATATCCTGCATCTGCCCTTTAATCGTTTCAGAACGAGGGCCGAAAATAGCCTGTACATTATTGTTGATCTGCATAACACCGGAGGCGCCAAGCTCTTTTAAGCGTTTTTTATCTACTGACTCTGTATCTTCTACAGTAATACGAAGACGTGTAATACAAGCATCGAGATAGGAAAGATTTTCTTTTCCACCGAATGCTTTCAGTACTTCGTAAGGAAGTTCATCGTTGCCTGCTTTTCCGCCTTTTTGACCATCAGCGTCCTCATCGGGCTTTTCACGCCCGGGAGTCATAAGGTTAAACTTCTGAATCGCAAAACGGAATCCGAAGTAGTAAATAAGGGCGAATACAAGACCGACTGGGATAACGAGCCACCATTCCGTCCTGTTCGGCAGAATTCCGTATAGGAAGAAGTCAATCGCACCACCCGAGAACGTCTGGCCGATCTGAACACCGAGAAGGTGCATCGTCATAAAGGAAAGTCCTGCGAACACTGCGTGAATGGCAAACAGGAGGGGTGCAACAAATAAGAAACTGAATTCGATAGGCTCAGTAATACCGGTAAGAAAAGAAGTTAAAGCTGCAGAACCCATGATTCCGGCAACAACTTTTTTATTTTCCGGGCGGGCACAGTGATAAATGGCAAGAGCCGCTGCAGGAAGACCGAACATCATAAACGGATACTTACCAGTCATGTAAGCTCCGGCTGTAAGTTCAGCACCATCACGGATCTGCTGGAAGAAAATCTGCTGATCTCCGCGTACAATTTCGCCTGCTGCACTCGTATACGTTCCGAATTCAAACCAGAAAGGTGAATAGAAAATATGGTGCAGACCAAACGGGATAAGGGAACGTTCAATTACACCAAAAATAAAAGTCGACAACGTTCGGTTGGATTCTGTCATGAAATAAGAGAACGTGTTCAGTCCGTCCTGAATGAAAGGCCAGATGAAGAACATCGCTATACCAATCAAAATGGAGGATCCTGCCGTAACGATAGGAACAAAACGCTTTCCTGCAAAGAAGCCTAAATAAGAAGGCAGTTCAATATTGTAGAAGCGTTTGTACATATAGGCCCCGAGCAGACCGGCGATTATCCCGCCGAAAACCCCGGTAGCAAGTGTGGGTATACCGAGCACCATCGCATATTCCGGAGCGTCAGCCCCAATCATTTCAGGCTGGACGCCTTCGAGGACACCCATCGTAATATTAATAATTAAGAAACCGATAATAGCAGCGAGACCGGCAACTCCGTCTCCATCTGCCAGTCCAATAGCAACCCCGACAGCAAAAAGCAGAGCAAGGTTGGCGAACACAACGTCACCAGCTTCCTGCATCATGGTTGCTATTATTTCCACAACCGGATTTTCCAGAAATCCGAAAACCTCAATCATATCCGGGTTCTGCATTGCGTCACCAAGAGCGAGCAGCAAACCGGCTGCCGGAAGAAGAGCGACAGGCAGCATAAGTGAGCGGCCGATCTTCTGTAATACGCCAAAAGCATTACTTGCCATGAAAATTTCCCCCTTAAATAATTTTTGCTGATTTCAGCCAGCAGTTCCGCGTAAAAACAAAAAAAGGCATGAGGGAAAAAGAGAGGCGCAGAAAGATAGAGTTCAGGCAGGGATACACCTGGACAACTATTTTCATACGACCATCCTTTTCTCTCATGCCTGCACTATCAGTAACACGGAAAAGTACCGTCTTTGTTATATTCGATTGCGTTCGCCGGAAAGAAGTCTCTGAATATGAAGCGTCAGATAAACTGCTTCTGCATCAGGAACTCTTTTTTTCAGGCGCTGCTGCATGACTTTCATCAGCTTCCAACTAAGATCATAGCACAGCGGATATTCTGTCTGCAATAATTTTAATAAATTTTCCTGATTTTCTGCATGGTCTTCATTATCAACCCGCTCTACAGCATGATTTAAATGACGGACAAGACGGAGGTAATTGATATCATTGCGGTCGATATCGATTTGAAAAGCAGTTTCAATGTATCTGACGAGTTCGCTTATAAGCTGGGTATGACGGTTGATTTGAGTGAGGTCACGGTTGGTGAGGGCACTGTGAATGTGCAGGGTGATAAAGCCTATTTCACCTTCTGGAATGCGTATCCCGAGGGCTTTGTCGAAACGCTCGGCAAGCTCTGCTGCAGCCTGATATTCCAGCGGATAAGCAAGTTCTGTTTCCTTAAGAAAAGGATTCTTAATTCCCTGTCCCTGTTGAATGCGCTTGACTGCGAAGTAGAGATGGTCCGTTAATCCAACGTGTATATGTTCATTAAGGGAGGAACGGAAGGTCGTTTCGAGACGTTCGATTTCCTCCCCCATTAAAGCAATAAAATTTTCATCAACATATTCAAGGAGGTTTTTATATTGTTCCTGTTCTTCCAGATTCCGAAGCACGAAAAATTTTTCTGCCTGTTCCCCCGCTATCTCCTGCCCGTGTTTCTTTCCAAAGCCGAGTCCCTTTCCTATAAGGACAACTTCATCGTAATCCGGATGGGAAGCGATGACGACGTTATTGTTTAAAACTTTGACTACGGTCACCATAATTGCACCTCCAATGATATCGGTTGATACGCTACCGCTCATTATAAGCGGTTCCAGAGCATGAATTCAATCCGGGCCGTTTAAAAATGACTGCCGTTTACTTTGAAAATCCCTATTATTGCTTTTTTGTTTTGCTGACGTTTCAGCGATGGAAGGATCGAATATAATAGATATACACGCTGCTTTAAAATCATTATATATATGACTCTATTTTCTAATAGGAGGCAGTCCTGGATAAACCGAATAAGGCAGATGACCTCTGCTGCAGACGTACGTTTTCCGCGGGGCTCGTCTTCCACTCATTCTTTCAGTGCTTTAAACCGGAAGAATGGATTTTGAGACTTCACTCAATCCCGCCGGAGTCACCGTCTGCCGTTCCAATCATCCAATTTTATATACGAATATTCACATTATAAATTGATAAAATGTTCGTTGAAATAACTTGAAAAGTATATTATGAAATGGATTCATATAATAAATTTTTCGAAAAAGGGCTGTCGGCATTTAGTCATTTTATCAGGCATACTGAAGGGAAGAGATAACAGGCTGTTTGTTCACCTTGTAAGCTCTTCAGCAAACTGATAAAATAAGAAGAAGCGTGCAACACGAAGAAAATGAGAGGAGGCGGAGTGACTGAGGCGCTCCGTTCTTTCATTTTCAGACGATTAAATTAACGTTAAAATAATGTTGTTTACAGCTTCCTGCCGATCAGTTTGTTCGATGGGTTTCTGCAGAAGAATCAGCAGGAAATCAAGGATAATCTGCATTAAAGGAAAGGTTTTACCACGATAATGGACAGTAACGAAGACTTGAAAATAAGAAATAAGGGAGCAATGCCCGATGTTAGGTATAATTAAGAAAGTGATGGGAGATGCCGATGCCCGTCATTTAAAAAAATTAGATAAACTTGTAGAGGATACGGAAGCTCAGGGAGAAGAGATGAAGAAACTGAGCGACGATGACCTGCGTGCCAAAACAGAGCAGTTTAAAAAGCGTCACCAGGACGGAGAATCTCTGGACTCTCTTCTTCCGGAAGCGTTTGCAGTAGTACGGGAAGCATCTACCAGAACGCTGGGTATGACGCATTTCCGGGTGCAGCTCGTCGGTGGTATCGTTCTTCACCGCGGAGACATTGCAGAAATGAAGACAGGGGAAGGTAAAACGCTCGTAGCTACTCTGGCGGTGTATTTAAATGCACTGACCGGAAAAGGGGCCCACGTCATAACAGTGAACGATTACCTTGCGCGCCGTGACGCAGAAGATATGGGGAAACTGTACAATTTTCTCGGCCTTACAGTAGGTTTGAATGTTGCCGGAATGACGAAAGATGAAAAAAGAGAAGCATATGCTGCTGATGTTACTTACGGTACTAATAATGAATTTGGATTTGATTACCTCCGGGACAACATGGTTACGTACAAAAAACAAATGGTCCAGCGCAAGCTCCATTTCGCGATTGTCGATGAAGTCGACTCGATATTAATCGATGAAGCCCGGACGCCGCTTATTATTTCCGGAGCGGCTAACCGCACCTCCGAATTATACAGTACCGCCAATTCGTTTGTGAAAATGCTGAAGCAGGATACTGACTATACATTAGAAGAAAAGTCAAAAACAGTTCAGCTTA
The DNA here is from genome assembly GCF_008014775.2 of Alkalicoccus halolimnae. GTDB lineage: Bacteria > Bacillota > Bacilli > Bacillales > Salisediminibacteriaceae > Alkalicoccus > Alkalicoccus halolimnae. Next base: position 3,053,052 of record NZ_CP144914.1, on the reverse strand, counting down.
CAGAAGCCGGTGTAAATAAAGCGGAACGAATCTTTAATATTGAGAATTTGTTTGATTCTGACCACGTTCAGTTAAATCACCACTTGAATCAGGCACTCAAGGCTCATAAAGTTATGATCCGTGATGAAGATTACGTGGTCGACGGCGGTGAAGTGGCGATTGTCGACCAGTTCACAGGCCGCTTGATGAAAGGCCGGCGCTTCAGCGACGGTCTTCATCAGGCGATTGAAGCGAAAGAAGGTGTCAAAATCAAGCGGGAAAGCATGACGATGGCGTCTATTACATTCCAGAACTACTTCCGTATGTATGAAAAGCTTTCCGGAATGACAGGTACAGCTAAAACAGAGGAAGAAGAATTTCGTAATATTTATAATATGAATGTTTACTCGGTACCGACAAACGAGCCGATCGTCCGGGAAGATAAGTCTGACTTAATCTACAAATCCCTGGCGAGCAAACAGCGGGCCATTGTTAGTAAAATAGAAGAGCTCTACGAAAAAGGTCAGCCTGTGCTGGTAGGTACAGTGAGCGTGGATAACTCTGAGCTTATTTCAAAAATGCTCAAAAAGAAACGAATCCCCCACAACGTTCTGAACGCTAAAAATCACGCAAGTGAAGCCGAAATTATCGAACAGGCAGGCCAGCAGAAAGCTGTAACCATTGCTACAAACATGGCCGGACGAGGAACGGATATAAAGTTGGGTCAGGGGGTAGCTGATCTTGGCGGCCTGTTTGTGCTTGGAACGGAGCGCCATGAATCGCGTCGTATTGATAACCAGCTCCGCGGTCGTTCCGGACGTCAGGGAGATCCTGGTATGTCCCTTTTCTTTCTTTCTCTGGAAGATCCGCTCATGCGCCGGTTTGGTTCAGAAAATATGAGTAAAATGATGGAAAGACTTGGCATGGAAGAAGATCAGCCTATTGAGAGTAAAATCATTACGAAAGCGGTAGAGCAGGCACAGAAGCGGGTTGAAGGCAACAACTTTGATGCGCGTAAGCAGCTCCTTCAGTATGATGACGTCATGCGCGAGCAGCGCGATGTGATATACGAACAGCGTGATGAAGTGCTGGATTCAGAAAATCTCCGGCCGGTCGTGGAGCAGATGCTGGAATCTACGGTCTCCAGAGTCGTTGATTCTTATACCCCGGAAGAAGAAGTTCCAGAAGACTGGAACCTGCAGGGCCTTGTTGAATACGTCAACATCACTGTGCTTGCGGAACAGGAGATTACGGAAAAAGATCTGAACGGTCTCGATCCTGAAGAAATGATCGAACTGATCATGGATAAAGTGCTCGAAGATTACAACAAGCGGGAGGAAGAATTTACTTCTGAACAGATGCGCGAATTTGAACGCGTTATTCTGCTTCGTACTGTAGATACGAAATGGACCTCTCATATTGACCAGATGGACCAGCTCCGCCAGGGGATCAATCTCCGTGCTTATGCGCAGAATGATCCTCTTCGGGAGTATAAATTCGAAGGATACGAAATGTTTGAAACAATGATTGCTTCGATTGAAGAAGAGGTATCCCGCTACGTGATGAAAGCACAGATTCAATCGAATCTGAAGCGGGAGCAGGTAGCAGAAGGGAAGGCTCTCCATCGGGATACAGCTGACGAGCAGAAAGCAGCAGAGCCTGATAACAAAGCCCAGCCTTTTGTAAAAGGAGAAACAACAGGAAGAAACGACCCTTGTCCATGTGGATCAGGTAAGAAATACAAAAACTGTCACGGAAAAGAAGAAGCGTAAAGATTTTTCGAAAAGGCTCTGTTCACGCTCGGCGTGGCTATTGGAGAAAATTGCACCAGCAGATCAAGAGGTGAAAGAAGAGGAGCCGCAGGCACTCTTTTAAACAACGCTGGATTTAAACAGAGCTTCAGGGCAAGGGGTGGCCGGATATATAGACCATCCCTTTTCCGCATGATGAAAATTTTATTATGAGGTGAAGCGACTATGGAACTATCAGAAATCAGACAGCAGCTTGAAACTATGGCTAATACTTTAGCGGACTACAGGGGGTCTCTTTGACCTCGAGGAAAAGGAGACCCGAATAGCAGAACTGGAAGAACGAATGGCTGATCCTTCGTTTTGGGAAGATCAGAATAAAGCTCAGAAAGTCATCGGTGAAAATAATGCACTGAAAGCAATGACGGAGGAATACCGGTCTATTGAATCCCAGCTTGCTGATCTGGAAGTGACCCACGAGCTCGTAAAAGATGAAGGCGCAGAGGACATGCGCGGGGAGCTGGAGAGCGGTATAGCCAGTGTGAAAAAGCAGCTTGACAAGTTCGAACTGCAGCTTCTTTTAAATGAACCGTATGACGCCAATAATGCCATTCTGGAACTTCATCCGGGAGCCGGAGGTACGGAATCACAGGACTGGGCATCCATGCTGCTGCGCATGTATACAAGGTGGGCAGATTCCCAGGGGTTCAGTGTGGAAACGCTGGATTACCTGCCCGGGGATGAAGCAGGCTTGAAAAGCGTGACGTTAATGATTAAAGGACACAATGCTTTTGGGTATTTGAAAGCAGAAAAGGGAGTACACCGGCTCGTTAGAATTTCTCCTTTCGACTCTTCGGGAAGGCGTCACACTTCTTTTGCTTCCTGTGAAGTGATGCCGGAACTGGATGATAACGTGGAAATTGATTTGTCTACCGAGGATATACGGGTCGATACGTTCCGGTCGAGCGGTGCCGGAGGCCAGCACGTTAACACGACAGATTCGGCGGTGCGGATGACGCACATCCCGACGAATACCGTCGTCAGCTGCCAGTCCGAGCGCTCGCAGATCAAAAACAGAGAACAGGCAATGAGCATGCTTCGTGCAAAACTGTTTCAGCAGGAGTTGGAACGACAGAAGCAGGAAGCACTGGAAATCCGCGGAGAGCAGTCGGAAATCGGCTGGGGAAGCCAGATCCGTTCCTATGTCTTCCACCCTTATAACATGGTGAAAGATCACCGCACGAATATCGAAACAGGAAATACGCAGGCAGTGATGGACGGGGACCTGACCCAGTTTATTGACGGCTATCTGCGCAGTCAAATTGATTAATTCAGGTAAATATCGATGTTCCGGGGAGCTATCCCGGTGCTGAGGAGCGGTGTGACAGGATTTTGTCACGCCGCTTTTTTAGTTGTACCTGCAAACGTCCACCTGGTCTTCTATTGTATAAACAATTGAATCAATTTAAATAGTCGCTGTAAGAAAGGGGGGTTTCAATATAATGAATGATTTACACTGCAGGCGGACGCTTTCCGTGGGGCTGGTCTTCAACTAATTCTGCCTCCGCTTCGCTGCGTCAGAATGGATTTTCAGACTTCGCTGATCCCACTGGAGTCGCCGCCTTCTGTTTCAATCATTCCGTTTTTTTTACTGATTCATTGAATGGAATATCGAAAATATTCGTATAACGGCAGTAATATTACTCTATAAAATTGATTTAACTATATAAATTACACGGACAAAACTATTGAATAGGCTGCCTTGAAAATAAAGTATTGAAGCGATGAACGTGAACTTTTGTTTCCATGGGGGGGCATGGCCGGCCTCAGCTAATCCCGTCCTCCCTGCGGTCGTGCGGAGTGGGGCTCGTCCTTGATAGGCCCGGAGTCGCCCCATGTCCTTTGCAGCTTAAGGTAAAAAGACAGAGCAGGAGCTGCCTTCTAAATAAAGAAGCCCCTCTATGACCATCCTTCCGTCTGTATAGAGGAGAAGTTCCATTTCTATACAAGGCCATTTTCATGCCTCATGGTGCAGTGATTCTGCATGAGTGCCTCTTTTAAAGCACTCGCTGCTATAGTGTTGTAAAGCGTTAGCGGGACTGCGTTTACAAGGGCTGACCCCGGTGATATACTACGAAAGGATTTGGCGGATAAGGAGGTTTTTTACATATGATGAAAAAGCAGAACCGCCGTGAAACAGCAAAAGTAAAAACACCTTTCCAAAGGATGATATGGGAATTCGCCCATGTTCTCGTTGGATCGGCTGTCGTAGCAGTAACGTTTAATTTGTTCCTGCTTCCCAACCAGATCGCTTCAGGTGGCGTAGCGGGCATTTCGACTCTCTTCGTAGCATTGTTCGGATTTGAACCGGCGTATACTCAATGGGCCTTTAATATACCTCTCTTTGCAGCAGGGGTTATTCTGCTTGGCGGCAGTTTAACAGGAAGCCTTTTGTATGGTACGAAAACACTTGTTGGAACGCTTTTTCTACCGTACATCGTCTATTTGACTAGAGACATGGAGGCAGCGACATTCGACCCGCTGCTTGCTTCGATCATGGGCGGACTGGGAGTAGGTATCGGTCTCGGAATAGTATTCCGCTCCAATTCCTCCACGGGAGGGACCGATCTGGCAGCGCAGATAATTAATAAATATTCCGGATTGTCGCTCGGAGGATGCGTATTTATTATCGACGGCCTGGTAGTAAGTTCTTCGGCGTTTGTTTTCGGATTTGAATATGCGCTATATGCTCTTATCGCTTTGTTTGTTACAGGGAAAACGATTGATATTGTACAGATCGGCTTCGGATATTCAAAAATGGTGATGATCATATCCGAATATGAAGAAGAAGTTAAGCAAGGACTTTTGACTCAGGTGGACCGGGGTGTGACAAAACTGGCCGGTTACGGAGGGTACACAAACCATTCGAGACCGGTTCTGCTTTGTATTGTAGGAAGGAATGAAATTACTAAATTAAAACAATTAGTAAAAGCTATAGACCCTGAGGCCTTCGTTATTGTAAGTAATACGTCTGAAGTTCTTGGAGAAGGTTTCAAAAGAAGATAATTAGGTTATAATGAAATAGCAGGTATTTGTAAACACTGCCATGGAATTTTTTAAACCTTAAGAGGAGGGGAATGTATGAAGAAATTAGTAGCTGGCCTGTTCAGCATGTCACTGCTGCTGGCTGCGTGTGGAGGCGGGGGCGGCGAAAACGAACCGGCTGAAAACGGCGCAAACAACGGTGGAAATGAAGCCGCTAACGAAGGCGAGTATGATCTCGCTAACGGAGAAGAGCTCTATCAGGGTAACTGTGCGTCCTGCCACGGCGGCGAATTGGAAGGCGGCACTGGTCCGGCACTTGATGGTTATTCTCACGATGAAATTACATCTGCCATCAGCGAAGGTCCTGGAAGCATGCCGGAAAACTTAGTTGAAGGTGAAGATGCAGACGATGTAGCAGCATGGGTGGAAAGCCAATAACTTAATCGATAGCAGCACATATGAGATAAGAGCTCCTTTTTTACAAAGCAACTGTAAAAAAGGGGTTTTTTTGTGTTTTGAAAGAGCCTGATGATTCCAATGGCAGGGAAGAACTATAGGCACACTGAATAAAAGTCCGACTGGAACGGGAGACATGCTTTATAAAAACTGCCTCCGGTTTAGATGAAGAAAACGGCATAAACAAAAGAAAAATCTATCGGAATATATTTTGCGAAAGGGAGAAGAACCGTGATCGAATTAAAAAATGTTTGGAAAGCCTACCGCAGCGGGGTCATGGCTGTAAATAATGTTTCATTACACGTTCGCCAGGGAGAATTTGTTTACATAACCGGGAACAGCGGAGCAGGTAAATCTTCTATCATGAAAATACTTT